>NZ_JADPIU010000112.1:0-204310 GCF_023073075.1 Bradyrhizobium sp. 61 | reverse complement strand
CGAGCTGGGTGTGTTGGGGTGGGGTGATCTCTCCACACAGGCAGTGTTCGTTGTGGAGAGACCGTCACCCCACCCCGTCTCTCATCTTCGCTGCGCTCAGATGCGAGCCGACCCACGGGCGAGCTACGCTCGTCCCGGACCCCTCCAGGGGAGGGTAAACAGCATCACCTCATCCCCGCGCGCCGAAACCCCTGCAGATAGTGCTCGCGATCCTCTGCCCGCCGCATCGGCAGCTCGCGCGTGAGCCAGGCCAGCGAGATGCCGGGCTGGGTGCGTTGCAGGCCCCGCAGCGCGTACGCCGCGAGTTGAGGATCGCCCAACATGCCGGCGGCGGCCGTCAGCACGCGATGGGCGCCGACGAAATCGGCGCGCTGCCGCATCGATTCCCGCGCCATCTGCACGGCGCCCTCATAGTTGCGGCCGATGAACTGGGCATAGGCGGCTACGCCGCAATAGATCGCCGCGAGCGGATCGCGCGGGCTCAGCCGCAGCGCGCGGCGAGCGGCGGCATCGCCGTCTCGCCATCTCCCGGCGTAGCACAGCGTCACGCCGTAGAAAGCGTGCGCCATCGCAAAATTCGGATTGAGTTGCAGCGTCAGCTCGAACTCAGCCAGCGCGTCGTCGAAGCGGCGGCGGAACAAATAAGTGTAAGCCAGACCGTGATGGGCCCAGGCGTCCTCGCGATCGGCTTCCACCGCCGCGAGCGCCGCGCGTTCGGCGACCGGCACGGTCATGGCCATGTCGGCCCAGCCCATATGCGCGCCGAAGATATGGCTGGTCGCGAGCAGGCCCAGCGCCTTGCCATAGGCGGGATCGATCGCGGTCGCCTGTTCCAGCAGTCCTTGTGCGGCGGCGTTGTCCTCGCGCGTGATGCGCCAGTAATGCGACAGCGCACGCATCACGAGGTCCCAGGCGTCGAGGCTGCCCGGCGGCTTCTGCTGGGCACGAAAGCTTTCGGCGGTATAGAGCTGCGGCTCGATCGCGGCGACGATCGCCTCGGTGATCTCGTCCTGCACGGCGAAGATGTCGGCAAGCTCGCGGTCGTAACGCTCGGCCCAGAGATGGCTGCCGGTCGAGACGTCGTTGAGCTGCGCCGAGATGCGCAGGCGATCGCCGCTGCGCCGCACGCTGCCTTCGAGCACATAGCGTACGCCGAGCTCGCGCGCGACTTCGTGCATGTGAACGGCGCGGCCCTTGTAGACGAAGGAAGAGTTGCGGGCGACGACGAAGAACCAGCGCAGCTTCGACAGCGCCGTGATGATGTCCTCGCTGATGCCGTCGGAGAAATAGTCCTGCTCGCGGTCGCCGCTCATATTGGTGAAGGGCAGCACGGCGATCGCGGGACGGTCGGGCAGCGCGAGCGTTGCCAGCGGCGCCTGGGCGAGACGGCCCGGCTCCGGCAAGGCCGCGCCGCGCTGCGTCTGGACAGCGCCGACGAAACGAAAGCCCTTGCGCGCGATGGTGCGGATCAGCGCCTGGTTGGCTCCGCTGTCGCCGATCGCCTTGCGCGCCGCGTTGATCCGGCTGGTCAGGGTGGATTCGGAGACGCTGCGCCCGTGCCAGATCTTGTCGATCAGCTCATCCTTGCTGACCACCCGGTCGCGGTTCTCCATGAGGTGGACGACGAGGTCGAAGACCTGCGGCTCCACGGCCACGGGAACCTGCTCGCGGCTCAGCTCGCGCCGGTCGGTGTCGAGAAGGTGGTCCCGGAACATAAACTGCACGTCGAAAACTCAACCCTCGCAATGACATCAGGCAATGATGAAATCAGAATGGATTTCGACTCTAAGACTGTGAGTCCGCTGAGCGGCCTGCCGGGTTCACCACGATCGCGTGATGGCTGCTATGCCGTTTTCGGATAGGAATGCAACTTGAATGAGAATGTGGCGGGTCTGGTGGACTGTCGCGGGCTGCGCACTTAGCCCGATCTTGCTGCGCGCACAATTTATCCCCGTCCCCCTGAAGTGGCCGCCTTGTCACGGCCCTCGAAGGGCGACAACCCGGCTGCATCGCGGCCGCTCATCACTTCGAGGTCCTTCGTGCGCCGCTGCGCGTCGCACGCTTCGCATCTCAGGATGACGGGGGGATAGAGCGATGCGCCGTCGTAATATCGTCGTACGACATCGAATGTGTGGCGAGCCATGAATGTCCATTGCCGAACAGCGCGGCCCGCGTAAGCTGCTCTCCACACAAACACCAACCATAAAGAAACGCCCATGCCCGCTTTTCCCGCCTCGACAACCGTGCTCGATTCCATGCTGTTCCGCGACGCCTTCGGCACGCCCGAGATCCGCGAGGTGTTTTCCGATGTCGCGCTGGTGGCGCGCTATGCCGAAGTCGAGGTGGCGCTGGCGAAGGCGGAGGCGAAGTGCGGCGTGATCCCGCAGGAAGCCGCCGACCAGATCGCGGCGCGGACCGACGTCGCCGCATTCGATTTCGATCTGCTGCGACAGGAGACCGACATCGTCGGCTATCCGATTCTGCCGCTGGTGCATCAGATGGTGAAGCAGTGCGGCGAGGCTGGCCGCTACGTGCATTGGGGCGCGACCACGCAGGACATCATGGATACCGCGGTGGTGCTGCAATTGCGCGCCGCGCTCGGGATCGTCGAGCGCGACATCGCCGAACTGCGAAACATTCTCGCGGACCTCTCGAAGCGCTACCGCGACACGCCGATGGCCGGGCGCACCCATCTCCAGCAGGCGCTGCCGGTGACGTTCGGCTACAAGACCGCGATCTGGCTCGCGATGTTCGACCGCCACGCCGAGCGGCTCGTGCAACTGAAGCCGCGCGTGCTGGTCGGACAGTTCGCCGGCGCCGCCGGAACGCTGGCCTCGCTCGGCGGCAAGGGGTTCGAGGTGCAGGAGGCGCTCTGCGCCGAGCTCGAGCTCGGCGTTCCCGCCTCGACCTGGCACGTCGCGCGCGACGGCTTTGCCGAGGCCGTGAACTTCCTCGCGCTCGTCACAGGCTCGCTCGGCAAGATCGCGCTCGACATCATGATCATGGCCTCGACCGAGTTCGCCGAGGTTTACGAGCCCTTCGTCAAGGGCCGCGGCGCCTCCTCGACCATGCCGCAGAAGCGCAACCCGATTTCCTCGGAGCTGATGCTCGCGGCGTCCAAGGCGGTGCGCCAGCATGCCGGTCTGATGCTGGATGCGATGGCGCAGGATTTCGAGCGCGCCACCGGGCCCTGGCATGCCGAATGGATTGCGATCCCGGAAAGCTTCGTGCTGACCGCCGGCGCGCTGCACCAGGCGAAGTTCGCGCTCGCAGGCCTCATCGTCGATGAAAGGAAGATGAACGACAATCTCGCCATCAGCCGCGGCCTGATCGTGGCCGAAGCGGTCATGATGGGGCTGGCGCCGCAGATCGGGCGGCAGGAGGCGCATGACGTGGTCTATGATGCCTGCCGGCTCGCCAATGAGAAGGGTCTGACATTGGCGGACGCGCTCTCGTCCGACGCCCGCGTCTCCGTCAGGATCGACCGTGCCACGATCGAAGCGCTGACTTCACCGAAAAATTACCTCGGCCTTGCGCCTGCCATGGTCGACCGGGTGCTGAAATCGGCAACGCGTTGAAAACCAAAATGCGCGAAACTCCGTATCTCTCCGTGTCGCAAGGCGCTCGCGCACTTGCGCCTTGCGATGCTAGACTTAGATTGAACGAGAGAGCTTCGGCAGAGGACCCCGCATGATTGATCACCGCAATTCCGCCGTTCCCATCGATCCCGTGAAACTCGACCGGCTGGCCGAGGTGGCGGTGAAGGTGGGCCTGGGCTTGCGGCCGGGACAGGATCTGCTCTTGACGGCGCCCGCGATCGCGCTGCCGCTGGTGCGGCGGATCGCCGTGCACGCCTACAAGGCCGGCGCCGGTATCGTGACGCCGATCCTGTCGGATGAGGAGATGACGCTGGCGCGCTACCGCCACGGCCAGGACAACAGCTTCGATCGTGCCGCCAACTGGCTCTATGAGGGCATGGCCAAGGCGTTCTCCGACAACACCGCGCGGCTCGCCATCGTCGGCGACAATCCGATGCTGCTGTCCGGCGAAGATCCTTCCAAGGTGGCGCGCGCCAGCAAGGCCAATTCGATAGCCTATCAGCCGGCGCTGGAAAAAATCGTCAATTTCGACACCAACTGGAACATCATCGCCTATCCGAGCCCGTCATGGGCCAAGCAGGTCTTCCCTGATGATCCCGAGGACGTTGCGATCGGCAAGCTGGCAGACGCGATCTTCGCGGCCTCCCGCGTCGACCGCGAGGATGCGATGGGCAATTGGGCGAGCCACAATGCGGTGCTGCGCGAGCGTACCAACTGGCTCAACGGCCAGCGTTTTCGCGCGCTGCAATATTCAGGTCCCGGCATCGACCTCTCCATCGGGCTGGCCGACGGACATGAATGGGAGGGCGGCGCCTCGCTGTCCAAGAACGGCATCAGTTGCAACGCCAATATCCCGACCGAAGAGGTTTTCACCACGCCGCATTGCCGGCGCGTCTTTGGCCATGTCGTAAGCTCGAAGCCGCTGTCCTACCAGGGCACGCTGATCGACAACATCGCGGTGCGCTTCGAGGACGGCAGGATCGTCGACGCAAAGGCCTCGCGCGGCGCGGAGGTGCTGAACAAGGTGCTCGACACCGACGAAGGCGCGCGGCGTCTCGGCGAGGTGGCGCTGGTGCCGCATTCCTCGCCGATCTCGCAGAGCGGGCTGTTGTTCTACAACACGCTGTTCGACGAGAACGCGGCCTCGCACATCGCGCTCGGCCAGTGCTATTCGAAATGCTTCGTCAACGGCGCGCAGCTGACGCCGCAGCAGATCGCCGCGCAAGGCGGCAACCAGAGCCTGATCCATATCGACTGGATGATCGGCTCTGCCGAGACCGACATCGACGGCATTCTCGCCGACGGCAGCAAGGTGCCGGTGTTCCGCAAGGGCGAGTGGGCGAAGTAGTCCGCTGCTGCTCGTCATGCCCGGGCTTGTCCCGGGCATCCACGTTCTTTGTGCCGCTAGGCGTGGATGGCCGGGACAAGCCCGGCCATGACGATGATGGTGGAAGGTTCAAGCCCCAGCGCTGGCGTCACGTGCTGTCACGCCGCCGCGTTTCGCAGCATCCGGTTGTTGTCGATGCTGAAGCGGTTGAACAGCGTCGTGAACGGGCTGCCGTCGGTGGCCCGCACGATGGCGTCGGACGTGGCGACCGCCTCGTAAAGCGCTTCGATGGGATCGTCCGCATCGGGCAGGTCGAGGCTGCCGCGAATTTCCTCACGAGCCGCGTTGACGTCATCCTCCTCGTCGAGTGTCGCCTCCAGCGCATCCGCCGCGCGCCGCATCTCCGTGAGATCGCCGCCGGCGGAGAATTTGAGGATGTCCAGCCAGTAGGGGCGGGCGACAACGAGCTGGATGAAGGCCTCGAACGTGCCGGCGATGATTCCTGCGCGACCCTCCGATGAGACGTAGAGCACATTCCGCGATGGCAGCAGCACGAAGGTGCCGCCGCAGCCGTCGCTGCCGATCTGCCGGGGGTTTTCGACGCCGTCGATGGTGAACCAGGGGTCCTCTTCGGCTGCGAAGGCAACATCGAGGCTGCCGAGCCAGGCGACGACCTCGCCTTGGGCTGTCAGAACCTCCGGGGTGAGGGGCATCGGTGCGGACTCCTTCGCTGGTCACTTTCGCGCACTTTGTCGCACCCCGGAAAAGATGGGTTCATGTGCGCGAATTTGCAGGCAAATCCCGACGTTAACCTCTTCGCACTGCAACTTGCGGCTGATTGTCGGCGCCTGCGTAAGAAAGAATTAAAAACCGGCTACTAGCGTTCCAACATCTTTGGAAACAATCCGGGCCCAGACCCGGCCATACATATTTTATTCCCTGGGGAAGCAGATGTCGCCGTCATTGATTGAAATCAGTAGTTGCAACGTGGATCTCGAGCTGCGGCCGATCGAGCCGTCCTGGATTATCGAAGGCAATCCGGTGTCGCGCTCGCACATCCTGTCGACCAGCGCCGACGGCACCGCCTCGACCATCATCTGGCACTGCACCGAAGGGCGCTTCAACTGGTACTACGACATCGACGAGACGATCATGATCATGGAAGGATCGATCGTGCTCGAAAGCGACGGCATGCCGCCGAAGCGCTACGGCCCGGGCGACGTCATTTTCTTCCGCGACGGCGCGCATGCCAAATGGCATGTCGAAGGCCACGTCAAGAAGATCGCCTTCTGCCGCAAGACCAATCCAGTGATGATCGGATTCCTGATCCGCGTCGTCAACAAGCTCAAGCGGATGTTCGTCTCCGCCGGCGAGCGCCGCCCCGCCTCGCTGTTGGGGGCTGGCTAGAGTTCAAGCATTTTCAAGGACGCTTCCCAGCGGCCACGACGGAAGAGGGGCCGGGACCAGCATCCCGGCCCCTCTTCTCGTCATGACGGCAGTTCGAGCCGGTAGACATCGCTTGCCGTCTGCGAGAACAGCGCCGTCTTCTCGGCCTCGCTCAGGGGCGCGGCGATACGCTTGAACGCGTTGAAGATCACCTGGTAGCTGCACTGGCCCTTGTCCGGCGGGAAATTGCTCTCGAACATCGCGCGCTTGGGGCCGAACGCCTCGATGCAGGTCTCGACATAGGGCCGCCAGGCCGCGGCAAGCTCCTCCGATGACGGGGGCTTCGCGCGCAGATGGAAGTCATAGCCGAGCAGGCACATCGCGAGCCCGCCGAGCTTCACCGAGACGTTCACGCACTTCGCGATCTCCTGGATCGAGGCGCGCCATTGCGGAAACACCTCTTCGCGCCGCCCGGCGAAGCGACCGACGCCGGCCGGGCCGCCGCAATGGTCGAGCACGATCCTGGTGTCGGGAAAGGCGCGCGCGAGCTCGGCCAGCTCGCCGATCTGCGGGTGAAACAGCCAGGCATCGAAGCTCAGGTTCAGCGGTGCGAGGCAGGCAAAGCCTTTGCGGAAAGTCGGATCCCGCAACAACCCCTTCGGCCGGTTGGCATACATGCCGGCGACGACAGGGTCTTCGTCCCAGGCCGAGGAATGCCTGATGCCGCGGAAGCGGCCGTTGCCTGCCGCGATCTCGGCCTCCAGCACCGGCTTGGCGGCATCGCCCAGCAGCAGATTGACGTGGCTGACGATGCCGGCGCAGATCGCGGCCGTGCCGTAGCCGCCGCTTGCGCTCATCGCGGCGACGCCGTTGGCGAACTCGACTTCGCCGACCGGCCGGAATGCCTCGGGTCCGTGCGCACGATACATCGAACGGCAGTCGACATAGACGGTGGCGATGATGTGGTGCCCGGAGGCGATATCGGCCGCCATCTCCTCGATCAGATAGCGCTGCCCGCGATTCCAGAGATGGTGATGAGGATCGACGATCGGCCGCAAGGGATCGATGATCTCCTCCTGATATTGCGCGAGCCAGTCCTCGCGCGGCTCGACGAATAGCCCGCTCGTGTTGGTGGGCACACCGCTTGCAGCCATCGGCATTCGCTCCCTTATGTTTTTTGTGGGGGGAGCCTAGCACCTCGTCTTCGCATCCAGCTGCGCGTGCTGCGCAACCGCACCCGTCATCGCGAGCACAGCGGCGCCGTCGTTAGCCCTTGCGCCGCTTCGCCCTCACATCGACCACAAGCCGCCAATCGGCGGCGGCTGCCGGCTTCACTTCGCCGAGCCAATGGAAGGAATCATCGGTAATCTCTGTAAAACTCCAGCGTGTCAGGTCGCCCGCATCGGTCGTGCCTTCCTGCACGATGTCCGCGCCGCGCGGGCGGCCGATCTGCTGGCGGAATACGCTACGACCGGGATCGAACCAGGAAATCCGCCACGCGGACATGGAGGGGTCGTAGACCCGCAGCGTCGTGCCGTACCAATTGCCGGCGATCGGAAACGCCGGCGCGCCCGCGGGGCGGGGAATGATCCAGACATCCTGCACCGCGCGGCCTTCCAGCACCCAGCCGAAGTGGATTTCGCCGGGCACGGTGTGCTTGGTTCCATCGGGGCCATGAGCGGTGATCCCGGCATCCCAGTCGCCGACGAAGCGGCCGTAGAGCTGGAGCGCCGCCGCGTGCTCGGGGTTCGGTCCGTCCGCGTGCAAAAGTCTGGCAAAGTCGGTCATGTCGATCTCCTGTCGCGAGGAGATCAGCACGACCGAACGGCAATCGACTTGGAGAAAATTGCGCGTCAGACGCCGTCGAGGATGATCACTGTCGGCGTCGTCGGCAGCGCGTCCCGCGACATCCGGAAGGAGCGCTCGCTGCGCCGGTCGATCTCGAACTGCCGGCCGATGAGGTGCATGAACTCGTCGAGCGGGGTGGCGAAGCGATGCATCGGCAGCACCACAGAGGCGCGCAGCCGCTTGGTGATCTCGGAGACGCCGTCGAGCGACATGGTGTAGGTGCCGTCGATCGGCACCATCACGATGTCGAGCCGCCCGATCTGGGCGAAATGGGTTTCGTCGAGCTTGTGGTGGAGATGGCCGAGATGGCCGATGCAGAGCCCGGCGACCTCGAAGATGAAGATCGAATTGCCGTCGCGGATCATGTCGGTGCCGGAATCGTCACGGAAATAGCGGCGGATGTCGGTCGTGACGTTGCGGATGAAGGTGTCGCCGATGCGCTCCGATACGATGGCCGGCTTGCCGTCCTCACCCCAGCCATGCAGCACATGGGGAATGCGCTTGTCGGGAAATAAAGAGTAGTGGGTGCTGTGCGCCCGGTTCATGGTGACGACATCGGGCAGACGTCCGACCTGGTAGGCGCCGCTGTAGTCGGTCGCGATGCGCAAGCCGCCGGGCGTGTCGATGAAATAGGTGGAATGGCCGGCATAGGTGATCTGGACTTCAGCCGAGCCTGCGGCCTGCCGGAAGGCGGCCGGCATTGCGCGGGGCACGGCGTTTGCCATCGCCAGGCATTCGCTCTGCTGAGGTGGCTGCTGGGCGAGAGCAGGAGAGAGGAATGCGCCGAACAGCGCCAGAGCCGCTGAAACCAGTCGCCGCATGAATCCGTCCCCGATGACTTCGGAATAAGTCTAGCGTGCAATGCAGCGCGTGGCCAATAGGCCGCGATCAACAGCGCGTCAGTGTCGCAGCCTTACTCCCGGCTTCTAGTTGCGCCTCGGGCTGAACTTCCAGGTGATGGCGACGAGGCCCGCGGTGATCAGGCCGCTGATGAGGCCGGCGATGGGGAGGGCGAGCAGCAGCGCTGCGCTGGCGGCCCAGCCGATCGAGGAGAAGGCTTCGGCGAAGGTCGCGAGCCGCGACGAGGTCTGGCGGCGGCGGAATTGGCTGCGCCGGGCCTGCACCCGGAACCAGAGCTGGATCGCAGTCGCGGACGCCGTGCTGATGATGACAGCACCGGCACTGACCGCGGCCTGGAACGGCGAGGCGAAAGCGAGTGCTGCGACCAGCGGGCAGAAGATGGCGGCGATGGCGATCAGCACGACCTCGATCTTGGCGCGGGTGACGCTGGACGGTGTCAGCGGCGCGGTCGCGACCAGGTCGGGCGCGTCCTCGCCCGAGATCGTCAGCCAGGCGAGCCCGCCCGCGAGCTGTCCCGCCGCCATCACGATGACGGGTGTGATCAGCGTCAGCGCCGCGGAGCTGTCGGCAAAGTTGCGCCAGAGCAGCAGCGCCGGCGGCACCAAATAGAGCAGCTGCATCAGCGTCTGCGAGATCAGCCAGGGATCGCGCCAGAGCAGCGAAAATTCCTTGCGCCGCAGCGCTTGTTGCCGCGATCCGCCGCGGAACGGGCGCTGCTTCGCGGCCTTGCTGCCGGAGGCGCCGTAAGCGGCGGCATCGATTGCGGTATCGGCAAAGCGGTGCGAGAAGACCGCCATCACGCTGCCGAGCAGCACGAGCCCGAGCGCGAGGAGCAGCAGCAGCGCCTCGCTGTCGCCCATGGCCGCCCGCGCCGGCCACCACCAGATGCTGTCGACGTCGGGCGCGTAGACGGCGAAGCTGCCCGAGGTCAGGATGGTGAAGCGCGACAGCGTGCCATAGGACATGATCGCGGCGACCTGGAGCGCGATCACGAAGCCGGCGCCGATCATCGCGGCGAGGACCTGGGCGACGAAGCGCGTGCGCGCCGGGCCGATCAGGCGGAACAGCAGGATGGTGATGGCGATCGCGATCGCCGCGGCCGAGAGGCCCATGGCGATGACGACGCCGAACGCCGCAAGCCAGCGCGCGCCGCCGCCGATCACCAGCACGTCGATGAACGGCGTCGAGAACAGCAGCGCCATCACGGTGACGGCCAGTGCGATCGCGGCGATGCGCACCGAGAACAGATTGGCCAGCATCGCGGGCGAGGACATGATCAGGTCGAGATCGGCGCGGGCGTAAAACACCCGCGTCACCGATTCGATCGCCTGCGACAGCATCAGCGTCCAGGCGAGAAAGATCGTCGCCGAGATCACGATCAGCGAGGATTTGTCGAGCGGCAGCTGCAGGTCGGCGAAGCGGCCGATCACCGCCCAGGCCGGCACGTGCAGCAGTGCCGCGAAGAACAGCAGGCCGATCATTGCGGCGCGCGCCCGCTTGCGCCGCCCGCCGGTCATCATGGCGAACCATTCGCGCCAGGCGAGCCGGAGCTCGTGGCGGGCAAACCAGGAGAGCGCGGTTGCCGAGCTCATGCGGCTTCCGGAAGCGTCACCAGCGCGATGAAGAGATCTTCCAGGCTGGTGTCGGCATGGCCGTTCTGCTGGCGCAGCTCGGTCAGCGTTCCCTCGGCGACCAGACGGCCCGAGGCGATCACGCCGATGCGATCGGCCATGCGTTCGGCAACTTCGAGAATATGCGTGGTCATGATGACGGTGCAGCCGGCGCGGACGCGCTCGCTCAGCAGCCCCTTCACATGGCGGGCGGAAACGGCATCGAGGCCGGTCAGCGGTTCGTCGAGGATGATGAGGCGGGGATCGTGCACCAGCGCGCCGGCGAGAGCGACCTTCTGGCGCATACCCTTGGAAAAGCCTTCGCAGCGTTCGTGCCGGTGCGGCTCGAGCCCGAGCGAGGTCAGGAGGTCCTGCGCGACCGGTTCCGAGACCGACGGCGCGATGCCCCAGAGCCCGGCGACGAATTCGAGGTACTCAAGCGGCGTCAGCTTGTCGTAGATCATGGGCTCGTCGGACACCCACGCCATCACCTGCTTGGCGGCGACGGGATTTGCGAGCGCATCGATGCCGAAGATCGAGACCGCGCCGGCGTCGGGCCGCAACAGGCCCGCGACCATGCGCAAAGTGGTGGTCTTGCCGGCGCCGTTGGGGCCGACCAGCGCATAGAATTCGCCGGCGTGAATGGTGAGATCGAGGCTGTCGACCGCCAGACGGTCAAAACGCTTCGTTAACCCCAGGACTTCCAGCGCCGATCTGTCCGGCTTCATGACGGCCACACCATCCGGTTTTGCATCGCTCGCGACCATGATCCCAAGATGTTTCGGCACCGTGAATCTACGGCCCACAAATTCCGCCATCCGGTTGCTACTAATGGCAAGTCACCGTTTGTTGACAGCGCTGGACGGTTCAGGCTGAATTGCCGCCGGGACAAATGGCGCTAACGCGGCGAAACGACCGCGTAGCGACTGGACACAAGATGCAGCAAGGCGGTCGCGAAGAGCCGCCGGTTGTATCGGGAGGAAGCGCGGCGATGCTGGATTTCGTTCAGCAGCTGGTCAGCGGTGTTGCGCTCGGCTGCGTCTACGGCCTGATCGCGCTCGGCTTCGTGCTCGTCTACAAGGCCACCGAGGTCGTCAATTTCGCCCAGGGCGATTTGATGATGCTGGGCGGCTTCTTCGCCTTCACCTTCATCGGCATGATGGGACTGAACTACTGGATCGGCTTTGCCGGTGCGGTGGCTGCCATGGCGTTGTTCGGCATGCTGGCCGAGCGCGTGGTGGTGCGGCCGATCCTCGGCTATCCGCAATTCTCCATCATCATGGCCACCATCGGCCTCGGCTATTTCTTGCGCTCGGTCGCCGGGATGATCTGGGGCACCGACGATCTGAAGATCGAGACGCCGTTCAGCCACGGCGTGCTACGCGTCGGCTCGCTGGTGCTGGCCTATGACAAGCTCTCGGTGATCGCCGCGACGATGATCCTGTGCGCGCTGCTCTGGCTGTTCTTCAACAAGACCACGCTCGGCACCGCGATGCGCGCCAGTTCCGAGAATATGCTGGCGGCCTATTACATGGGCGTCCCGGTCAAGCGCGTGGTGTCGGTCGTCTGGGCGATCAGCGCGGCGGTCGCGACCTGCGCCGGCGTGCTGCTGGCGCCGATCACGTTCATCCATTCCAATGTCGGCCTCGTGCTCGGCCTCAAGGCGTTTCCCGCCGCAGTCCTCGGCGGCTTCGGCTCGATCCCCGGCGCGGTCGTCGGCGGCGTGCTAATCGGCGTGATCGAGAGCATGGCCGGCTTCTATCTGGCGGAGGGCTGGAAGGACGTCGCGCCCTATCTCGTGCTGCTTGCCGTGCTCTTGCTCAAGCCTGAAGGCCTGTTCGGCCTTCACGTCCGCAAGAAGGTCTGAACGCCATGCGCTTCCTGTTCAAGACCGACTATGAGGACGACATCAAGCTGTTCCCGCATTCGGGCTACGTCGTCTCCTACGGCATCCTGCTCGCGCTGCTGCTGATCGCGCCCTATGTGCTCTCCAGCTATCTGATGAGCCAGCTCGTCTTCGTCTGCATCTACGCGACGGTCGGCGTCGGCCTGCTGATCCTGACCGGCTTTACCGGGCAAGCCTCGCTCGGCCACGCCGCGTTCCTCGCGATCGGCGCTTACACGGCGGCATATTTGCAGAAATATAACGTGCCGTTCCCGGTCTATTTCCTCGCTGCCGGTGCCCTGACCGGGTTGATCGGCGCGATGGTCGGCTTTCCCGCCCTGCGCCTCCAAGGCATCTACCTCGTCATCGCCACCATCTCCTTTGCCCTGATCGTCGAGGAGATCCTGGCGCGCTGGGAGAGCGTCACCAACGGCAACGAGGGCATGCGGGTCAAGACCCTGTCGCTGCTTGGCGTCACCGTCCCGCGCGACAGCCCGACCTTCTATTTCCTCTGCCTTGCCGTGCTGGTGTTGACCATCGTCGGCACGCTCAATCTGCTGCGCTCGCCGACGGGGCGCGCCTTCGTCGCGATCCGCGACAGCGAGACCGCGGCGCGCAGCATGGGCGTCAACGTTGCGCTGTACAAGGTGAAGTCCTTTGCGATCTCGGCGGCGATCACCGGCTTTGCCGGCGTGCTGTTCGCGCACAAGCTCTCCTTCATCTCGCCGGAGATGTTCACGCTCCAGCTCTCGATCGAGTTCATCATCGTGATCCTGATCGGCGGCACCTTCAGCCTGCACGGCGCAGTGCTGGGCGCGATCTTCATCGTGATGATCGACCCGTTCCTGACCTATCTGAAGGACGACTTGCCCGGCATCGTCGCCGGCATTGCCGCGACGTTCGGGGCGGGTCCGGCGACTGCGGGCAATATCCAGTCGAAAGTCGCGGCGTTCGCCTCGCTCAACGGGCTGAAGGGCGCGATCTACGGCATCATCATCGTGCTGTTCGTGCTGTTCGAGCCGCTCGGGCTCTACGGCCGCTGGCTCAAGATCAAGCTCTTCTTCCAGCTGTTTCCGCTCTACAAGCGCGCCACCTTCAAGCGGCAGAAGATCTACGTGAAGTCGGAGCGCAACCGATGAGCTATTTTCGCGCGGAGAACCTGTCGCTGCATTTCGGAGGACTGAAGGCGGTCGATGCGGTATCCTTCGCGGTCGAGAAGGGCGAGATCCTCTCGATCATCGGGCCGAACGGTGCCGGCAAGAGCTCGATCTTCAACCTGATCTCGCGGATCTACCGGCCGACCACCGGCCGCATCTTCTTCGAAGACCAGGACATCACCGAGCAGCCGCCCTACGACATCGCCAGGCTCGGCATCGCGCGCACCTTCCAGAACATCGAGCTGTTCGAGAACGCGACCGTGCTCTCCAACCTTCTGGTCGGCCGCCACCGTCACTCGACCACCCAGCTCTGGCAGGAGCTGCTGTTCCTGCCCAGCGTGCGGGCGAACGAGAAGGTGCATCGCCGCAGGGTCGAGCAGGTGATCGAGTTCCTCGATCTCGAACCCTATCGTGACAAGCTGATCTCCGGCCTGCCCTACGGCGTGCGCAAGGTGATCGAGCTAGCGCGCGCACTGTGCTCGGAGCCGAAACTGATCCTGCTTGACGAGCCGTCCTCCGGCCTCAACGTCGAGGAGACCGGCGACATGTCTTTCTGGATCCGCGACATGAAGAACGAGCTCGGCGTCACCGTGCTGATGGTCGAACACGACATGTCGCTGGTCAACCGCGTCTCCGATCGCGTCATCGCGCTGAACTATGGCCGGGTGCTGGCGATGGGCTCGCCCGCCGAGGTGCAGCAGCATCCCGATGTCGTCGCCGCGTATCTGGGAGCCTGACGCATGGATGCCGCCGTCACGCCCGACATCATCCTAAAACTCTCCAACATCGAGAGCTATTACGGGCCGATCATGGCGATCCGCGGCATCTCGCTGGAGGTGCCGCGCGGCCGCATCGTCACCCTGCTCGGCGCCAACGGCGCCGGCAAGACCACGGTGCTGAAGACGATCTCGGGCATTCTGGATCCGCAGAAGGGCACGATCGAATTCATGGGCAAGTCGATCCAGCGCATGGAGGCCGACCGCATCGTGCGGCTGGGTCTCAGCCATGTGCCGGAGGGGCGCGAGGTGTTCCCGTTCCTCTCGGTGCGCGAGAACCTGATGATGGGGGCGTATCCGCGCCGGGATCGTGATGGCGTGGCGGAGGATCTGGAGCGCGTCTACGGCTATTTCCCGCGGCTGAAGGAGCGCATCAACCAGCCGGCCGGCCAGCTTTCCGGGGGCGAGCAGCAGATGCTCGCGATCGGACGCGCGCTGATGAACCGGCCGACATTGCTGCTGCTCGACGAGCCCTCGCTCGGCCTGTCGCCGCTGCTGGTGAAGGAGATTTTCACCATCATCCGCCGCGTCAACGAGGAGCAGGGCATGTCGATCCTGCTGGTCGAGCAGAACGCCAAGGTGGCGCTGGAGACGGCGCATTATGGCTACGTGCTCGAGATCGGCCGCGTCGTGATGAACGACACCTGCGACCGCTTGATGCATTCCCAGGACATTCAGGAATTCTACCTTGGCGCCAAGGAGGCGGGCGCGCGAGGCGAGCGGCGCTGGAAAAAGAAGAAGACCTGGCGCTGAAGATTTGGCGCTGAAGACCTGGCGCTAGGCGAAGGCGTTAAATGGATTGGCCCATCCGCAACGACAGACCGCCGGCAAGGCAGGCAGCGGAGGGGAGAGCGACAAGGAGGAGACGCGCATGACCCGACCGGCGGTGCTGACGGTCGCTGATACGATCGCGAAGAGCTTCTTGCGCGCCGCCGAGACGCGGGGCGACAGGCCGGCTATTCGCGAGAAGAAATTCGGCATCTGGCAGCCGACCAGCTGGCGCGAGTGGCTTGAGATCTCGAAGGAGATCGCCTACGCGCTTCACGCCTCCGGCTTCCGGTCCGGCGACGTCGCCTCCGTCATCGCCAATGCCGTGCCGGAATGGGTTCATGCCGACATGGGCATTTTGTGCGCCGGCGGTGTTTCCTCCGGAATCTATCCGACCGATGCATCCTCCCAGGTCGAATACCTGGTCAACGATTCCCGGACCAAGGTGATCTTCGCCGAGGACGAGGAGCAGCTCGACAAGGTGCTCGCCTGCCGCGCGCGCTGTCCGTCCCTGCAAAAGATCATCGTGTTCGACATGGAGGGCCTCAGCGGCTTCTTCGACGACATGGTGATGTCGCTCGACGAGTTCCGTGCGCTCGGCCGCAACCACATGGTCGGCCGCGAGGCGCTGTGGCAGGACATGATCGACAGCCGCAGTGCGGATGACCTTGTCATTCTCGTCTACACCTCGGGCACGACCGGCCCGCCCAAGGGCGCGATGCACGCGAACCGCAGCGTCACGCACCAGATGCGGCATGCCAACGATTTCATCTCGGCGCGGGAGGACGAAGACCGGCTGATCTTCCTTCCGCTCTGCCACGTCGCCGAGCGGGTCGCCGGCTACTACATCTCGGTCGCACTCGGCTCGGTGATGAATTTCGCCGAGAGCCCGGAGACGGTGCCGGACAATCTGCGCGAGGTGCAGCCGACCGTCTTCTTTGCGGTGCCTCGCATCTGGGAGAAGTTCTATTCCGCGATCACCATCGCGCTGAAGGACGCGACGCCGCTGCAGCAATGGGTCTATCGCCGCGCCATCAAGGTCGGCTATCGCATGGTCGATTGCCGGATCGAGGGCAGGGCGCCGCCGCTCTCACTGCGCATCGCCAACAGAATCGCCTACCGGCTCGCGTTCCGCAACATCCGCCGCATGATGGGGCTCGACCGCTGCCGCATCGCGTTCACCGGCGCTGCGCCGATCGCGCCGGAGCTGATCCGCTGGTATCTCGCGCTCGGCATCGACGTGCACGAGGTCTATGGCCAGACCGAGAATTGCGGCGTCGCGACCATGATGCCGGCGGATCGCATCAAGCTCGGCTCGGTCGGCACCGCCGTGTCCTGGGGCGAGGTCGCGCTGTCGCCCGATGGCGAGATCCTGATCAAGGGCGACTTCCTGTTCATGGGCTATCTGAATCAGCCCGAGAAGACCGCCGAGACCATCGACCATCGCGGCTGGCTGCACACCGGCGACGTCGGCACCATCGACAACGAAGGTTTTGTCCGCATCACCGACCGGATGAAGGACATCATCATCACCTCCGGCGGAAAGAACGTTACGCCGTCCGAGATCGAGAACCAGCTCAAATTCTCGCCCTACATCTCGGATGCCGTGGTGATCGGCGACAAGCGGCCCTATCTGACCTGCCTCGTGATGATCGACCAGGAGAATGTCGAGAAGTTCGCCCAGGACCACGACATCCCCTTCACCAATTATGCGAGCCTGTGCCGCGCGGCGGAGATCCAGGACCTGATCTGGCGCGAGATCGAAGGGGTCAACGGCAATTTTGCCCGCGTCGAGACCGTCAAGAGATTTTACCTGATCGAGCGCCAGCTGACCCCGGAGGACGAGGAGCTGACGCCGACCATGAAGCTGAAGCGGGGTTTCGTGAACAAGCGCTACGCCGCCGAGATCGAGGCGATGTATCGCCAGCGCGCGGTGGCGTGACGAGCCTGCCAGTTCGAGAAAGCGAAGGAGCTGTGGCCCCCGCCCTTCGCACCATACGGGCCCAAAGGAGAGGAGACGTCAATGTCGAAATCGTTCAGCACGCTCGGCCTTGCTGTGAGCGCCGTGGTGCTCACCTGTCTGCCGGCCGCGGCGCAAACCAAGGTCACCAACGATGGCATCTCTGCATCCGAGATCGTCATCGGCACCCACCAGGACCTGTCGGGGCCGATCAAGGGCTGGGGCGTCCCGGTCTCCAACGGCATGAAGATGGCGGTCGAGGAGATCAACGCGGCGGGCGGTGTCCAGGGCCGCAAGATCAAGCTGGTCGTCGAGGACTCGGGCTACGATCCGAAGAAAGCGGTGCTGGCTTCGCAAAAGCTGATCGAGCGCGACAAGATTTTCGCGATGGTGGGACCAATGGGATCGCCGACCGTGCTCGCTGCGCAGGATATCCTGCTCGACGCCGGCGTGCTTCAGCTCTTCCCGCTGACGGCGGCCGAGTTCACCTTCAAGTTCGATCCGGCCAAGCCGCAGGAGCGGCTGAAGTTCAACAACCTCCTGCCCTATGTCGAGAGCACGCGCGCAGCGCTCAAATACATGATAGAGGCAAAGAATTTCAAGAAGCCGTGCATCCTGCATCAGGACGACGAGTACGGCAAAAACGTGCTCGACGGCTTCAACCAGCAGCTCACCGCCATGAAGCTGCAGCCGGCCTCGATCACGAGCTACAAGCGCGGCGCCTCCGATTTCAGCGCGCAGGTCGCCAAGATGAAGTCCGACGGCTGCGATCTCGTGGTGCTCGGCGCGGTCCTCCGCGAGCCCATCGGCACCATGGGCGAGGCGAAGAAGCTCGGATGGGACGTCACCTTCCTCGGCGCCACGCCCGTTAACGTGCTCGAAGTGCCGGCGCTCGGCAAGGAAGTGGTGGAAGGCTTGTATTCCGCCTCGAACTTCGAAATTCCCTACGAAGACACCGCGAAGGGAAAGGTGAAGGACTGGCTCGTCAATTACAAGAAGATGTTCAACGCCGACGCCAACACCCAGGCGATCATCGGCTACAATGCGGTGATGACGTTCGCGCATTATGCCAACAAGGCCGGCAAGGATCTCACTGGCCAGAAGATGCTCGACGCGCTGGAGTCCGGCGACAAGTTCCAGGATATCTTTAATTCGCCGCCGACGGTGTTCTCGAAGACCAACCATCTCGCCACCACCGTCACCCAGGTGCAGCAGGTGAAGAACGGCCGCTGGGTGCTGGTGAAGGATAATCTGATGTTT
Source organism: Bradyrhizobium sp. 61 (assembly GCF_023073075.1). Classification (NCBI taxonomy): domain Bacteria; kingdom Pseudomonadati; phylum Pseudomonadota; class Alphaproteobacteria; order Hyphomicrobiales; family Nitrobacteraceae; genus Bradyrhizobium; species Bradyrhizobium sp. 61. The sequence goes on along the minus strand of NZ_JADPIU010000112.1, from coordinate 185,873 downwards.
TGATCTCTCGCGGCGATCACGGTGCACCCTCTCCCCTTGCGGGAGAGGGTGGCTTCGCGAAAGCGAAGCCGGGTGAGGGGTCTCTATCCTCACGAATACTCGAGCGAGCGGAGAGAACCCCTCATCCGGCGCTTCGCGCCACCTTCTCCCGCAAGGGGAGAAGGAAGAAAGAGCGACACGAGGGGAGGGGTCCTACGATCCCCCGCCCGCAGTGCCCGAATTCACCGGCGCCAGTTCGTCCTCCCGGCAGCGCCAGCCGTCGGCGGCTTTCACGAAGGCGAAGGTCCGCTGGATTCTCAGGCGGCGCGTGACGTTGAAGGCCTCGCCGGATCGCTCCTTGCTGCCGATGCCGGGCTGCGGACGGCCCGTCCTGGGGTCCCAGCAGGTGCCGGTGCAGGTGGAAGCGACCTTGCTGCACATGGTGAAGGGCGCCAGCACGACCATCTCGATCTCGCCCGTGACCTGCGCCTCCTGGTCGGTCACCTGGCTGTCGAGCGCGTAGACGCGGTTGATGCGGAGGAAATTGCCGCACGAATTGGCGGCGTGAATCCGCGCGGCGCAGAAATCGACGGCATCGGTGTCGGGCGAGCGGGCCGCGACCTGCCGGCCGAACACTTTCTTCGGATCGCCCTTGGCGGCGGCGATCTCCTCGGTCTTGCGCTTCAGATGCTCGGCGAGACAATCTTCCGCGGACGAAAGCTCGGCAAGCGGCACGTTCTCCTTGCCGACGAGATTGCACTTGCGATCGCGCTCCCTCGTCCATCGGCCGTATTCGGCGAAGGCAAAGCGGGCCGCGGTCGGGTCCAGCCTGCCGATCAGGCCCAGCACCTGGCTGTTGAGCTCGGTTTCGGTGAGCGCCAGCGACGGGTCCGCGCAGATCAGCGCGCCCGCGGCCGTGTTGGCCGCGAGACAGTCGAAATCGGGATCACGCACGATTGCGGCGCGCTCTTCGGTGACCTTGAGAAGGCACGCCTTCACGCGGTCGAAATCGTCGGCGCGGATCGCGGTCTGGCCAACGATGCCGCAGCCGAGGTTGCGCTGTCGGATCCAGATCGCATTTTCCTCGATCGCGGGCAGGCGATCGGGCAGGCGGGCGAGCCGCGCCTCGATCGCCGTGCCGAGCTTCTCGGCGGCGGCGGCCAGCTCTGCGTCACCGCAGATCAATTGATTGCCGGGATCGCGGATCTGCTGGCAGTTGTTTCGGGCAAACAGCGGCAGCCTCTCGGCGATGGAGCGGTCGGACGGGTCCGATTGCGCGGAGCCTGGTGCCGCCGGCAATACCAGCAGCGCAAGCACAGACAGCACGATGAACCGCATTCCAGTCGCCCCCGCAAAGGCGCCATGCTAGCGCCCCGGATCGCGCGGCGAAACGGCTTTGTGGCGTGACGGTTTACGTGAGACCCGTAGCCCGGATGGAGCCAATGGGTCGGCGCAAAGCGCCGCCCGATGACAGGCTCCGCGCAATCCGGGAGCGGTGCTAGTGGTTAGGGTGCGTACTCAGTCGGTTGCTGCGAGTCGGCCACCTGATGTCTGCTTCTCCCCCAACAGCGGCGCGGGCGGACATCGCGGACATCGCGGACATCGCGGACTTCGCCTTCGGGCCAAAAGCGGAAGAACATGAACCAGCTGGTCATTGGCCGAGCTGCCGCGGAACCTGCGAGCCCTTGCCCTGCGGGCACCATGGTCCCGCACTATCCGAGAATACAGGTCGATCTGAACGCGCGTTTCGTCTAAACTTGCAGCAGGGTCACTTTGGGAAGAGACCCCAGATCCGTACGTCTCCTGAGAACGCCTCGAACGCTCAAACCAGACCCTCTCAACGGCGAGAACAGGTCCATGAGCAAACCTCGCTTGCGAGATATTTCGCAGAAATCCGACACTTCCCAGTTGCCGATCGGCGAGTGTCCCGATGCGGAAATGACGCGCGTACTCAAGACGAAGCCCGTTCAAATGGCATCATCGTCCTGCGGCGCGATCACATTTTGGAAGCATGATCCGCTGCACGACGTCGTCAAGCCCATGGACGATCACGTCATCATGACGTTCACCGCCGGGTCGGTGCGGTTCGAGCGCCGTAACGGGAAAGCATTTGTGAATGGAATGACGCGTCCCGGGACCGTGACAGTCATTCCGGCCGGTTCGAGCTCACGATGGGACATTTACCAGCCTCTGAATGTCGTTCAGCTCTACCTGCCGCACGCAACGCTCCAGCGCGTTGCCCACGAAGCCGACGTGGCCGCTCCTGGTGATCTCGTGGAGCGAACGGTCCATCCCGACCCCGTTACATCCCGATTGCTCCTGAGTGCTGCGGATGTGCTGGAAGGCAGCGCGGCCTTGGATGCCCTGTTCAGGCATCAGATGACTGATCTTCTGGCGACGCGCCTGCTGGTTGCCCACGCAGGTTCGCCTGTAACGGTCCAGCCGGTCACCGGCGGGTTGTCGCCCAAGGTGCTGTGTCGCGCCATCGAACGCTTGCGTTCGGACAGCAATGCGGACGTCTCGCTCGCGGCGCTGGCATCCGATGCCGGCCTTTCGCGCTTCCATTTCTGCCGCGCCTTCAAGGGAAGCACCGGGCTGTCGCCGTATGCCTGGCTACGCCAGCACCAGCTCGAGCAGGCCATGAACATGCTGCGCGACACCGACGACTCGATCGTGTCGATCGCAGCCGCGCTTGGTTATTCCTCGCAGACCGCCTTCGCTGCGGCATTCAGGAAGCTGACCGGCGAGACCCCGAGCGGTTGGCGGCGACGCACGCGGTGAACATCTTCTTCGCCGACGCGATGCAGCTGCGCGCTAATGAGTCCGCGTCCTGGAGTCCCGGATTGCGCGAGCCTCTCATCGGGCGGCGCTTTGCGCCGACCCGTTGGCTCCATCCGGGCTACAAGAAAATCAGTGCGCCTCGGGCGCGGCCATCGACAACCGCACGGGTTCGTCGACATATTTCATCACGGCGGACTGGTAGAGCACGAACAGCGGCTGGTAGGTCTGGGCCGCGTCGTCCTCAACCATCGCCATGCGGCGGTTGTCGAGCATCAGCCAGTGGCCGTCGAGCTTTGCGGCGGCAACCGCATGCTCTTCGCCGGCCCTGACGTCGCGCACGACGACGATGCGGAGGTCCTCATTGGCAACGCCGGCGAGCCGCAGCGCGGCCAGCTTGGCGATGGCATAGTCTTCGCAATCGCCGGCGCCCCGCGCGAAGGTCGCGAGCGGCGAGCTCCAGACGTCGTCGGCGCCGTCATTGGCGGCGCGGATGGCAAGATTGATGGCGCGATTGGTCTCGCCCAGCTTCGCGCGGCCGTCGCGGCCGCGGGCCTGGTCGACGATGGCGATCAGTTTGAGCGCCGCCGGCGACGCGCAATTGTCCCGGTCGCCGTCGCACAGCGCGAGCTGCACCATGTCGTCGTCGAGCTTCTGCTTCAGCGCGAACCATTTCTGCTGGAGGCTGCCGGACGAGATGGCGAAGGCAAACACGCCGAACGGCTCGGCGGATTTGCGCACGAGGACGCCGGCCCCAGGCGACAGCAGCGTGCCGGCGCGGAGCTCGGCGGCCGATCCGAGCAGGATCAATCCGCACAGCACAAGGACAGCGCGCCAGGCGCACGAGCGAGCAGCGGTCTCCATCTGACATCCCCTTCCGGCTTCGCCAGGTCCCCCTCGACCTGTACGTGCCGGGCTTTGTTGCTTTCGCGGAGATAGTGCGAGACGGGCCGTTTTGTTCTGCTTAATGCGCCCGGCAGGGGTCCCAAAACCGTGGGACAGGCTGAAACGGGCGTGCCCAAATTGCGTAAAATTTTACGATTCGCCGGCTAGGAGGGGCCCGTCGCCGCGAAATGGAACCAATTGCAGGGAGAAGTTGCGGGAGGGCTGATTCTACCGCTTATGGCTAACAGCCCGCTATTTCACGGGTTCTGTTAGTTGGGTCACAGATTTTGACCCGTATTTGCCGCAGGATGCTGCGGGGAACTACGAACAAAAGATGACGCAAGTATCCGTCGTTCGATATGGGCGACTGATTACTTTGGATGACTGGGAATGCGTGAAAATAAGCCGAAAACCGACCTCGGAATATTTGAAGAATTACTTCGGCTTCTCTGTGAAGGCGCCGCTATTGGGGACTCCTCCAGCCAAGTGATGGGAATCACACAAGCAATAGATGGTTTCGCTAAGGACTTGGTAATGCTATTCAAGCTTAGGCGGTCGTTACTTACTTAGATTTTAACTCTTTTTTGCGGTGCCCCCCGGTTGAATTACGCTGGCAAATTTGACGCCACGATTCCCCTTGATGGCGAGGGTTCCCGCTTGGCCGCGGACGTTCATATCGATTCCTTTACGGCCAAGACTTTTATCGCCAAGCCTTTTGTCGCGACGGCGCACGGTCACGTGCCCGACGGCACGTTCGTTGTTCCCGATGCTAACCTGATCTTCAATGGCGAGTTCAAGCGCGCAGGTCTCGACCTCGTGCTGTCCCACGAGGGGCATGAGTTCGTCGTTCACGATTATTTCAAGGGCGACAAGCGCGCAGCGATCGCCTCGCCCGATGGCGCCCATCTCACCGGCGACGTCGTCAACGCGCTCACGGGCCATGTGCAGGTTGCGCAGGCCGCGCCCGGCATCGCCGCCGCGCAGGTCATCGGCCACGTCACAAAACTCTCCGGCAGCGCGACCGCGGTTCGCAACGGCGTCTCGGTCACGCTGAACAACGGCGATAACGTCGAGAAGGGCGATGTGGTCTCGACCGGCGCGGATTCGACGCTCGGCATCACCTTCATCGACGGCACCGTGTTCGGTCTGTCCTCCAATGCGCGGATGGTGCTGAACGAGATGGTCTACGACCCCAACGGGTCGAGCAATTCCTCGCTGCTGAGCCTGGTTGCGGGCACCATCACCTTCGTCGCGGGCGAGACCGCCAAGCACGGCGACATGAAGATCGACACGCCGGTCGCCACCATGGGCATCCGCGGCACGGCGGTGCTGACCCAGATCAACTTCGTCGTTCCTGCCGGCGGCGGCGATCCGCAGCCGCAGGCGAGCTTCCAGGTGCTGGTCGAGCCGAACGGCACGACGGGCTCCTACATCCTGTTCGACAAGGTCACGCTGCTGCCGATCGCGACGGTCAACCAGGCCGGCCAGATGATCCAGATCAGCGGCGGCAACGTCTCGATCACCAACGGGCTGCTGTCGCCGGACGTCCAGAGGCTGATCACAGACGTGTTCACGCTGAAGTTCACCGACAACAACACCAACACCAAGCTGACCACGAACTTCACCGACACGATCACGCAGACCAGCGACGGCCTGGTGATCAAGACGCCGGCCAACTACATCGCGACCGCGCTCTTCACCAACCTTGGTCAGCAGGGACCGCAGGGGCCCAGCGATCACACGACGCCTTTCAACCGTTACCCCGGCAAGCCTCTGTCTCAGAGCCTCGATCTCAACGGCAACGTGAAGACGGCGTTTGTGCTGACCGAGCGCGCGGACACGACCGGCGACACCACGCATTCCGACACGATCTCCGGCCGCATCACCTTCATCGACCAGAACCTGGGCGACAGGCCCACGGTGAGCGTGAACCTCGCCGATGCGCCGAACTACGTCTACAAGAGCGCCGGCCAGGATGTCACCGGCACGCTCTCTGCACTTCAGAAGCAGGACATCGCGGCGACGCAGATCCAGATCAGCGTCGTCGCCGACGGCGCCAACGACAACAACGGCTCGGCGGTCTGGACCTACACGATCCCCGACCATGTCTTCGACTTCCTCGCGGCCGGCGAAACGCTGACGCTGACCTACATGGTCCGCGTCGACAACAATTTCTCGGTCAGCCCCGAGACCACCGTCATCCCGATCACGATCACGATCACCGGCACCAACGACAAGCCGGTGATCACCACCAGCGTTCCGGTCATCATCTTTGAAGGCGGCACCAGCGTGCCGGGTGGCCCGCTCACCAGCGATGTGCCGACGACGGGGACGCTGAACTTCGACGACGTCGATCTCACCGACAAGCATACGGTGTCGGTGGCGCTGACCAGCGCGACCCTGCCTGATGGCACCGTTCCGCCGGGCCCGCTCGCGGCGTTCCAGAGCGCGATGTCGGTCGCGATCGCGGCGGGCGCCGACAGCACCGGAGACGGCACCGGCACCATCAACTGGTCGCTGGCCGATCTGCCGGTCTATCTCGCCGACTTCATCCCGAAGGGTGAGGTGCTGACGCTGGTCTACACCGTGACGCTGACGGATTCGCAAGGCGCGACCTCGAAGCAGACCATCACCGTCACGATCACCGGCACCGACGCGCCCGCGGTGGTGTGGATCGCGACCGACAAGGCCGGCGCTCCCTCCGGCGGCTTCTGGAAGGACGCGGCGAACTGGGCAACCGGCACGGTCCCGACTATCAATGACGATGTCATCGTCATCACCGATCAGCTGCACGGCCTGACGCCGTCCTATCCGGTGACGATCGACACTGCGGCCTACGCCAAGTCGCTGACGATGAACGATTTCGGTGGCCCGCCGCCGAAGGTGATCGTCCAGAGCTCGCTGACGATATCAGGCGCGCTCAACATGGGCGCCGATTCGATCCTCACGACCGCCGCGACCGGAACGATGTCGGTCGGCGGCAAGGCCGAGATTCTGGGCACGAGCGTGCTCACCAATGCCGGCTATCTGACGCTCGCGGGCGGCGGCGATTTCGCCAGCGGCACCAAGATCACCAATTCCGGGACGATCGAGCTGTCCGGCGGCACGCTGAAGACGCTCGCCACGATCCACAATGCCGGCGGCTTGCTGAGGGCCGATGCCGGCTCGACGCTGATCGTCGATACCGCGACGGTCGATGGTGGCACCGTCGGCATTTTGGGCACGCTGGAGCTCGATGGCATCAGCCTGATCGAGAACGGCACTCTGAACAATTCCGGCACCGTCAACGTCAAGGGCACGGTCGAGTTCGCCCACGAGACCGTGTCCAACACCGCGGCCGGTGTGATCGAGGTGCTGGCCAATGGCTGGCTGACGATCCATCAGGGCTCCAGCGTTATCAATGACGGTCAGATCACGGTCGATGCCAGCGGCAAGCTGATCGTCAACAATGCGACCATCGGCGGAGCTGGTGCGGTGATCGACACCGGCGGCGGTGATGACGAGGGAGGCCCCGTCCTCAACGTCGGCATTCGCGGCGCAGGCACGATTACCAACAACGGTGAGATCGATCTGACCGGCGATGCCGTCCTGAGCGACGGCATTCTGAAAAACAATGCCGTCTTCAAGGCGAGCGGTGCGCGCAATGCGCTCAGCGGTGAGACCGTCACCAATGCCGGCATCATCGAAGTGCTCGCCAACGGCGCGCTCGCGATCGAGCAGGGCTCGACCGTCGACAATTCGAGCGGCGACGTCATCGTCGACGGCAATGCGGTCCTGACGCTGGACAATGCCACGATCAGCGGCGGCGCCATCAAGGGCGCCGGCACGATCGACGTCACCGGTGCCAGCAAGATCGACAGCGCCGCCACGCTCAGCGTCAGCGCGGTGACGGTCGAGAGCGGCGTCACGCTGACGCTGGACAACGCGACCGTTGTGGGCACCGCGATCGTCAATCACGGCACTTTCAATGTCGATGCGAGCAAGACGCTGACGTTGAACGGTGCGAGCCTGGCCGGCGGCACGCTCACCATCGCCGGCACGCTGGAATCGACCGGCGCGAGCGCCATCGACAACGCCGACGTCGGCAACACCGGCACGATCTCGGTCACCAGCGGCACGCTGACGATCGATCCCGGCATCCTTCACGCCATCACCAATCACGGTCTGATCGAGGCAGTGACCGGCGGCACGCTGAAGCTCACGACCGCCACCATCGCCAACGCCGGCGGCATCATCTCGGTCGACGGCGCGTCAAAGCTCTATCTGACCGACGTCTCGATCAACGGCGGCAGCCTGACCAACGCCGGCAATCTCTACAGCGTCGCCGGCCTCAATACGATCACGGGTGGCGTCACCAACACCGGGACCATCGAAGTCCAGAGCGGCACGCTCAACCTGTCCGGCGGCATCACCGGCGCGGGCACGCTGATCATCGACGATAACACGACGCTGGAGCTCGGTGGTGCGGACGCGCAGACCGTCACCTTCGCCGGCGGCACCAATACGCTCGAGATCGACAAGACGAGCCATGCCTTTACCGGCACTATCGCCGGTCAGGCGACGACCGGCGGTACTTTCACGGTCACCGGCGGTGCCGACATCAAGTCGGGCAAGGGCGACGCGCTCGACTTCACCGCTTCGGGTGGGACGATCGGCAATCGCGGCAACATCGTACTGACCCCGAGCGGTACGCTGACCGGCGCGACCAACGGCATTGTCGTCACCCAGAACGGCATCGGCGACATCTCGCTGACGACATCAGGCGACATCACCGGCCAGACCGGCAACGGCATCGTGCTGCATGACGGTGCGAACGGTGCAGGCGATATCACGGCGACGATCGGCGGCGGCGTTTCCGGCGCGGTCGGTCTCGACATCGTCTCCCATGGCAGCGGCGCAGTCACCGTCACCAACAACGGGCACATCTCCGGCACGACCTCGTCCGGCATCAATATCGACCAGGACGATGCGGGCGCGACCGGCTCGACGCACATCACCAACACCGGCTCCGTGGTCGGCGCCGATGGTTTTGCTGCGATCTCGATCCAGGAGAACGGCACCGGCACGGCGACGATCGACAATTCCGGCACCATCGGGCCAGCCGATGCCGGCAGCGTGACCTCATCGACCTATGCGATCGTCGAGACTGGCGGCGAGATCACGATCAACAACGCAGGCCACATCAACGGCAACATCTCGGTCGCCACCGCCACGTTCAATAACAACGCAGGCGGCACCTGGACGGTCGCCGGCAGCGGCGTGTTCGGCGATGCGTCCTCGATCGTCAACCACGGCGACATCGATCTGCACGGGGCCTCCATTTCCGGGGCCGATCTGACCATCGAAAATTATGGCGACATCGACAGCTGGGGCACTGCGTCGATCACGGGCGACATCACCAACACCGGCACCGGCTCGATCGAGGTTCACACCGGGACGCTGACGCTGTTTGGCTCGCTGTCGGGCTCGGCCACGGGCGCGGTCGTCGTCGATGCCGGCGCGACGCTCGAGGTCAGGGGTGCGGTATCGCAAACGATCACGCTTGCCGGTGACGGCGCCGAGCTGGAGATCGATACGAAGGATTTCGGCGGCTCGATCGCGGAGCTGTCCGCGAACGACAAGATCGACCTGACGATGATCAAGTGGGGCCTCGGCACCAGCGCGGTCTATGTCCCCGATGCCGACCACCCCGCGAGCGGCGGCGTGCTGACGGTCACCGGCGACGATGGCAAGAGCATCAGCCTGACCCTGATCGGAGACTATCGCGACGCGCACTTCGCGGGTAGCGATGAGGGCGGCCACACGCTGATCACGATCCATGCGGACGACGATGCGCCGACATTCACCACCACGGATGTGGCGCAGCTGACCGCAAGCTTCTCCGAGCAACCTGATACCATCGGCTCGTCCTCGACGATCGACCCGTCGCCGGCCGCGACCGGCTCGATCGACTTCAAGGACATCGACCTGACCGACCGGCCGACGGTGACGAAGGTCGACCAGGACGTGACCTGGCTCGACGGCGCCACCGACCTCACCGCGTCGCTCACGCCCGACGAGACCGCCGCGTTGAAGAACGCGCTGACGTATCAGCTGACCGGCAAGAACAACGGTACCGTCACCTGGCACTATTCGATCGCCGACAACGCGCTCGATTTCCTCGGCCAGGACCAGACGGCGAAGGTCGTGTCCACCATCACGCTCGATGATGGCCGGGGCGAGACCACCACGACCGACGTCACCATCACGATCACCGGCAAGAACGACGCGCCGACGCTCGACAGCGCGACGCTGGCCGCCGTCGCCGGCAACGACAGCGATCCGGCTGGCAGCAAGATCCGCGATCTCTTCACGAACAAGTTCCATGATGTCGACACTGGCGCGACCTTCAAGGCCATCGCGGTGACGTCGGACGCCGCGACCGCCGACCAGGGCGTCTGGCAGTACAAGGTTGGCGGCTGCTGGGTCGATGTCGACTCGGTCGGTGATGCGAATGCGCTCGTGCTGAGCTCCGCTACGCTGATCCGGTTTGTGCCTGCCGACGGATTCAGCGGCGAGCCTGGCGCGCTGGGCGTCCACGCTCTCGACGACACCTATACAGGCGCCATCACCACCGCTGGCTCGACGGCGACGATCGATCTCACGGCGACGGGCACCGGCGGCACCGCGTCGATCTCGCACGACATCACCACCATCGGCACGAGCGTGACGCCTGCCATCGGCCCAGTCATCAATACCGAGAGCTTCCACGTCGAGCACATCCGCGAGAACAGCAACGATATCATCACCGATCTGGTGGTCACCGATACCGATTCTGGCGCGGCGACGGACATTTTCACCGTCACGGTGTCGACCTCGCATCCGGATACCAGCAGCGTCAGTGCATATCCGACGACGGGCTCGCTCGAGCAGATCAACACCGGCCTCGCAGAAGGTGCCGGCATCACCTACGACCCGACAGGCGCCAGCACCGAGCAGTATCCGCAGCCGCCCGCAACGGACAAGATCACGGTGACCGTTGCCGACTCGACCGGCCATTCCGACACCGTGAACTTCATCTTCGTCGAGGGCGCCAACAGCCAGGGCATCCGCCTGGAGGGCACCGACGGCAAGGACGTGATCTTCGCCACCGAGTCGAGCGACACGCTTATCGGCGGCGGCGCCAAGGACCAGTTCGTGTTCGCGCCGACGTCGTCGCAGTCCACGGTCCAGCACAGCGTCGACGATTTCGAGGTCGGCCTCGACAAGATCGACCTGCGGCAGTTCGGCAGCATCAGCTCGCTGGACGACGTCAATATCGCTCCGCAATCGGGCGGCGCCCAGATCACGCTGGACAACCACGAGACGATCCTGCTGAAGAACGTGATCGCGGCAAATCTGAAGGCCAGCGATTTCATCTTCCACATCACCTGATCGCCGCCCGGGCCTCCTGGCGGCCGGCTCGCAGCTTGACCGCGGCAAAAAATCCTTAATCCTCGACCGCCGGGGAATAGCCAATCGCCCGCGGACGCTCCATGATCGGTGCGCCCGGCGCGATGCAGGTCAGGAAGCCCGACTAAAATGAAACGTCTCAAGATCCTGCGGCGGTGGTTTGCGCGGAAGCTCGGCTTCGCGCGGCTGATGTGCCTTGCGCTGCTGGTCTTGTTCGCCGGCGCGCGGCTGTGGGATCCGCCGCCGATCCAGGAATTGCGGCTGCGCACCTTCGACATGTTTCAGTTGATCGATCCGCGCCACAAGGCGGCGCGGCCGGTCACCATCGTCGACATCGACGACAAGAGCCTCGCCAAGCTCGGCCAGTGGCCATGGCCGCGCACGCGGATCGCGGACCTGATCCAGAACCTCACCGGTAACGGCGCGGTGACGATCGGCTTCGACATGGTGTTCTCCGAAGCCGACCGGCTCAACCCGGATCTGGTCGCGAGCCAGATGCGCGATCTCGACGACGCCACCCGCGCCAGGCTGCGCGAGCTCCCGACCAACGACCAGATCCTCGCCGACGCGATCAAGCGCTCGCACGTGGTGCTGGGCGAAACCGGGCAGCCGGCGATCTCGTCCGAGATCGACAAGTCGTTGCCCTTCACCGGCGTCGCGACGGTCGGCGAAGCGGATGCCGAACGTTTCCTGTTCGAATTCCCCGGCCTGTTGCGTAACGTGTCCGTCATCGAGAAGGTCGCGGCCGGCCGCGGCCTGTTCTCGATCAAGACCGAGCGCGACGGCCTGATCCGCCGCGTGCCGTTGATCATGCGCGCCCAGGGCAACATCATGCCCTCGCTCAGCCTCGAGATTTTACGCGTCGTCACGGGAACGCCGACGCTGCTGGTCCGGACCGACAAGACCGGCATCAGGGCCGTGCGCCTCAAGGGCGTGGAGATTCCGACCGACAAGAACGGCCAGCTCTGGGTGCACTACGCCCGCCAGGATCCCTCGATCTACATCTCGGCGGCCGACGTGCTCGACAACACCGCGCCGCCGAACAAGATCGCTGGCAAGCTGGTGCTGGTCGGCACCTCGGCGGTCGGGCTGAACGACATCAAGACCACGCCGGTGTCATCGACCATGCCGGGTGTCGAGATCCATGCCCAGGTGCTGGAGAGCGTGCTCAGCGGCGCGGTGATCTCGCAGCCGAACTATGCGCTCGGCGTCGAGCTGATCGCCGCGCTCGTGATCGGCCTGCTCGTCATCATCTTCACGCCGAATCTCGGACCGGTGCGCCTCGGGCTCGCGGGCGCGATGTTCGCCGCCATCCTGGTCGGTGTGTCCTGGTTCTTCTATGCGCAGAACCGCTACCTCATCGACTTCACCTATCCGCTGCTCTCGACCACCGCGATCTATCTGACACTGATCTTCGCCAGCTTCGTGCGCGAGCAGCGTCAGCGCGTGCAGATCCGCGGCATGTTCGCGCAATACATGTCGCCCGTCCTGGTCGAGCAGCTCGCGCAGTCGCCCGAAAAGCTGGTGCTCGGCGGCGAGGAGCGCGAGATGACGATCATGTTTTCCGATGTGCGCGGCTTCACCACGATCTCGGAGAGCTACAAGCAAGATCCGCAAGGCTTGATCGCGCTGATGAACCGCTTCCTGACGCCGCTGACCGACGTCATCATCGATCAGAAAGGCTACATCGACAAGTACATGGGCGACGCCATCATGGCGTTCTGGAACGCGCCGCTCGACGATGCCGAGCACGAGGTCAACGCCTGCGAGGCCGCGATCCAGATGCTGGAGCAGATCGACGCGGTCAACAAGGAGCGCGAGCAGGAGGCCGCCGACGGCGGTCACGTCTACATCCCGCTCAATGTCGGCATCGGCCTCAACACCGGCATCGGCGTCGTCGGCAACATGGGCTCCGACCTGAAGAAGAACTATTCGGTGCTCGGCGACAGCGTGAATCTCGCCTCGCGCCTGGAGGGACAATCGAAGGAATACGGTTTCCCGATCATCGTCGGCTCCAGGACCGCGCTCGCCGCCAAGGACAAGTTCGCGATCCTCGAGCTCGACTTCATCATGGTCAAGGGCAAGACCGAGCCTGAGGTGATCTACGCCATCGCCGGCCGCGAGGACGTGATGCATTCGGGCGCCTTCCAGCGCCTGCGCAACGTCACCATCGAGATGCTCGGCTGCTACCGCGGCCGCGACTGGCAGGGCGCGCTGGATGCGATCGAGCGCGGCCGCCACAGCGAGGATGCCGACACGCTGGAAAAGCTGTTCAAGCTCTACGAGGCGCGGATCAAGGAATTCCAGATCAATCCGCCGGCGGAGGGATGGACCGGGGCGTATGCGCTGCTGACGAAGTAGCGGAGTGAGTGTGTGGGCATCGCTGGTGCTGCACACTCACTGTCGTCCCTGCGCACGCAGGGACCCATACCCCCAGGGAGATGTTTATCGCGCGAGCCGGCAACTCCGAGTCTTCGCCAAACCACTCCCTGTGGTTATGGGTCCCGGGCTCGCGACTACGTCGCGCCCCGGGACGACAGCGGTGTTTGGCGCGGTAGCTTGGCGCCACGCTACCTGCGCCAAACATCAACTCCCGTAGGGTGGGCAAAGGCGCGCAAGCGCCGTGCCCACCATCTTACTCCGCGTGTAGAAGGAGTGGGCACGCTTCCGCTTTGCCCACCCTACGGCATCTGCGTTTGCCACCCCTCACTCCGTTCCGATCGTCGTCAGATCCTGGAACCAGTGCTGCGCCTGCACGAATTGCTTGATCTTCGGCGACAGCGCATGCGGGTTGGTGTCGTGGACGACCCAGACCAGCACGGCATCGTCGACGATCAGCGCGTGCGCCTGCGCGATCAGATCGTCCTGCTTGGCGGTATCGAACGTCTGCTTGGCCTTGTTGATCAGCGCATCGACCTCAGGGTTCTTGTAGCCGCCCCAGTTGACGCCGACCGGCGCGATCTGGTCGGAGGCGAAGAAGCGGACGATGGCGTAGAGCGGGTCGGAGGTGACATAGGCGATGTTGTTGGCGGTGATGCCGGCGTTCATCTCGTCGGCCGCGCCCTTGCGCCAATGCGTATATAATGTCTCGAGCTCGACCACCTTGAAGTCGATGTCGATGCCGATCTCCTTGAAGCTCTGCTGCAGGAATTCGTTCATCGGCAGCGACAGCATCTGGCCGGTGCCGCCCTGGGCGATGATGAAGGTGGCCTTCAGCGGCTTCGCCTTGGAGTAGCCTGCCTCTTCGACCAGTTTCTTGGCCGCAGCCAGATCATATTTCAGCTCAAAGCTCGGTTTGCCGAACCATGGGCTCGACGGGTCGACCTGGCCCTTGGCCGGCTTTGCGAGGCCATTCATCAGGCCAACAACTTCGTCACGATTGATCGCGAGGTTCAGCGCCTTGCGCAAGCGGATGTCGGTCCAGGGCGAACCCGGGAGCACGCTGAGGTGATAGTTCCAGACATGTGGCGTGACGTTGTCGACGATCTTCATGCCGGCGGCTTTCAGCTGCGGCACGGCGTCCGGCGCCGGCGTCTCGATCAGGTCCACTTGCCCTGCGAGCAGCGCATTGGTGCGCGTCAGCGCTTCCGGCATCGGCACCAGCGCGATCTTGTCGGCCTTTGGAATGCGCTTCTTGTTCCAGTAGTCCGGATTCTTCGTGAGCTCGGCAAGCTCGCGCGGCACGAGCTTGGTCAATTTGAACGGACCGGTGCCGGAGGGCTGGCTCGCGAACTTGTCCCAATCCTTGCCGAGCTTCTCGTACTGCGCCGGGCTCGAGACCAGGAACCACAGCATCTGATAGGGAAAGAAGGAATCGACCGTCTTGGTCGTGATTTCCACCGTGAAATCGTCGATCTTGGCGTAGCTCGCGACCGAAGGCAGGCGGGTCTTCACCTGGGCGCTCTGACGCTTGTCGAATTGCGGCGCCTTGTCGTTGAGCACCTTGTCCAGATTCCAGATCACCGCATCGGCGTTGAACTCGCTGCCGTCGTGAAACTTCACGCCCTTGCGCAAAGCAAACCGCCATTTGGTCTTGTCGGCATCATCCACCTTCCATTCGGTGGCGAGCCCGGGCACCAGCTTGCCGGGGCGGTCGGCGACGTCCATCTCCCAGGCGACCAGCGGATCGTAGATGGTGTACGCCGTGAACTGATAGGCGCCGGCGCCGCGATCGGGCTGGCCCGTCGTCAGCGGGATGTCCGCCATCGAGATGCCGTAGCGCACCACCGTTTCGGCACGTGCCGTGATCGCGGATAACGCCAGCGCAAGCACGGCGAGGCAGGTCGATAGTCGGATACGCATGGCCCAAGGCTCCCAGGAGATTTCAGGGCCAAACCTGCAATCTTGATGCCAGAATAGGCAGGACGGTGCCTTTGCCGACACGTGATCACACAGACTTGTCGTCGCAGGGGCAATTTGCAGAAAAAGTTTCCCCATTGGCATAGCCATTGCATACGTTTGCATCAAAATTAATCATTGAAAGCCGGAAGAGGACTGAGACGATGCTTATGAAGACAACCACCCGCGCGGCGCTGATTGCTGCGCTGGCTCTGACGACTGCGGCCGCGTGGCCGAGCGTGGCAAGCGCCGAAACCGTGCTGCGCATCGGCATGACCGCTGCCGATATTCCGCGCACATTGGGCCAGCCCGATCAGGGTTTTGAAGGCAACCGCTTCACCGGCCTCACCATGTACGACGCGCTCACGGGGTGGGACCTGTCCTCGGCCGACAAGGCGAGCGTGGTAATCCCGGGCCTTGCGACCGAGTGGAAGGTCGACGATGCCGACAAGACCAAGTGGATCTTCAAGCTGCGCCCCGGCGTCACCTTCCATGACGGCTCGCCGTTCAACGCCGATGCCGTGGTGTGGAACGTCGAGAAGGTGCTGAAGCAGGACGCGCCGCAGTTCGACGCCAGCCAGGTCGGCGTCACCGCGTCACGCATGCCGACGCTGGCCTCCGCGAAGAAGATCGACGACATGACGGTCGAGCTCACCACCAAGGAGCCCGACAGCTTCCTGCCGATCAACCTCACCAACCTGTTCATGGCGAGCCCGGCGAAGTGGCAGCATTTCTACGACAAGGCGGAAGGCGCCGACGCCAAGGCGAAGTCGCAGGCTGCGTGGACTGCGTTCGCCAAGGACGCCGCGGGCACCGGCCCGTGGAAGATGGCGAGCTTCACGCCACGCGAGCGGCTCGAGCTGGTGAAGAATGCGGCCTATTGGGACAAGGAGCGCGTGCCCAAGGTCGACAAGATGGTGCTCCTGCCGATGCCGGAAGCAAACGCGCGCACCGCGGCGCTGCTCTCGGGGCAGGTCGATTGGGTCGAGGCGCCGGCGCCCGACGCGTTGCCCGAGCTCAAGCAGCGCGGCTTCAAGCTCTACGCCAACGAGCAGCCGCATGTCTGGCCGTGGCAGTTCTCGCGCGTCGAAGGCTCGCCCTGGAACGACATCCGCGTCCGCAAGGCGGCAAATCTCTGCGTCGATCGCGAGGGTCTCAAGGACGGCCTGCTCGCGGGCCTGATGGTGCCGGCGACCGGCACCTTCGAGCCCGGCCATCCCTGGCGCGGTAAGCCGAGCTTCGAGATCAAGTATGACAAGGCGGCTGCGCAAAAGCTGATGCAGGAGGCTGGCTTCGGTCCAGCCAAGAAGCTGACGGTGAAGATCCAGACCTCGGCGTCGGGCTCCGGCCAGATGCAGCCGCTGCCGATGAACGAGTATCTCCAGCAGGCGCTCGCCGAGTGCTATTTCGATGTGAAGCTCGACGTCATCGAGTGGAACACGCTGTTCACGAACTGGCGCCGCGGCGCCAAGGACCCCAGCGCCAACGGCTCGAACGCGACCAACGTCACCTATGCGGCGATGGACCCGTTCTTCGCGCTGGTGCGCTTCCTGCAATCGGGCATGGCTCCGCCGGTCTCGAACAATTGGGGCTTCATCCACGAGCCCAAGTTCGACGAGCTGGTGAAGAAGGCACGGCAGACGTTCGACCCCGCCGCGCGCGACGCTGCGCTCGCCG
Organism: Bradyrhizobium sp. 61; assembly: GCF_023073075.1. Taxonomy (NCBI): domain Bacteria; kingdom Pseudomonadati; phylum Pseudomonadota; class Alphaproteobacteria; order Hyphomicrobiales; family Nitrobacteraceae; genus Bradyrhizobium; species Bradyrhizobium sp. 61. The sequence goes on along the minus strand of NZ_JADPIU010000112.1, from coordinate 168,785 downwards.
AGCTGCACGCGGCCTCCGTCGACGATGCCGCCTTCCTCTACGTCGCCCACGACGTCGGCCCCCGCGCCATCAGCCCGAAGGTGACAGGCGTTGTGCAGCCGAAGAGCTGGTTCATCGACTTCTCTCTGGTGTCGATGCAGTAGTTCGCGCCACACGCTCAGTGCACCCTCTCCCCTTGTGGGAGAGGGTGGCTTCGCGGCAGCGAAGCCGGGTGAGGGGTCTCTCTCCGCGAGCGACCCTCTCTCTCATTCGATAACGCTGTATCTGCGGATAGATACCCCTCATCCGGCGCGCTGATCGCGCGCCACCTTCTCCCACAAGGGGAGAAGGAAGAAAGAAGACCAGTGCTCGCCTATATCGCTCGCCGCATCGTCTATGTCATTCCGATCGTCATCAGCGTGGCGCTGGTGTGCTTTCTGCTCGTGCACATCACGCCGGGCGATCCGCTGGTTGCGGTGCTGCCGGCCGACGCCTCGCAGGAGCTCGCGGCGCAGCTGCGCGCCGCCTACGGCTTCGACCGCCCGCTGCCGGTGCAGTTCGGCCTGTGGCTGCTGCGTGCCCTTCATGGCGATCTCGGCAATTCCATCGCCACGGGGCGCCCCGTGCTCGCCGAGGTCATGCGCGCGGTCAGCAACACCGTCACGCTCGCGATTGCGGCCGCCATCATCGGCTTTATGATGGGTATCCTGCTCGGCCTGATCGCCGGCTATTTCCGCGAGACCTGGATCGACAAGGTCGCGACCTCTTTCGCCATCGCCGGCGTCTCCGTGCCGCATTACTGGCTCGGCATGGTGCTCGTCATCATCTTCTCGGTGCAGCTGAACTGGCTGCCCGCGGTCGGCGCCGGACCGAACGGCTCCAACTCCTGGGCCTGGGACTGGGCGCATCTGAAATACCTGGTGCTGCCGGCGATCACGACCTCGGTGATCCCGATGGGCATCGTCACCCGCACCGTGCGCGCGCTCACCGGCGACATCCTCTCTCAGGATTTCGTCGAGGCGCTGCGTGCAAAAGGCCTGCACGAAACCGGCGTGTTTCGCCACGTCATCAAGAATGCCGCGCCCACCGCGCTCGCGGTGATGGGGCTTCAGCTGGGCTACATGCTCGGTGGCTCGATCCTGATCGAGACCGTGTTCTCCTGGCCGGGCTCGGGCTTCCTGCTCAATTCCGCGATCTTCCAGCGCGACCTGCCGCTGTTGCAGGGCACGATTCTGATCCTGGCGCTGTTCTTTGTCTTCCTCAATCTGCTGGTCGACATCGCGCAAGCCGCGATCGACCCGCGCATCAAGCGGGGCTAGCCGATGAGCGAGCTTCCGTTGTCCGCCACCGCCACCGCCGACGCCGCGCTGCAGGCCGCGCCCGCGACCAAGGCGCGCGGCTATTGGGCGACCGTCGGCCGCCGTATCGCCCGCGACAAGGTCAGCATGGCCTGCGCGCTGGTGCTGCTGCTGATCTTCCTGTCCGCGGTGCTCGCGCCGTGGCTCGGTCTTGAAGATCCCTACAAGGGCTCGATGATCCGCCGCCTGCGCCACATCGGCACAGCGGGCTACCCGCTAGGCACCGACGAGCTCGGCCGCGACATGCTGGCGCGGCTGATCTATGGCGGGCGACTGTCGCTGGTCATCGGCATTTTGCCTGTCATCCTCGCGTTCTGCATCGGCACGTCGCTCGGTCTCGTCGCCGGCTATGTCGGCGGCAAGCTCAACACCGCGATCATGCGCACGATCGACGTGTTCTACGCCTTTCCCTCCGTGCTGCTCGCCATCGCGATCTCCGGCGCGCTCGGGGCCGGCATCCTCAACTCGATCGTGTCGCTGACCGTCGTATTCGTGCCGCAGATCACCCGCGTTGCCGAAAGCGTCACCACCGGCGTGCGCAACATGGATTTCGTCGAAGCGGCGCGCGCCTCCGGCGCAGGACCCTTCACCATCATGCGCGTGCATATCCTCGGCAACGTCTTGGGCGCGATCTTCGTCTATGCGACCAGTCTCATTTCGGTCTCGATGATTTTGGCCGCAGGTCTCTCCTTCCTCGGCCTCGGCACAAAACCGCCGGAGCCGGAATGGGGACTGATGCTGAACACGCTCCGCACCGCGATCTACGTCAATCCCTGGGTTGCCGCGCTGCCGGGCGCGATGATCTTCGCGGTCTCGATCTGCTTCAACCTGCTCTCGGACGGCCTGCGCAGCGCCATGGACATCAGGAACTAGGCCATGAGCGAGAGCAACACATCCGTTGAAATGCTGGAGCCGGTCGAGGACGTTGGCGGCGTCGCGCAGCCGCTGCTCCAGGTCAACGGCCTGACCAAGCATTTTCCGGTTCGTGGCGGATTGTTCGCCGCGAAACGCACCGTGCGCGCGGTGGACAACGTCTCCTTCTCGGTCGCGAAGGGTGAGACTGTCGGCATCGTCGGCGAATCCGGCTGCGGCAAGTCGACCACTGCGCGGCTGCTGATGCATCTGATGCCGCGCGATACCGGGGACATCATCTATGACGGCATGACCGTCGGCCAGGCGCTGTCGTTGCGCGAGCTGCGCCGCGGCATGCAGATGGTGTTCCAGGATTCCTATGCCTCGCTCAATCCGCGCCTGACGATCGAGGAATCGATCGCGTTCGGCCCGAAAGTGCACGGCATGGCCGATGGCACGGCGCGGGCGCTGGCGCGCGAGCTGCTCGGCAAGGTGGGCCTGCGGCCGGAAAACTTCGCCAACCGCTATCCGCACGAGATCTCCGGCGGCCAGCGCCAGCGCGTCAACATCGCGCGTGCGCTGGCGCTGTCGCCGCGACTGGTGATTTTGGACGAAGCCGTTTCGGCGCTCGACAAGTCCGTCGAGGCGCAGGTGCTCAATTTGCTCGCCGACCTCAAGCGCGAGTTCGGCCTGACCTATCTCTTCATCAGCCACGACCTCAACGTGGTCCGCTACATCTCGGACCGCGTGCTGGTGATGTATCTCGGCGAGGTCGTCGAGCTCGGCCCGGTCGACCAGGTCTGGGATAACCCTGCGCATCCCTATACGCGCGCGCTGCTTGCCGCGATGCCGTCCTCAGACCCGGATCGTCGCACCGAAAAACCGCCGATCACCGGCGATCCGCCCAATCCGATCGATCCGCCCCCGGGTTGCCGCTTCCACACCCGCTGCGCGTTTGCGGAGCCGCTCTGCGCAAATGCAGCACCAAAGCTCACCGCGCTCGATAGAATGGGCCACGAGGCCGCGTGCTACATGGCGATTCCGGGTTCAGGCCATAGCCGCGCGCCCGCAGAGGAAACAGCATGACAAGACCGACACCCAAAGAGATCAAGCCGATCGCGCAGATCGCCGGCGTCCCTGTTGATGACGAGATCGCGACGCGCATCTCCAATTCCATCGGGCCGGCCTTCGAAGGCTTTGCGGTCATCGCCGGCACGCTGCCGTTCGATCTCGAGCCCGCGCTCTATCCGATCGCGCAGACGCAGAAGGTGTCGAAATGAGCCGTGAGCCTGCATTGATGACGCTCACCGAGGTTGCGCGCGCGATCGCGATGAAGCAGGTGTCCTCGCATGAGGTGACGCGCGCGCTGCTGCACCGCATCGCGCAGTGGCAGCCGCATCTCAACGCCTTCATGTCGGTTGAAGCCGAGTCCGCGTTGAAGGCGGCCGATGCCGCCGATGCCGAGCTCGCCAAGGGCAATGTCCGCGGTCCGCTGCACGGCGTGCCGCTCGCGCACAAGGACATGTATTACGACGCAGGCCACGTCTCGACCTGCGGCTCGCTGATTCGCCGCGACTTCGTGCCGACCGTCACGTCCACGGCCTTGCAGCGGTTGAAGGATGCCGGGCAGGTTCGCCTCGGCACGCTGCATCTGGCGGAATTCGCCTATGGCCCGACCGGCCACAACGCCCATTACGGCCCTGTGCGCAATCCCTGGAACGTCGCGCATATCACCGGCGGCTCGTCCTCCGGCTCCGGCTCGTCGGTCGCCGCGCGCCTGACGTTCGCGGCGCTCGGCTCGGACACCGGCGGTTCGATCCGCATGCCCGCGCATTTCTGCGGCGTCACCGGGTTGAAGACCACCGTCGGCCGCGTCAGCCGCGCCGGTGCAATGCCGCTGTCGCAATCGCTCGACACCGTCGGTCCGCTCGCCCGCACCGCCGAGGATTGCGCGCTGCTGCTGGCGCTGATGGCCGGTCCCGATCCCGCGGATTCGACCTGCAGCCACGAGCCGCTGTCCGACTATGTCGGCGCTACCAAGGGTTCGCTCAAGGGCCTGAAAATCGGCGTGCCCGCGTCCTTCTATGTCGACGATCTCGACGTCGAGGTCGCGCGCGTGCTGGATGAGACCATCGCGGTGCTCAAGCGCGAGGGCGCCGACATCGTCACAGTCGAGCTGCCGGACCAGCGGCAATTGTCTGCGGCAAGCCAGCTCGTGCTCGCGGCCGAAGCGGCCGCCTTCCATAAGCGCTGGATGATCGAGCGTCCGCAGGACTATGGCCCGCAGGTCCTGATGCGGCTTCAGAACGGTCTCGCCGTTCCCGCCATCACTTATCTGGAGGCGATGCGTTGGCGCGGCCCCGCACTCGCCGCGCACAATGCAGCCACGGCTGGTGTTGACGCGATCATCGCGCCGGCATCGCCCGTGCCGGCACCGACGATCGAGGAGAGCGACGTCGGCGGCGGCCCGAACGCGCCGGCCATGGTGCAGCGGCTGACGCTGTTCACCCGCCCGGTGAATTTTCTGGGCCTGCCGTCGCTCACCATTCCCTCCGGCTTCACCAAAGGCGGCCTGCCGGTCGGCATGCAGCTGATCGGCCGCTCATTCGATGAAGCGACCCTGCTCACCATCGGCGCCGCCTTCCAGCGCGTCACCGACTATCACGATAGGTTGCCGAAACTGCCGTCATGACAAAGCTCGTCGACATCTCAGGCCTCAACATCCGCTTCACCGGGGAGCGCACGGTCTATGCCGTGAACGATCTCAGTCTCTCGCTCGGTGACGGCGAGGTGCTGGGCCTGCTCGGCGAGTCCGGTTCCGGCAAGAGCGTGACCCTGCGTGCGCTGATGCGGCTGCTGCCGAAGAAGCGCACGCAGATTTCGGGCAAGGTCAACGTGATGGGCCGCGACGTGCTCGCCATGAACGACGAGGAGCTGTCGTCGTTCCGCGGCCAGACCGTGTCGATGATCTTTCAGGAGCCCGCGCTCGCGCTCGATCCGGTCTACACCATCGGCGCGCAGATCGCCGAAAGCGTCGTGCGCCACGAAGGCAAGAGCCTTGCGGAAGGGCGGGCGAGGGCGCTCGAAATGCTCGAGGTCGTGCGTATTCCCTCCGCAAAGCGCAGGCTCGATGCCTATCCGCACGAGATGTCCGGCGGCATGCGCCAGCGCGCGATGATTGCCCTGGCGCTCGCCTGCCGTCCGAAGATCTTGCTCGCGGACGAGCCGACCACCGCGCTCGATGCCACCGTGCAGATCCAGATCCTGCTGCTGCTGCGCGAGCTGCAGCGCGAGTTCGGCATGTCCGTCATCTTCGTCACCCACGACATTGGTGTTGCGATCGAGATCTGCGACCGTGTCGCGGTGATGTATGCCGGCCAGATCGTGGAGCAGGGGACACTCCGCGACATCGTCCGCACGCCGGTGCACCCCTACGCCAAGGGCCTGCTCGCCTCCACCATCCACGGTGCCAAGCGGGGGCAGCGGCTCGAGACCATCCCCGGCACCCCGCCCTCGCTGGCCGAAAAGCCGAACAACTGCTCCTTCGCCCCGCGTTGTGCGGTCGCCCAGCCGCGGTGTCTGGAGCAATTGCCTGCGAATGTGGATGTGGGGCCGGGGAGGGCGGCGAGGTGCGTGCTGGCCGAGCCGGTGACGGCGATGTCGAGTACGTAAGAGATCTAGCGCAGCTATCTCCAGAAGCACACTGCGCTCCCTCCCCCGCAAGGGGGGAGGGAATGAGAGAGCGGCGCCTCCCTCACTTCGCTGGGTGGAAAGTGAGTGCCGCGCGCCCCCACCTCCAATCGCGCACTCCTTCAGAATCCCTCTACGACAACACCGACTTGTCACAGTTCACCTCGCACCGCCGGCCAACTGCACTCCTACTGTGCATGGGGTTGTTTTCGACATTTTTATCCGAACCGACCATTCAGACCCCATTCATCCCGGTTCCGGTTCCATGCCCCCGTTCATGGAGAGGGACTTCAACTTATGTACATTTCTGGCCAAGGCCTCATCGTCATCCTGTTCGTCGGCCTCGTCGCCGGCTGGCTCGCCGGCAAGGTGGTGCGCGGCAGCGGGTTCGGCATCATTGGCGACATCGTGATCGGCATCGCCGGCGCGTTTGTCGCAAGCTTCCTGTTCCCGAAGCTCGGCATCCATCTCGGCACCGGGCTCGTGTCCGAGATCATCTATTCCGCCATCGGCGCCATCATCCTGCTCCTGGTGGTGCGGCTGGTGCGCGGCGGCGGCCGGCTCTAGCGTCACATTGGCTCGGTAAGCCAGAACTTTCGCCTCTCCCCCGCTGGGGAGAGGCCGCGATGTCTGCTATAAAAAGCCGCAAAGACTGTGAAATACCGGACTTGCGTGCGAGGCCGTCAGGGGTAGAGGTGGCCTATCAGGGACCTGGATTAATTCGACCGCGTTCGTCGCGGGGGAATACGATGTTAATCCGGGTCGCGTACCCCTGAACGACCTAGGAAATCAGGGGCGTTGCCCCTTACCCGAAAGAGATCAGACTGATGGCAGCCGTACCTGGCGTCCGCCGTTCAGAGCTCGGTGACGCCCTGCGTGCTTGTCGCACGGCGTTCGTCGGCGTCGGCTTGATGAGCTGCATGATCAACCTGCTCTATCTGACCGGGTCGATCTTCATGCTGGAGGTCTACGACCGGGTTCTGCCGAGCCGCAGCGTTCCGACTCTCGTCGGCCTGATCATCATCGCCAGCTTCCTCTATATGGCGCAGGGCATGCTCGACATGATCCGAAACCGGATCCTGGGGCGGATCGGCACGGCGCTTGATGAAGCCCTCAACAAGCGCGTGTTCGACACCGTCGTGCGCCTGCCGCTCCTGGTCGGCAGCCGCAACGAGGGCTTGCAGCCGCTGCGCGACCTCGACAATGTCCGCTCGTTCCTCGGCGGCATGGGCCCGAGCGCGTTCTTCGACCTGCCCTGGCTGCCGCTGTACCTGGCCATCTGCTTCGCCTTCCACGTCATGATCGGCCTCACCGCCTTGGCCGGCGCCATCATCCTGGTCGGGCTGACGCTGGTCACCGAATTCATGTCCCGCCAGCCGGCCAAGGAGGCGATGGGCCTCGCCGCCCAGCGCAACGATCTCGCCGCCTCCAGCCGGCGCAACGCCGAAGTCATGGTCTCGATGGGCATGACCGGCCGGATGAATCAGCGCTGGAGCGAGGCCAACGAAAAATACCTCGACGGCAACCAGCGTGCGAGCGACGTCGCCGGCGGTCTCGGCGCAGTCGCAAAAGTGCTGCGCATGATGCTGCAATCGGCCGTGCTTGCGGTCGGCGCCTATCTCGTCATCCACCAGGAAGCGACCGCCGGCATCATCATCGCCGGCTCGATCCTTTCCGCCCGCGCGCTCGCGCCGGTCGATCTCGCCATCGCGCACTGGAAATCCTTTGTCGCGGCACGTCAGAGCTGGCAGCGCCTCACGCGCCTGCTGGAGCAGATGCCGCCGCAGACGATGCCGACCCAGTTGCAGGCGCCCACCAGTCGTCTGTCGGTTGAGGGCATCGCCATGGTGCCGCCGGGCGATCAGCGCCTCATCGTGCAGGACGTCTCCTTCGCGCTCACCGCCGGCAATGGCCTCGGCGTGATCGGGCCGAGCGGCTCCGGCAAATCGTCGCTGATCCGCGCGCTGGTCGGCGTCTGGCATCCGGTCCGTGGCAAGGTGCGGCTCGACGGCGCGGCGCTCGACCAGTGGGCCTCCGACATGCTCGGCCGCCACATCGGCTATCTGCCGCAGGACGTCGAATTGTTCGGCGGCACCATCGCGCAGAACATCAGCCGTTTCGATCCCGAGGCCACCTCTGACGGCATCATTTCCGCGGCGAAGGAAGCCGGCGTGCACGAGATGATCATCAAGATGCGCGAGGGCTACAACACGCAGGTCGGCGAACAGGGCACCGCGCTCTCCGCGGGCCAGGCGCAGCGCGTGGCACTGGCGCGCGCGCTCTACGGCAACCCGTTCCTGATCGTGCTCGACGAGCCCAATTCCAATCTCGACACCGAGGGCGACGAGGCGCTGACCCGCGCCATTCGCTCCGCGCGCGAGCGCGGCGCCATCGTCATCGTGGTGGCGCATCGCCCGATCGGCGTCGAGGCGGTCGACCAGATCCTGGTGCTGCGCGACGGCCGTATGCAGGCGTTCGGGCCGAAGGAGCAGGTGCTTGCCCAGGTGCTCCAGCCGCGCGTGACGCCGCCGGCACCGATCAAGATCGTCAGCGAAGGCGGAGTGCCCAAGTCATGAGCACGATGGCTATCGGCGGCGGAAAGCCCGCCGCGAAGAGGACCGTGCGGGATTCCATCAGGTTTCACCTGATGCTCGGGCTCGCCATCGTGGTGGCCCTCGTCGTCGGCCTCGGCGGCTGGGCCTCGACGGTGCAGATCTCGGGGGCCCTGATCGCGCCGGGCCAGGTCGTGGTCGAATCCAACGTCAAGAAGGTGCAGCATCCGACCGGCGGCGTGGTCGGCGAGCTGCGTGCCCGCGACGGCGACGTGGTCAAGGCCGGCGATATCGTGGTGCGGCTCGACGACACGGTCACCAAGGCGAACCTCGCCATCGTCACCAAGAATCTCGACGCCGCGCTGGCGCGCACGGCGCGGCTCCAGGCCGAGCAGCGCGGTGTCGACAAGATCGAGTTTCCGCAATCGCTCCTCGATCGCGGCAACGATCCCGACGTCAAGAACCTGCTCTCCGCCGAAACCAAGTTGTTCGACGTCCGCGTCAATGGCCGCGCCGGGCAGAAGGCGCAGCTCCGCGAGCGTGTCCAGCAGCTCAACGAGGAGATCGAAGGACTCTCCGCGCAGGAAAAGGCCAAGGACAGGGAGATCGTCCTGGTGCAGCAGGAGCTGGTCGGTGTCCGCGATCTCTATGAGAAACACCTGGTGCAGATCTCCCGCCTCACCACGCTGGAACGCGACAGCGCCCGCCTCAACGGCGAGCGCGCGCAATACATCGCCTCGCGCGCGCAGGCCAAGGGCAAGATCACCGAGACCGAGCTACAGATCATCCAGGTCGACAAGGACATGGTGAGCGAGGTCTCCAAGGATCTGCGCGAGACCAACGACAAGATCGGTGAAATGATCGAGCGCAAGGTCGCCGCCGAAGACCAGCTCCGCCGTGTCGACATCCGCGCGCCGCAGGACGGCATGGTGCTGCAATCGACCGTGCATACCGTCGGTGGCGTCGTCACCGCCGGCGACGCGCTGATGCTGATCGTGCCGCAGGCCGACGATCTCCAGGTCGAGGCCAAGGTCAATCCTGTCGATATCGACAAACTCCAGATCGGCCAGAAGACGCTGCTTCGCCTGTCTGCGTTCAACCAGCGCACCACGCCGGAGCTCAACGGCGTCGTCAGCCGCGTGTCGCCCGACGTCACCACCGACCAGCGCACCGGGCAGAGCTACTACACCATCCGCGTATCGATGCCCGCGGAAGAGGTCGCCAAGCTCGGCGACTCCAAGCTGATCCCCGGCATGCCGGCGGAAGCCTTCGTCCAGACCGGCGACCGCACCATGTTGTCCTATCTGATGAAGCCGCTGCACGACCAGCTGATGCGGGCATTCCGCGAGAAGTGACGCGCGAAAGCGCGTCATCCCGGAGCGCACTTAGCGCGGATCCGGGATCTCGGGCGACATACGCGATCTCGTAGGGTGGGCAAAGGCGCAACGCGCCGTGCCCACCGCTCTTCGTGCGATGATCAGATGGTGGGCACGCTCCGCTTTGCCCACCCTACGGGACCGCCTTCTTTGCTATAGTTCGACTCAAGCTCAGCAACCCGGCGGTCGAATTATGCAATCCCCACCCTCCATCGCCACCGAAGCCTTTTCCGACGCGGCCGCGGCTGTCGCCCGCCTCGAAGAGATCTACGAGCGCAATACCAAATTCCTGCGTGACCGGTTCGAGGCCTATGTCAACGGCGAGGCGGTCACCACGCGCGTGCGGGCCTTCTATCCCTTCGTCCGTGTCACCACGGCGACGTATGCGCGGCTGGACTCGCGTCTCGCCTACGGCTTCGTCGCCGGCCCCGGCGTGCACGAGACCAGCGTTACGCGGCCGGATCTATTCCGCGCCTATCTCACCGAGCAGATCGGATTGTTGATCCAGAACCACGGCGTTCCCGTCGAGATCGGCGAATCCGCCGAGTCGATCCCGATCCACTTCGCCTATCGCCGCGACATCAATATCGAAGCCGCCATCACCACCAGCGAGAATTCCCTTGTGACGCGATCGCTGCGCGACGCGTTCGACGTGCCTGACCTCGCCACCATGGACGATTCGATCGCCGACGGCACCTTCGAGCTCCAGCCGGGCGCGCCCGAGCCGTTGTCATTGTTTCGCGCCGCCCGTGTCGATTATTCGCTGCGGCGGCTCTATCACTACACCGGCACCGATCCCGAGCATTTCCAGAATTTCGTGATCTTCACCAACTACCAGTTCTATGTCGATGCCTTCGCGCAGCTCTGCCAGCAGCGGCTGCAGTCCGGCGAAGCTGGCCTCGAAGCCTTCGTCGCGCCGGGCAATGTGATCACGGGCAGCGGCGGCGCAACCAGCGGGGTGGCGCCTGCCCGCGCGCCGCAGATGCCGGCTTTCCATCTGGTCGCGCCTGGCTATCGCGGCATCACCCTGATCAACATCGGCACCGGCCCGTCGAACGCGCGCAACGTCACCGACCACGTTGCTGTGCTGCGCCCGCATGCCTGGCTGATGCTCGGCCATTGCGCAGGCCTGCGCAACACGCAGCGGCTCGGCGACTACGTGCTCGCCCACGGCTATGTACGTGAGGACCACGTGCTCGACCGCGAGCTGCCGCTCTGGGTGCCGATCCCGGCACTGGCCGAGATGCAGGTCGCGCTCGAACAGGCGGTCGAGGACGTCACCGGCCTCGAAGGTTTCGAGCTGAAGCGCCTGATGCGCACGGGCACCGTCGCGAGCGTCGACAACCGCAACTGGGAGATCTCGGGGCCCGAGGTGATCCGCCGCATGTCGCAGTCGCGCGCGGTCGCGCTCGACATGGAATCGGCCGCGATCGCCGCCAACGGCTACCGCTTCCGCGTTCCCTACGGCACGCTGCTGTGCGTCTCCGACAAGCCGCTGCATGGCGAGATCAAGCTCGCGGGCATGGCCAGCGAATTCTACCGCCGCCGCGTCGGCCAGCATCTCGAGATCGGCCTGAAGGCGCTGGAGCGGCTCAAGCAGCAGGAATCGGAGCGGCTGCATTCGCGAAAGCTGCGAAGCTTCGCCGAGGTCGCGTTCCAGTAAAGGACAACGTGACTGTCGTACGAACGCTGACGTCTCTGTGAGCACAGTGTCCCGGAATATCGCGGCCGACGCAGGGTTATCAAATCGTCCGGGGCCGCTTGAACAGGACAGGAGGCAGACATGATCACAGCGATGATCAGGCTCGTCACGCTCGGTACATTTGCGGCAGTACTGTTGAGCTCGCCGGCCCTTGCCGCCGGCGGCGGCGGTGGTGGTGGCGGGGGCGGCATCAGCTCCACTGATCCCTATGCCGGAGCCTACGCGGATCAGAGGCTGCAGCCGCAGCCAGTCTACCCGAAACGCTGGGGCACCAAGGCAACACACAAAGGCAGGAAGCCGAACAACCAATCCAGTATCGGCGATCCCGCTTTCGCGGCCGGCTACCGCGTGGCTTATGACACCATCTACGAGCGCAACGACTATGCGACCGCGATCGCGGAATTAAAATCGCTAGGCCATGACGACCATCCGAACGTCGCCAACCTCATCGGCTATTCCTACCGCAAGCTCGGCGACTACGAGCAGTCGCAGGTCTGGTACGAGCGCGCGTTGAAGGCAGATCCGAACCACGTATTGACGTGGCAGTATTACGGATTGTGGCAGCTCGAGCGGGGTAACCGCGAGCAGGCGCTCTATCATCTCAGCCGGATTGCCGCCATCTGCGGGACGGATTGTGAGGAGTATCGATCGCTGGCCGCGGCACTCGACAAGCCGACCGGCACGGCGCTCGCCTACTGACGTTGGAGCCGGGCCGACCGACGGAAGCTCGCTGTTGATGAACATCGCATGACAGCGATGCCTCTTGGCGCGGATGGTGACAAAGCGCCAGATTTTCAGCATTGTCCCGTTCGGGGGCGCGAACGGGACAATTGGATGCCGCTGTCGCGCGACAGGATCATCGGCCACGACCTCGAACGGTTGGCCTTCCGCTTCACGATGATGCGAGAGGATGAGGTCGTGCATTGCCAGATCAGCGATGCCGCGATGGACGAGCTCGCGGGCATGCAGGGCACCGAGAGCAGCGCGCGCCAGGCGCAGTTCCTATCCCTGCGTGAGACCATCGAGCGGCTCGCGTCGGATATCTATGACGAGGCGCCGCGGGTCCAGGGATATGTGGTGCGGATCTTCATGCGGCATCTGGCAAGATAGCAGGGCATGCGTGCAACTCGTCATGGCCGCGAAAGGATTCATTAAGGGCAGCCTGTAGTTGCAATGGATGGCGGTGACCCGGCGTGAGATGATCTCTCGCGGTAACCCACACCAAAACTCTCGCATGACCAGAAGATCAGTCCTGCTGCTCGTCGTCGTCGCCCTGCTTGCCGGAAACCTGGCATATGCGAGCCTCTCCGGGCCGAGCGCGTTTGCGCGCGATTTCGATCAGAACATCGCGCGCTTCCCTTTGGCCGCGTCGATTGCGCGCAGCGATCCCGCGCTCAGGGCGGTCTTCCTTCGGGAGACCGAAGAGGCCTTCAACGAGGGCGGATGGCCCGCCGCCAATGGTGCACTCAACATGATCCTGGCGAGCGAGATGGAGGTCTATGCCGACGACGAGCACATCAATGCCCTGGACCGGGCGGAGCTGGCGACCCTCCTGAAGCTCGCGAGCAACCCGTTGGCCTGCAAGTCCTATCTGTTGGCCGGTTCTCAGCGCGGTGAGTTTACGGACGCAGCGCAAGAGGTTGCGGATCTTGGTGCGGCACATGGAGCGGCGATCGCAAACGGCTTCGAACGCAGGATGAAGGGTGTTGCCCGGACGCAGGCGAGCGACGCTGAAATCGCAGCGGTCGAAACGCAATTGCGTCTGGGGCCATTCGCGGAGCTCACCCGGCAGGAGCTTGGCGCCCAGTCGAGATACCTCGGCGGCAACGCTGCTCTGATGTGCAGCGCGGCGACCAAGAAGCAGCTCAATCTGCTTTCAATGGACAGTGCCGACTCGGCCTCCGCCTCGCGCAAGCGGAGAGCCGGGAAGTACGATATCGATATCGTAGAGGTTCGCGCGAAGCTCTGCCGCGAGCCCGGCAACGGCTTGGCCTGCTCTTAGGCCGGCGCGGCGCCGGGCCGTGGGCCGCGTTACGGCTTGGCGCTTCCGGCGAAATACTTGCGGAAGAACGCAACGACATCTGCGTGAAGCCGTCGGTGGAAATCGACGCGATCGAAATCCGGCGCATCGGTGCAGACGGCGGGGGCCTCCCGGGCGTCCTTTGGGGTGCAGGTCGCGAGGAAGGAAAAATGCCGGGCATTGTCCACGAAATGGTAGTCCGGCTTGATCGGAAGCCTTTGATTGATCGCTGCCGCACAGCATCCGGATAGACCATCGGCATTCTGCGCGGGGTCAGAACTCCACAATTGAACCGGCACTGCTATTGCTTTCAGATTCTCCTCGGGGAAGACGAACACCGGATAGGGATCGATGATGACCGCGGCCTTGACGCGCTTATCATGGGTCGTCGGCTGATCAGGAAGCTCGCCGCTTTCGAGTTGCTTGCACGCCCTCAGGCTGGACGTCTCGCAATTCGGCAATCCCTTGCGCAGATCGGGATTGCCGCCGATGACGACGAGGCCGGTGTAGCCGCCAAACGAAAACCCGTAGAGCCCGATGCGCTGAGGATCGATGCGGGATGCGTCCGGCCACCCGTCCAGCATATAGTCGATCAGCCGGCTCATATCCGCGGGGCGCTCGACGAGAACCGAAAGACTGTCGGTGCGGCTGGTGTCACGCATGGTGTCGCCGGGATGATTGAGCGCCGCCACGACGAACCCGGCATCGGCCAAAGCCGCGGCCGTGTCATGGTGACCGCCGAACCATCCTCGGCGGCCGTGCGACATCACGATGAGTGGAAGCTTTTCTCCGGTGACCGGACATGCGGGCACGGCGAAGAAGGTGGCGCCACGCGCATCCATCTCGCGAGGTGGCTCTGCACACGGAGTCCAGACCAGCAATCGGATTGCCGGTCCCGCCGGACCGGCAGGAATGTCGAAGTTTCTGATACCGGCCGCTTGCGCCGTCGTTATCCCAAGGACGAGCAGGATCGCGAAGACGAACGCAGGCAATTGCATCATTGCTCCTATCGCGCCTGGGCGGTGACGCGCTCGCTCATGCGCCGGCACGACGGTCAGTCCGGCTGGAGATCGGGAGCGCGTGCGGTTCCCATGTGAGGGCGTTCACCCCTCCAGCTTCCGCAGCAACAGCTTCAGCGCCGTGGCAGCAAACATCTGCATGTTCGCAAACCGGTCGTTGTTGCCCGTCTCCAGCGTGATCACCTCTGCCGCAGGTCCCGAAACCGCCATGCAGCTGTGCCCGGCGGCGTCGCCATAGCGGTTGCCGGTGGGGCCGGCGGCGCCGGTTTCGGACAGGCCCCAGTCGCAGCCGAAGCGGCTGCGCATCTGTTCGGCCAGCAGCTTTGCATAAGGCTCCGACGAGGAACGAAAGCCCTTCATTCCTTCGTCCGAAATATCCATCAGCACGCGCCTGGCATCGCGGGTGTAGACCACCGCGCCGCCGAGGAAATAGGCGGAGGCGCCGGGCACCGCGAGTAGGCTGGCCGAGATCAGGCCGCCGGTCGAGGATTCAGCCACTGCAATGGTCTGTTTGCGCGCGATTAGTCGGGCCGCAACCTGTTCCGCAATGCCGACGAGCTCTTTCATCCCTTTAACCTCTCAGTCCTCGCAACGGAGCTGTGCCTTCCTAGCATATGACAGCGGCCTTGGCCGAGTTGCGGACGACGGGCAGGCCTGCTTGAATGGTGGACAAGACAAAACGTGACGAGGAAACGTGAAGGAGACGTGATGGCGTCCCTGATCGCCGGCGGGGTGGATTGCGACGTGCATCCGGCCGTGCCGCATCTGACCAGCCTGCTGCCGTACCTCAACGACTATTGGCGCGATCAGGTGACGACGCGCGGCATGGTCGACCTTGTCTCGCAATCCTATCCGCAGAACTCGCCGATCGTGGCGCGTCCCGATTGGCGGCCGGAAACCGGCAAGCCCGGCGCAAGCCTGGAGGACATGCAGCGCCATCTGCTCGATCCCTTCCAGCTTACGCACGCCATCTGCAATCCACTCTACGGCGTGCAGATGGTGTTTTCGGAAGATTTGCAGGCCGCCTTCTGCCGCGCGTTGAACGAGTGGCTGGTGAAGGAATGGCTCGATCGCGATTCACGGCTGCGTGGTTCGATCGTGATCCCCACGCAAAGTGTCGAGAAAGCCGTCGCCGAGATCGAGCGCTGCGCACAGGACCGCCGCTTCGTACAGGTGCTGATGCTGGTCATGGGCGACACGCCGCTCGGCAAGCGCGCGCTGTGGCCGATCTACGAGGCGGCGGAACGGCTCCAGCTGCCCGTCGGGATTCACGCCGGTTCCGCCTATCACAATCCGCCGACTTCCGTGGGCTGGGGTTCCTATCACATCGAGGATTATGTCGGTCAGGCCCAGGCGTTCCAGACTCAGCTCACCAGTCTGATCGTCGAGGGCGTGTTCGCCAAATATCCGCGGCTGAAAATGGTGATGCTCGAATCCGGCGTCTCCTGGATCTCCCCTTTTCTCTGGCGCCTGCACAAGTTCTGGCGCGGGGTGCGAATGGAGACGCCATGGGTCGATCGCGCGCCGCTCGACATTGTGCGCAGCAACATCCGATTCTCTTTACAGCCATTTGATGCGCCGCCGGAACCTGAGACATTAATTCGCCTGTTTGATCATATGCAGTCCGACGAATTGGTTCTATTCTCCACGGACTATCCGCACTGGCAATTCGACGGCCAGGACGCGCTGCCCGAGGGCCTCACCCCCGATCTCGTGCGCAAGATCATGATCGAAAATCCGCATGCGACCTATCCCCGCCTGACTTAGCCCGCTGCCAAAGGAGGCAAGGCGATGAATGTCCAATTCCGCGAGAGCACCGAAGCCGCTTCCCCACTGACCGTCAAAACCGCAATCGCGGACTGCGACATCCATCCGGCACGCGCCACCCGCACCGAGCTCTATCCTTATCTGGCGAAACGCTGGCAGCATCATCTCGAAGTCTACGGCGTCCATGCCTATCAGGGCATGATGGAAGGCCCGCCCTATCCGAAGGCCCAGCCCAACGCATCGCGCCGCGACGCCTATCCGCCGGAAGGCGGGCCGCAGGGCTCTTCGTTGTCCTTCATGCAGAAGCAGCTGCTCGATCCCAACAACGTGGAACTCGGCGTGCTCAATCCGCTCAACACCGGGCAGGGCATCCGCAATCACGAGCTCTCGGCGGCGCTGTGCTCGGCGATCAACGACTGGCAGATCGACAAATGGACCAGCAAGGACAAGCGCCTGAAGGCGTCCATTGTCGTCGGCAATGAGGACGGCCTGTCGGCCGCCGCCGAAATTCGCGAGCGCGCCGGCGACAAGAATTTCGTGCAGGTGCTGCTGCTCAGCCGCAACGTCGAGCCGCTCGGCCAGCGCCGCTACTGGCCGATCTATCAGGCCGCGGAAGAGGCGGGCCTTCCCGTCGGCGTGCACGCTTTCGGCTTCGGCGGCAATCCGATCACGCCGTCCGGCTGGCCTTCCTATTACATCGAGGAGATGGTGGGCCACTCGCAGTGCCAGCAATCGGCGCTGGCGAGCCTTGTCTTGGAAGGTGTGTTCGAGCGCTTTCCGAAGCTGAAGATGGTGATGATCGAGGCCGGCTTCGGCTGGGCCCCGTCGCTCGCCTGGCGGCTCGACAAGGTCTGGCACCGGCTGCGCAGCGAAGTGCCGCATGTGAAGCGGCCGCCGTCGGAATATATCCGCGAGCAGGTGTGGTGGACCACGCAGCCGATGGAGGACCCGGAGCGGCGCGAGGATCTGTTCGACGTCATCAAATGGATCGGCTGGGACCGACTGCTGTTCGCGACCGACTATCCGCATTGGGACTATGACGAGCCGTCGCGCGTGCTGCCGGCGGGCGTCAGCGACGCCAACCGCGAAGCGTTCTATCTCGGCAATGCGCGCAGGCTCTATCGGATAGCCGCATGATCCGGAAAAGTGTGAAGCGGTTTTCCGATCAGATCATGCGGAAGACATAAGCATGGCGCGGCACGTGATTGCGGCGGTGGATGAGCTTCCGCCGGGCACGCGAAAATTTCTGGAGATCGACGGACGGCCGATTGCGGTCTTCAACATCAAGGGCGAGTATTTCGGCCTGATGAACCGCTGCCCGCATCAGGGCGCGGCGCTGTGCGAGGGCCCGCTGATCGGGCTCGCGCAATCAAAGGATCCCGGCGAGATCGAATACACCAAGCTCGGCGAGATCATCCGTTGCCCTTGGCACGGTTGGGAGTTCGACATCCGCACCGGCCAGTCCTATTGCGACCCCCGCCGCTTCCGCGTGAAGGCCTATCCGGCGCATGTCGAGCCGGGCGCGAGTGTGGTGAAGGGCCCGTATGTCGCCGAGACGATTCCGGTGAAGGTCGAGAGCGATTACGTGGTGGTGGAGCTTTAGGTTGCTGTCATTCCGGGGCGATGCGAAGCATCGAGCCCGGAATCCATCGTGCCGCAAGAATGTTGGGAGAAATGGATTCCGGGTTCGCCTCTTCGAGGCGCCCCGGAATGACCATCAGTGGCTCACCGCCGGCGCCGCTTCACCGGTCGCATCGTACGTCGTCACCGCTTGGCGGCCACCGCGATAGACGATCGATGCGGCAATGATGCCAAGCGCAGCGGCGAACATCAGCCAGAAGCCGGGTGAGGCTTTGTTGCCGGTGTAGTCGATCAGCAAGGTCGAGGCGAATGGCGTGAACGTGCCGAACAGCGCAGCGGCGAGCGCGAAGGCCAGCGAGAAGCAGGTGGTGCGGACATGCGCCGGCACGATCTCGACGAGAGCACCGAGCATGGTGCCGCTGTACATGCCGAAATAGAACGAGAACAACATCTCGACCGCGAGCAGTTTGCCGAAAGTCGGCGCGGCGACTAGCCAGGACAGTGCCGGGTAGGCGGTGACGAGCGCCAGGCCGGCGATGGCGAGCAGTACCGGCTTGCGGCCGATGCGATCGGACAGCGCGCCGCCGACGGGATTCCAGAAGAAGTTGGTCACGGCGACGAGCAGCGTCACGAGCAGTGCGTCCTGCGTCGAGAGCTTCAGCACCGTCTTGCCGAAGGTCGGCGTGTACACGGTGACGAAGTAGAATGTCGTCGTGGTCAGGACCGCGATCATCATGCCGAGGATGACGATGCGCCAGTTGGCGAGCGCGGAGGCGAACACCTCGTTTGCCGTCGGGTGCTTCTTCATGGCGAGGAAGGCCGGCGTTTCCTCGAGCGTCCGCCGCAGCATGAAGATCAGGGGAATGATGAGGCAACCGACGAAGAAGGGAATGCGCCAGCCCCAGGCGGTCACGACGTCCGCCGGCATCACCTCGGACAGGATGAAGCCGAGGATCGAGGCCACGAAGATCGCGACCTGCTGGCTCGACGACTGGAACGAGGTGTAGAAGCCGCGATTGCCGGGCGTGGAGATTTCCGCGAGATAGACCGAGACGCCGCCGAGCTCGACGCCGGCGGAGAAGCCCTGCAGCAGGCGGCCGATCAGCACGATGACGGGCGCCGCGATGCCGATGGTCGCATAGCTCGGGCAGAACGCGATCACGACGGTGCCGATGGCCATGATGCCGAGCGTGACGATCAGGCCCTGGCGGCGGCCGATGCGGTCGATGTAGGCGCCGAGCACGATCGCCCCGACGGGGCGCATCAAGGCGCCGAGCCAGAACACGCCAAAAGTGTTGAGCAGCGACGCCGTCTCGTTGGTGGAGGGGAAGAACGCCTTGCCGATCGCGGCGGCATAGAAGCCGAACAGGAAGAAATCGAACTGCTCGAGAAAATTGCCTGATGTGGCGCGCAGGATCGCGCCGATGCGCGACTTGATCTCGGGCGGATTGGTTGCTGGTCCAGCCATGACGTTACTCCCCTGGAAGGCGGCCGGACCGGAACTCATTTCACGGAAAGGCAGCAGATTGTCGGCTGCGACAATCTGTCCTACCCCTCTCGCGCGGGGCGCGGCGAGTCAATCGATTTCACCGGGGAAGCTGATGATTTTTCACGCTTTATTCTGCGTTGCAGCGATCATCCACTCGCGGAACGCGGCGAGCTTCGGCGCCTCGCGCCGGCCCTCCGGCGCGACCAGGTAGAAGCCGGCATCGGCCGGCAGCGCGATCTTGAAGGGCACCACGAGCCGGCCCTTGGCGATGTCGTCCTGGACGTAGGAGGTTCGCCCCATTGCCACGCCGATGCCGTCGATTGCGGCCTGGATGGTCATGAAGATCATGTCGAAGGTGATGCCGGGCTGCCTGGCGATGTCGCCCGGAAGGCCGGCCGCCGTCAGCCATAGCCGCCAGTCATCACTGTTGGCATTGGAGGTGTGCAGCAGCGGATAGCCTTTGAGATCCTCAGGCTGGCGCAGCGGCTTGTCGCCGCGCAGCAGCGACGGACTGCACACCGGAAACAGCTCGTCCGCCATCAGCCAGTCGGCGCGCAGGCCCGGCCATTGACCGCGGCCATAGCGAATCGCGGCATCGACATTGTCGCGCTGGAAATCGACGAGGCTGGTCGAGGTGGTGATGCGGACGTCGATGCCGGGGTGCTGCTCCTGGAAATCGGTCAGCCGCGGCAGCAGCCATTTCGCGGCGAGCGATGCCAGCGTCGAGACGGTCAGCACCTTGTCGTCGTCCTTGCGCAGCAGCCGGTCGGTCGCAAGGCGGAGGTCGTTGAAGGCGGCGCGGACGCCCGGCAAATAGTCGCGCGCTTCCGGCGTCAGCGCCAGCGCGCGGTTCTGCCGGACGAACAGGCGGATGCCGAGCTCCTCCTCGAGCCGCCGGATCTGATGGCTGATCGCGGTCTGGGTCACGTTCAGCTCGGACGCGGCCAGCGTGAAGCTGAGATGGCGCGCGGCGGCCTCAAAGGCCCGCAATCCGTTCAGGGAGGGCAATCTGGCAGTCATTTGGCAGCAGGATGCATGACGTTATTTCATGCGAAGGGGTACAAATTGTCGTTTGTCGCAGCGCGGTGGCAAGCAGATATTAGCGGTCAAGTTAGCTCAAGGAGCTGAAAATGTCTACTTTGACCCATAATTCGATGACAAATCATCATGCACCCGGCCTCATCCAGCAGATCGGCGAGACGCTTCACGTCTGGCACGAGCGCTACCGGACCCGCCGCGAACTGACCCACTGGACGGCCCGCGATCTCCACGACGTCGGCCTGTCCTGGACCGACATCGCCTACGAGGCTGACAAACCCTTCTGGCGGGCCTGATTGGCCGCCAGGCCGGCGCCGCCTGATCACAGGGGCGCCGGCGGTCCCTCTTTCCGCAGGGCTCGTGTCATGAGCACTCTTCGCCTGGAAGATCTGAAGCAATATTCGGACGTGCTGCGCACCCGGCAGGGTGAGGCGATCAACATCCGCTTCGTCGAGCCGCGCGACACCGAGGAGCTTCAGCACTATTTCCGATCGCTCTCGACCCGCTCCCGCTACAACCGCTTCTTCGGTGCGATCAGCGAATTGCCGAAGGGCCTGCTGAGCGAATTCCTCGATATCGGAGCGCGCGAGCGCTTTACCGTTGTCGCGACTAAGATGGTCGACGGCTTCGAGACCATCGTTGCCGAAGCGCGCTACGCCTTCCATGCCGAAACCTCGACACTCGAGTTCGGCCTATCGGTCGACGACCGCTGGCAGGGCCACGGCATCGCCACCGCGCTGATGAAGAATCTCGAATGCCGCGCGGCAGCCCTTGATGCCGAGCACATGTTCGGCGACACGCTGCGCTCTAACGAGACCATGATCTCGCTCGCCCGCAAATCCGGTTTCGCTTTCGTTAATCATCCCGACGACTGGAAGCTGGTGCGCTTCGACAAGGAGATCAACGTCGCACCGAAAGACATTCCCTGCGCGAGCTGGCGCCTCGCCGCCCTTTCCCGTCAGGCCGACAGCCCCTCAGCCTCGGCCTGACACCACTCCGAGCCCGGCCTGGTCATCCAGAGCCGGGCCTTTTTTTGTTCGTCGTAACCCGGATTTCGCTGCGCTCCATCCGGGCTGCGATCGTCAAACCGCGGGTTACTTCCCCGTGAACACCGCTTTCCGCTTCTCGATGAACGCCTGCACGGCTTCCTTGTGATCAGCGGTCGTGGTCAGGCGGATCAGCCGTCCGGCTTCGTGGTCGCGAGCGGTCTCGAAATCGAACAACAGCGCCTCGTCGAGATTGTCCTTCATGTAGCGCAGCGCCTGACGCGGGCCTTCAGCGAGCGACTTGGCCAGCACAAAGGCCTCGTCTTGCAGCCTGTCGTCGGGCACGACGCGGTTGACGAGGCCGATGGCCTCTGCACGCGCGGCGTCGACGCGATCGCCGGTGAACAGCAGCTCGCGGGCCCGCGCGGTGCCGACCAGCCGGGTGAGGAGCCAGGCGATGCCGTAGTCGCCGCTCAGCGCGATGCGGGCGTAGCCGGTGGCGACGAAGGCCGATTGCGCGGCGATGCGGATGTCGCAGGCCATGGCGATGGCGAGCCCGGCGCCGACCGCGGGGCCGGGCAGCGCGGCGACGGTCGGCTTGCGCACCGACACCAGCGCGCCGGTGAGCAGCCGCTGCCGCTCCTGGAGATCGGCGACCTTGTCGTCAAACGACATCTCGAGCTTCTTCGGGTCGCGATGCGCGCCCATGCCCTTGACGTTGCCGCCGGCACAGAAGGCCGCGCCCGCGCCGGTGATCAACAGCGCGCCGACATCGGGGCTCTCGCCACAGGTGCGGATCATCGTCCGCAGTGCCGGCGTCAAGGTGTCCGACAGCGCGTTGCGCGCCTCCGGCCGGTTCAGCGTGATGACCGCGACGCGGTCGCGGATGACGCAGAGGAGTTCATTGGTGCCGGTATCGATGGTGGTTTCGGTGGTCATGTTTCCCGCCCTTGTAGGGTGGGCAAAGCGTAGCGTGCCCACCATCTGTTTGTTCATTCACGGCGGTGGGCACGGCGCTATGCGCCTTTGCCCACCCTACGACAGCTCAACTCAAAACTTCTCCACCCACGGCCGCAGCTCCAGCTCCCAGCTCCAGGCGCTGCGCGTTTGTTGCAGCACGTTCCAATAGCTCTGCGCGATGGCGTCGGGATCGAGCATCGAATCCGGCTTGTCGGCGGGTTCGGTCCGCGCCGCGCTACGGATGCCGCCGTCGATCACGAAATGCGCGATGTGGATGCCCTGCGGCGAGAGCTCGCGCGCCAGGCTCTGCGCCAGCCCTCGCAGCGCGAACTTGCCCATCGCGAAGGAGGCCGACTGCGCATAGCCCTTGACGCTCGCCGAGGCGCCGGTGAACAGGATCGCGCCGTGCTTGTTCGGCAGCATGCGCTTGGCTGCCTGCTGCGCCACCAGGAAGCCGCCATAGGCGCTGATCGCGATCGCCTGCGCGACGTCGGCCGGAACGAGATCGACGAACGGCCCGCGCGTGCGGCCGCTGGCGTTATAGACGACGAGGTCGGGCGTGCCGATCTCGCGTTCGACCAGGCCGAACAGCCGCTCGACCTCCTCAGGTTCGGTGGCGTTGCAGGCATAGGCCTTGGCGCCGGTCTCGCTACAGAGCGCGCCTAATTTCTCGATCTTGCGCGCGGCCAGCGCGACGCGGATGCCTTGCGCAGACAGCAGCCGAGCGAGCGAGGCGCTCAGGCCTTCGCCGGCGCCAACGATGAGGGCGATCTTGTATTTCGGATGTTCCATGGCGTGATCTCTCGGAGACGGGAAGCCGCTGATCTATGCATCCGCCGTGCGGACAACCAGCCGGGTCGATCATAATTCCGCAGAGCGAATTGCTCCTTCACGGCGATCATGCCTCCCTGACAATTTGCGGCTTTATCCGCCTTTGCGACTGGAGCATGATCGACATCATCCCAAGCGGCAAGCGATAAGAATTGCCGTCGGGCGGGAACGAAGAGGACGATCATGCACAAGCCGGTCACAGGTGAGCCAAATAGTGTCGCGGCCGCACCATCCGGTCTGCTGGCGCCCGATACATCAGGCATGAATTTCTATCGCGCCGATCCGGCGCTAACGGATCTGTTGCGTATCCATCTGCCGGATACGCTGTTCCGCCACATCGAGCCGCATCTCGATCGCCTCGGCGAACTCGCCGGTGGCCGGCTCGACGATTGCGCGCGGCTCGCCGACCGGCACACGCCGGTGCTGCACCAGCGCGACAAGTTCGGCCGCGACATGCAGTGGATCGAATATCACCCGGCCTATCGCGAGCTGGAGAATGCCGCGTTCGGCGAGTTCGGTATCCATGCGTTGTCGATCCGCAAGGGCATCATGGGCTGGCCCGACAAATATCCCGTCGTGGCCAAGCACGCCTTCACCTTCCTGTTCAACCAGACCGAATTCGGCATGGGTTGCCCGATCAACGTCACCGACGGCTGCGCCAAGCTCTTGGCGAATTTCGGCAGCGAGGCGCTGAAGGCGAAATATCTCGACGGCCTGACCCAGACCGACATGAGCAAGCTGACCCAGGGCGGCCAGTTCATGACCGAGAAGGAGGGCGGCTCCGATGTCGGTACGCTGACCACGCGCGCCGTGCAGGAGGGCGACCATTGGCGCCTCCATGGCGAAAAATGGTTCTGCTCGAATGCCGATGCCAAGGTCGTGATGCTGCTGGCGCGCCCCGAAGGCGCCGGCCCCGGCACGCGCGGCGTCGGCCTGTTCCTGATGCCGCGCTTCCTCGACGACGGTTCGCAGAACCAATACCGGATCGTGCGCCTGAAGGACAAGCTCGGCACCCGCTCGATGGCCTCGGGCGAGATCAAGCTCGAAGGCGCGATCGCCTATGCGGTCGGCAAGCTCGATCGCGGCTTTGTGCAGATGGCCGAGATGGTCAACTCGTCGCGGCTCTCCAACGGCGTCAAATCCACCGCGCTGATGCGCCGCGCCTATCATGATGCGATTACGGTGGCGAAGAACCGCGTGGTGTTCGGCAAGCGCATCATCGATCTGCCGCTCGGCCGCCGGCAGATGCTGAAGATCATGCTGCCGGTCGAGCAGGCGCTGTCGATGAGTTTTCTGACCGCCGACGCGCTCGACCGCGCCGAGGCCGGAAGCCAGGATGCAGCCGCGCTCCTGCGCATCCTGACGCCTACGCTGAAATTCCGTGCGACGCGGGATGCGCGAAAAGTCTGCGGCGATGCGCTCGAGATGCGCGGCGGCATCGGCTATATCGAGGAATTTGCCACGCCCCGCCTGCTGCGCGACGCCCATCTCGGTTCGGTCTGGGAAGGCACCGGCAACATCGTCGCCATCGATGCGCTCCGGCGCGCGGTCGGCCGCCATGGCGCCGAATCCGCGCTATCAGCCGATCTGCACGCGCGGCTCGATGATAGCGCGTCGGTCCCGCAGGCTTGGCGCGACAATTTGCGCGGTCTCGTCGATCGCGCCGTCGGCTTCGCGCGCGAGGTAGCAGGCAATTCCGAGAACGAGGCCGATGCGCGCCGCGCGACCAGCCTGCTCTATCACGTCGCAAGCGCGGTCGCGCTCGCCTGGGAAGCGCATCGCATCAACGAAATGCGCGGCGATGCGCGCCGGCTGCTGCTATCGCGGCTGGTGATCGACCATCGCGTGGCGCCGAGCGATCCGTTCCGGCTGACGGAAAATGCCGCGCAAGCGAAGATCGCAGCGCTGCTGCTCGGCGATCGCGACGCCGGCATGAGCGAGGTTGGCGAACTGGTTCTGGCAGCGTAGGCTGCACGCCACGCTCAAACCAAAAGAAGCGATAGGGAGTGCTCGATGAAGGCCGCCGTCCTCTATGAAGTCAATCAGCCGCTGGTCATCGAGGATGTCAGCCTGCCGAAGCCGGGCCCGCGCGAGGTTTTGATCCGCACGGCGGTCGCGGGCCTCTGCCACTCCGATCTGCACTTCATGGAAGGCCTGTATCCGCATCCGCTGCCCGCGGTGCTCGGGCACGAGTCTGCCGGCGTCGTCGAGCAGGTCGGCTCCGACGTGACTTACGTAAAGCCCGGCGACCACGTCGTGACGTGCCTGTCGGTGTTTTGCGGCACCTGCGACAATTGCACCACCGGCCGCACCGTGCTCTGCACCGACACCACCGTAAAGCTGCTGCCGGGCGCCTCCAACCGGATGCAATGGTCGAAGCCCGAGAAGTTGCACCAGTTCCTCAACCTCTCGTCCTTCGCCGAGCAGATGCTGGTGCACGAGAACGCGATCGTCAAAATCCGCAAGGAGATGCCGCTCGATCTCGCCGCGCTGATCGGCTGCGGCGTCATCACCGGCTACGGCGCGGTCGTGAACACGGCGAAGGTGACGGCCGGCGAGACCGTGGCCGTGATCGGCTGTGGCGGCGTCGGCATGGCCGCGATCAACGGCGCGCAGATCGCCGGCGCCGGACGCATCATCGCCATCGATACCAATCCGGCAAAGCTGCAGCTCGCGACCAAGCTGGGCGCGACCGACATCATCAATCCCGCCGACGGCGACGTCGTGAAGCAGGTGCGCGACCTCACCAATGGCGGCGTGCATCATTCCTTCGAGGTGCTCGGCCGCAAGGAGACCGCGGAGCAGGCTTTTGGCATGCTGGCGTCCGGCGGCACGGCCACCATCGTCGGCATGATCCCGTTCGGCCAGAAGATCGAGCTGCACGGCTTCGACTTCCTGCGCGAGCGCAGGATCCAGGGCTCGTCGATGGGCTCCAACCATTTTCGCGTGGACATGCCGAGGCTGGTTGATTTCTACCTGCGCGGCCGGCTGCACCTCGAAGACTGGATCTCGGCCAAGCTGAAACTGTCGGAGATCAACGAGGGTTTTGCCAACATGAAGGCCGGCAAGAAGCTGCGCAGCGTGATTGTGTTTGACAGCTAGCAACCGCAATGACGGTGTCATCGCCCGCGAAGGCGGGCGATCCAGTACTCCGCGGCGGAAGCTGTGTGAACCGACTATTGCCGCGTAGTGGATGCCCCGGTCAAGCCGGGGCATGACAGCGGAGTGTGAGGATGGCTGATCTCAACTTACCGCGACACGTGCGCTGATACCGCGAGCCACGTCCCGTTCTTCTTCGTCCAGCAATCCGTGTACCGCCCCGTCGCCTGCTGGCCGTCGGCGGTGGTGTAGCTGGTGGCAGCGTGGATGATGGCAAAATCGCCCATGATGCGGATGATGACATCATGCGCATGCAGATTGCGGATTGCGATCGGCCGTGCCGTCTGCTCCAGGAAGGCCGCGCGATCGACCAGCGTCTTGTCGGGATTGGAGCAATAGAACTCCGGCGCCAGGATTTCGTCGAAGCGTTTAACGTCGCAGTTTTGCACGGAGGCGACATAGTCGTGGTTGAGCGTGGTGAGCTGGTCGAGGTCTTGGCTCATGACGTTTCTCTCCCTCTATGTTATTTTACTCCGTCATTGCGAGCGTAGCGAAGCAATCCAGAAATGTCTCCGCGGATGCAGTCTGGATTGCTTCGTCGCAAGGGCTCCTCGCAATGACGGGAGGCACTAGTCATTGAACAAAGGGGGCGGCACGAACCCGCCGAATTCGCGCTCGATCAGCTCGGCGAGCTTGAGCGGCGTGCGGTCTTCCAGCCACGGGCCGACGATCTGCACGCCGATGGGTAGTCCATCAGGCGCAAAGCCCGTCGGAATCGCGGTCGAGGGCAGACCGGGGAGCGTCGCGATGCCCGGCCAGGCGAGCTGGTCCGGATAGACGTGCTCCTTGCCGTCGATCTTGATCCGGCGCCTTTCCTGCTCGGGCGAATGGTCGTGCGGATAGGCTGCCGTCGGCATCACCGGGCAGATCACGGCGTCGTACGTCTTGAACAGCTCGCGCCATTGCGCCCGCAGCCGCGTGCGTCCGGCATTTGCCGCCTGCCAGTCGCGATGGTTGAGCGCGATACCGCGCAGCCGTTCGGCAGCCAAGCTGTTGTCGCCCTCTGGCAACGCCGCTGCGGCTGCCTTGGCGCCGGCGTAGACATCCGGCGCGAAGGTCGAGCCGAGGAACGACATCAGCATGCGCATATAGAGCCGCGAGGAGGCCGCGAAATCCGGCAGCAGCGGGCTGCTGCGCTCGATCTTGACGCCAGCCTTGGCGAGATTGTCGGCCAGCCGGTTGATGGTGCCGCGCACGGCGGTGTCGGTCGGCAGCACCGGATCGGTATCGATCACCAGCACGCGGAAATCCTTGAATGCCGTGTGGCGCGCCGCCGGCAGCTCGAGCCGGTAGGCGAGGCCAGCGTCGATCGGATCGGGCCCGGCCATCACGTCGAGCACCAGCGAAAGATCGGCGGCGCTGCGCGCCATCGGGCCGATCACCGAGAGATCGCGCTCGAACGGCAAAGGCGGCAGCGGCGGCGGCGTGTGGCCGCGCATTGCGACGAGACTGAAGGTCGGCTTGTGCGCATAGATGCCGCAATGGAACGCCGGCACGCGCAGCGAGCCGCCGATGTCGGAGCCGATCGACAGCGGGCCATAGCCCGCGGCGAGCGCGGCCGAGGAGCCGCCGGACGAGCCGCCCGGCGTGCGGCCGAGATCGTAGGGATTGTTGGTGGTGCCGTAGATGTCGTTGTAGCTCTGCCAGTCGCCGAGCCCGAGCGGCACGTTGGTCTTGCCGACGATGACGGTGCCGGCGTCCTTCACCCGCGTGACGGGCAGCGCGTCTTCCTTTGCGACAAAATCCTTCTGCGCGGGAATGCCCCAGGTCGTGGGCAGGCCGGCAATGTTATAGGATTCCTTCACGGTGATTGGGAGGCCGAGCAGCGGCTTCCGCTCGCCGCGCGCCCGGGCCGCGTCCGCGTCCCGCGCGGCGCTAAGCGCGCGGTCGAAATCCCGGACGCAGATCGCGTTGACCTTGCCGTCGTGACGTTCGATGCGATCGATCGCATCCTGCGTGAGCTCGACCGCGGAGACCTTCTTTGCGGTCAACGCGGCCGACAGCTCGACCGCGCTCTTGTAACTCCATTCCGATTTCGCCACGACATGCTCCTGCGCTTCCCTGAAAGGATGATGCGCAGTTTGACCGAATGCCGCAACCGCCGTTTGATCGCGATTGATATGCCGGTGAGGCTCGTCGGGCGGACGCCAAAAAGTCGGTGTCATCGCCCGGCTTGACCGGGCGATCCAGTACTCCGAGGCCGCGAGACTAGAACCGAGAAGCCGCGGCGTACTGGATGCCCCGGTCGAGCCGGGGCATGACACCGAGAATGTGGCCCTACGCCGCCCCGATCAAGATCCCCACCGCCAGCACGATGGCGCCGCCGAGCACGATTTGGAACACGGCCTGGAGGAACGGGGTGTCCATGTAACGCGCGCGGATGAAGGCGATCGCCCACAATTCGAAGAACACGACGACGCCGGCGATTCCCGTTGCGATCCAGAATGCGTTCGGCCAGCTGTCTGGGACGAGATAAGGCAGGGTGTGGCCGAGCCCGCCGAGCGTCGTCATCGCGCCGCAGGTGATGCCGCGCAGCCATGGCGAGCCGCGCCCGGTGAGCGAGCCGTCGTCGGACAGCGCCTCCGCAAAGCCCATGCTGATGCCGGCGCCGATCGAGGCGGCGAGGCCGACCAGAAACGTCTGCCAGTTCTGGTGGGTGGCGAAAGCTGCGGCGAACAGCGGCGCCAGCGTCGAGACCGATCCGTCCATCAGGCCGGCGAGGCCAGGCTGCACATATTGCAGCACGAACATCCGCCGTCGCGTGCGATCTTCCTCGGCGCGCACGTCCGGCTTCAGGATTTCGTCGGTCAGCGCGACGGCGCGGTTCTCGTGATGCTTTTCCTCCTCGGCGAGATCGCCGAGCAGGCGGCGCACGCCGACATCCTCGGCCTGCTCGGCGGCCCGCGCGTAGAAGCGCTCGGCCTCGAGCTCCATGGTCTCGACCTCTTTCCGGATGGTGTCGAGCGGCAGGTTTTTCGTCAGCCAGATCGGCCGCCGGCGCAGAAAGCCTTTGACGTTCTCGCGGCGGATCGGCGGCAGGTGCTGGCCGAAGCGTTCCTCATAGAGTTTCAGCAGCCGATGCCGGTGGCCGCGTTCCTCCTCGGCCATCTCCTCGAAAATCTTCGACGTGTCCGGGTAACGCTCGCGCAAGTCCTCGGCGAAGGTCATGTAGATGCGGCTGTCCTCCTCCTCGGAGGAGATCGCGACCGCGAGCACCTCACGCTCGGTCAGTTCGGCAAAAGTCTTCACGGCGGCCCTGTTCGATAGTTTAGAATTAT
Source organism: Bradyrhizobium sp. 61 (assembly GCF_023073075.1). NCBI lineage: Bacteria > Pseudomonadati > Pseudomonadota > Alphaproteobacteria > Hyphomicrobiales > Nitrobacteraceae > Bradyrhizobium > Bradyrhizobium sp. 61. The sequence continues at coordinate 139,148 of NZ_JADPIU010000112.1, read as the reverse complement.
TCTAAACTATATAGGGCGCCAGGGTTCCCGGGTCAAATCAGGCGGCTTTTGCGAGGAACTCGAGCAGCAGGCGGCTCACCTCTGCCGGCTGTTCCTGCTGCACCCAATGGCCGGCGCCGTCGACGAGGTGACAGCCGAGCATCTTCGTGCAGCCGCGCCCCTGCATCGCTTCGAACACGCCGGGGCGCTGATAGGTGCCCCAATCCTGCTTGCCCGAGATGAAGCACGAGGGCACGTCGATGCTGCGGCCCGCAAACAGCTGCATCTCGCTGTTGAGCATGCCCGACGTGCCGTAGCGGTACCATTGCAAGCCCCCCTGGAATCCGGTGCGGCCGTATTCGGCGCTGTAATAGGCGAGGTCGCTGTCCGGCAGCCATTGGTTGGCGGCGATCGCGGCCGGCGAGGGCATCTCCTTCGCAACCGTCTCCGCCATGGTCTCGCCGGCGTCCATCACGTAGTAGGTCGGCAGCTTGGCGAGTTCGCCCGCGGACCACGACTTCAGCGGATATGGCTTGTTGTCGGTCCAGTCCGCACTCTTGTGGTGATAGTAAGCGCGCAGGAAATCGTGCACGCCCTGCGGCGCGCGCTGCATGTCGGCGTTGGCCGGGCGCGTCGCGTAGTACCATTGATAGTGTTTGCGCGGGCGCGGCAGCGCGGCGAGCTCGCGATGCACGGGGTCTTCTGCTGGCGGCTTTGCCGGACTGTCGACGGTGCCGAACGGCAGCGGCGGCGCTCCGCCGAACGGCGCGCTCATCAGTGTCACCGAGCGAAACACGTCGGGCCGGATCAGGGCGCACCAGGCCGCGACCGGGCTGCCGAAATCATGCCCGGCGAGATCGACCTGCCTGTAGCCGAACGCCGACACCAGGGCGAGCGCGTCGCGCACGAGGTTGAGGAGCGAGAACGGCGTGAGATCGCCGTCGTAATCCGCGGTCCATCCCGTGGTGCGGCCATAGCCGCGCTGGTCCGGCGCGATCACGTGATAACCGGCCGAGGCCAGCGCCGGCATCACCTTGCGCCAGGAGAAGGCGAGCTCAGGAAAGCCGTGCAGCAAGAGGATGCAGGGCCGCCCCTTGGTCTCGAAGCCGGCTTCGAGCACGTGCATGCGCAAGCCGTTGATGCCGTCGACATAGCGCGAGCGGATGCCGGCGGGGAGAGGGACGTCGGGGAGGTCGGCCATTTTTTGTTTCCTCGTCATGGCCGGGCTTGTCCCGGCCATCCACGTTTTTGTTGCCGTTGATTGTAAGAACGTGGATGCCCGGGACAAGCCCGGGCATGACGGAAGCCGGGCGATTGCCGCGCGCTACACCGCCGCACACACGAACGCGCTGCCCTTGCGCCTGATCTTCCCGACCGACGGCGAGGGGAAATGCGCGGTGCAGCACAGCGTGTCGGTGTCGCAATAGCGCTCGAGAAAGCTGCGGCGCGTTTTCGCCGCCGCGGCCGGGTCGACGTCGAACTTGATCGACAGCTCCGGATAGAGCGTCTGCAGCGGCGAATGCATGAGGTCGCCGGAGAACACGGCGTCGTCCTTGCCGCGGCCCATCGTGATGGCGATATGGCCGGGCGTATGTCCCGGCGTCGGCAGGATGCGGACGTGATCGCCGATCTGATGATCGTTGCCGACCAGCTCGTGGCGCCTGGCCTCGACCACCGGCAGCACGCTGTCGGCGAAGGGCGGGATCTCCGCCTTCGCATTCTCCGCGAACCAGTGGTCGTATTCCTGCTTGGCGAAGAGGTAGCGCGCTTTGGGGAAAGTCGGCACCCAGCGGCCGTTCTCGAGCCGCGTGTTCCAGCCGACGTGGTCGACATGCAGATGCGTGCACATCACGAAATCGATGTCGTCGACCGCGAACCCGGCTGCGTTGAGTCCGCGCAAGTACGTGTCGTCGGTCTTCATGTTCCATTTCGGCCGCTGCGGGCGCGGCTTGTCGTTGCCGATGCAGCTGTCGATCAGGATGGTGTGGTGCGGCGTCTTCACCACATAGGACTGGAAGCACAGGAGCAGTACGTCCTGCTCGTCCAGCGCCTTGGCCTGCCGCATCCATGCCCGGTTCTCGGCCAGCACCTCGGCCGTCAATCCCGGCAGCATGTCCAGTGCCGGGACGAACGAGGTTTCCTGCTCGATGACGCGATGGATGGTGAGATCGCCGACGGTGAGTTTCAGGCTCATGCTCGCTTCCCTTGCACTCACCGTGCGTCGCGCACGGATGGAATGACGATGTTGGAGAGGATGTCGATCGCGGCCAGCCCTTCCTTCGGCTGGCCGTATTGGGCAGCGGTGGTCATCATGACGAGATCAAGCTCGGGCACGATGAAGATGCGCTGGCCGCCCCAGCCGAAGGCAGCAACCCATTTGATTTCCTTGTCGCCGGCGAGCGCGCGGCCCATCCACCATTGATAGCCGTAGAACATCGTGCTGCCGAAATAGCCGATCGCCTGGAAGCGCGGCGTGGTCGATTGTGCGATCCAGTCGGCCGAGACGATCTGCCGGCCGTTCCACTGGCCGCGATTGAGCACGAGCTGGCCGATCTTCGCCGCATCGCGCGGCCGCAAGCGAAGGCCCGCGGCCGCTGCGATCTTGCCGTTCTTATAGGCTTTCCACTCGACATCGCTGATCCCGAGCGGCTGGAACAGCACCTCGCGAGCAAATGCCTCCAGCGGCTTGCCCGAGACGCGTTCGAGGATGTTGCCGAGCAGTTCAGTCCCGCCGCCATTATAAGTCCACAGCACGTCGGGCGGCGCAGCGACTGGCTTTGCGAGCACATAGCCGATCGGATCGGCCTCAAAGGTGAGATGCGGCTCGTCGTTTTTCGGATCGGTCCAGGACCGTGCCTCGTCCCATTCAATGCCGGAGGACATCGTTAGCAGATGGCGCAGCGTGATGGCCTCCCAGCCCGCCTGCTTCGCCGCCTGATGGTCGGGGAAGAATTTGAGCGCGGGCTCGTCGACGCCTTCGATCAGCTTGCGATCGATCGCGATGCCGACGAGCAGCGAAGCGACGCTCTTCGATGCCGAACGCATGTCATGCTTCGTCGTCGCGGTGAATTCGTGCTGGCCGTCCGGTTGTCCCCAGGGTTGGTCGTAGCCGGGAAAATACTGCTCGAAGACGAGCTTGCCGTGGCGTGCGACGACAACCGAATGGACCGAGGTCGCCCGTTGCTCGAGCCGTGCGGCGATGCCGCAGAGTCGCGCGCCGTCCATGCCAACGCTGTTGGGCGATGCAGTCGTCCAGCCGTCATCGATTGATGATGGCGATTCGCAGGCGACATTTCGTTGTCCAGGCGCCATGCCGTCGGCCTGCACGGAAGTGGCTGAGACGGTCAACGCGAGCACGAGGCTCGCGCCGAGAATGCTGAGGCGGGGGAAGCGATCGCGCATCGTCCTTCTCCCCGCAGCCTAGTTTACGCCGCTGGAGGCACCGAGATCTTGACCGAGGGGCGCTCCAGCATCTTCTGGTGGAAGGCGTCGAGTTTCGGATAGGCCTTGCGCCAGCCGCAATCGGCGAAGCGGAAGTCGGCATAGCCGAGCACGCACACGAGGCCGATCTGCGAGATATCGAACGGGCCGTTCAAAACTTCGGGCATGTTCTCGAAGCGCGCCATGCCGGTCCAGGCCCGGTTCCAGTGGTCGTCCGACCATGCCTGCCATTGCAGGCCCTGCGGCCGCACCATCTTCTCGTAGCGGCACAGCAGCATGGAATCGAGCATGCCGTTGATCAGGGAGTGATTGGTCTTGGCCTTCCAGCGCCGCGGGCCGTAATCGGGGATCAGGCTGCCGCCGGCCATCTCGTTGAGATATTCGACGATCACATAGGAATCCAGAATGACGTCGCCGTCATTGGTGATCAGCACCGGCAGCTTCTTCAGCGGCGTGATGCGCGAATAATCCTCATTGACCGTGCCCGGCGCGACGGTCGCGGGCGTCAGCTCGATCTTGTCGATCAGCCCGAGCTCGATCGCGGCGATGCGCACCTTGCGGGCGAAGGGCGAGGCGGCGGAGAAGGAGAGTTTCATCGGAAAATGTCCTACGCGGTGACCGGCAGTTGGTTATCGTGATTGCGAGGAGCGAAGCGACGAAGCAATCCAGACTGTCTCAGCAGGAGGATTTCTGGATTGCTTCGCTACGCTCGCAATGACGGGGAGAGGGCGGAAGCTTATGCCGCCACGATCTCCTGGCGCTGCTCGCCGAGGCCCTCGATGCCGAGCGTGACGACGTCGCCGACATTGAGGAAGGTCGGCGGCTTCATGCCGAGACCGACGCCGGGCGGGGTGCCGGTGGTGATGATGTCGCCCGGCAGCAAGGTCATGAACTGCGACACGTAGGAGACGCATTTGGCCATGGAGAAGATCATGGTCTGGGTCGAGCCGGTCTGGCGGCGCTGGCCGTTGACGTCGAGCCACATCGACAGGTTCTGCACATCCTTGATCTCGTCCTTGGTCGCGAGCCACGGGCCGACCGGGCCGAAGGTGTCGTGCGACTTGCCCTTGGTCCACTGGCCCAGGCGCTCGGTCTGGAAGGCGCGCTCGGAGACGTCGTTGCAGACGCAATAGCCGGCGACGTAGTTCAGCGCATCGGCTTCCGAGACATACTTAGCGCGGGTGCCGATGATGGCGGCGATCTCGACTTCCCAGTCGAGCTTGGTCGAGCCGCGCGGCTTCTCGACCGCATCGTTCGGGCCGGACAGCGAGGTGTTGGCCTTCATGAAGATGATCGGCTCGGTCGGGATCGCGGCGCCGGTTTCCTTGGCGTGGTCGCTGTAGTTGAGGCCGATGGCGACGAATTTCGAGATGCCGGTGACGGGCGCGCCGAAGCGTGGCTTGCCGGAGACGGCGGGCAGGGAGGCCGGGTCAAGGCCGGCCAGCTTCTTCAGGGATTCCGGCGAATAGGCCTCGCCGGTCAGGTCCTTCACATGCGCCGACAGGTCGCGCAATTGGCCGGATTTGTCGATCAGGCCGGGCTTTTCCGCACCCTTTTCGCCATAACGAACAAGCTTCATTCTCGTTTCTCCCTGGAGATGGACCGATCGGTTAAATAGCTTCATGGAACAGGGCGGCGGGAAATTCAACCGCTCAAAGTGGGGCGCATTGCAGCCCTTCCTTTGTAGGGTGGGCAAAGGCGCGCAGCGCCGTGCCCACCAATTCTTTTTGATGGCCCGGTATGGTGGGCACGCGGAGCCTGTCATCGGGCGCGCATTCGCGCGACCCGGTGGCTTTGCCCACCCTACGATTGCAGCGCCACAAATTTGAACGCATCCCCGTCCCGCTTGATGTGCCCGGCCGAGAAATGGCCGCCGATCACCAGCGTCGGGGTATCGGCAAAGCGCGAGAACACCTTGTGCCGGGTTTCCGCCGACTGGGCGGTATCGGTGTCGACGACCGAGCACCAGTCGAGATGCGCCATCTGGCAGGGGTGATGGGCGACGTCGCCGCTGAGCAACCCTTGTTCGCCGCCGGACTCGATCAGGACGCTCATATGCCCGGGGCTGTGGCCGGGGGTCGGGATCACGCTGATCTCCTCGCTGAGCCGTTGATCGCTCGGGATCAACTCGGCCACGCCCGCATCGACGACCGGCTTCACGGAATCGTTGAACACCGCGACCTTGTCCGGCTCGGCCGTATAGTCGCGCCAATATTCGTACTCGGTCTTGCCGAACAGGTAGCGCGCCCTGGGGAAAGTCGGCACCCATTTGCCATCGACGAGCTTTGTATTCCAGCCGACATGATCGACATGAAGATGCGTGCACAGCACGGTGTCGATGCTGTCAGGGGGAAAGCCCGCTGCCGTCATCGTCTCCAGAAACGGCGTGCTGCGGTTATTCCAGACCGGGACACCGCGACCCTGCTTGTCGTTGCCAAGGCCAGTGTCGACCACGATGCGGCGCGTCGGCGTCTCCACCACCAGCGAGTGGATCGACATTTTCAGCCGGCCCTCCTCGGTGGCGAAATGCGGGATCAGCCAGGGCAGCTTCTGGATCTCGTCATTGGTCGCGGCCGGCAGGATGAAGCGGGTCGAGCCGACCGTCTCCATTTCCACGATCTTGGTGATTTTGACCTTGCCCACGGTCCACGGCATGCGGCGATCCCAATTTTCTTGCTTTCGCGAAAGATGCGGCCTTCCGCCGTCGAACGCAATGGATCATCTGTCGCGATGTTGCGTTATCGGGGGAACCCCGAGACAGCCAGAGAGAGCGACGATGCCAGAGCTTGCCATTTCCGCCGAGAAGGTCGCCTTCATCATCGAGAAGGCCCGCGAATTCGACGTCAAGGAGGCGGCGTCCGACCCCGACTCGGGCTCCAATCCCTCTGATGATGACGAGATCGACGTGCTCGAGGACACCAATTCCGACCCGGTCGCAGCCGAGCTGTCCGGTTTCATCCGCGCGCTGAACGAGGACGAGCAGCTCGACCTCGTCACGCTGATGTGGCTTGGCCGCGGCGATGGCGAAGTGGAGGAGTGGGACGATCTGCGTGCCCGCGCCGCCGAGGCGCGCGGTGAATACAAGAACCCGCGCCGCGAAACGGTACAATACCTGCTGGGCGAGCCGATGCTGGGCGATCTCCTCGCCGACGGCATGGACGAACTCGGCATAGACTGGACCGACGAGCGGACCACGCCGGTATCCTAAGTCGTCATCGTGCGCAGTCGACGATCACGGTGCCGAGCTTGCCACCCTTCTCGACCGCGAGATGCGCCTGCGCGGTATCCGATAGCGCGAACTGCGCCGCGACGTTGTGAATGCGCGGCCCTGCCGCCAGCCATTTCGTGATGTCGGCCTGCGCCGCCGCAAGCAGCGCGGGCGATAGCGCGAACAAGACGAGCGAGCGGAGCGTGATGCACTTCTCCATCAGTTCGCGCATCGGCACCGTGGGTGTGCGGTTGCCGTTGGTGGCGTAGACGGCGATCGTCGAATTGAGCGCCATCAGCTTCAACGTGGTCGCGATGTTGCCGCCGAAATCGACATCGGCCACGCGATCGACACCACGTCCGCCGGTGAACGCCATCGCCTTGGCGACGACGTCCTCGTCCCTGTAATTGACCACGAGATCGGCGCCCGCGCGCCGGGCTTGCTCGCCCTTCATCGCCGAGCTGACCGTCGCGATCACCTGCGCGCCGCCCCATTTGGCGAGCTGCACGGCATAATGGCCAACCGCGCCGGCGCCGCCGGTGATGAGCACGGTCTTGCCGACGATCGGCCCATCCGCAAACAGGCTGCACCATGCGGTCATCGCGGGGATGCCGAGCGTTGCGCCTTCCGCAGAGGAAAGATGATCCGGCAGCGGCGTCACCAGCTGCTCGGCGAGCGCGATATATTCGGCCGCCGTGCCGAAGGCGCGGCCGTTGCGCTGGCCGTTGAACAGCCAGACCCGGTCGCCGACCCTGAAGCGCGTCACGCCGTCGCCGATCTGGTCGACGAAACCCGCGCCATCGCTGTTCGGAATGACGCGCGAAAATTCCATCGCGCGATAGCTGCCGCCGCGCCGGCCGACATCGGCCGGATTGACGCCGGAGGCCTCCAGGCGAATGCGAACCTCGCCTGGACCCGCGACCGGCGTCGCCATCTCACCATAGGTGAGGACGTCGACGGCCGGTCCTGTTTGCTCGTACCAGACCGCTCTCACAGCGTTCCGGGGAAGGCGCCGCCGTCGAGCAAGATGTTCTGGCCCGTGATGAAGCCGGCCTTGGCGCCGCAGAGGAAGGCGCAGGCATAGCCGAACTCGTCGGGCTGGCCGAAGCGGCCGGCGGGGTTGAGCTTGGCGCGCTCGGCCAGGATCTGCTCCGGCGTCGTGCCGCGCTTGTCGGCCTCGGCCTTCGCGGTGCCGGTCAGGCGGTCGGTCTCGAACGGACCCGGCAACAGGCCGTTGATGGTGACGTTGTTGATCACGGTCTTGCGCGACAGGCCGGCGATGAAGCCGGTGAGGCCGGCGCGCGCGCCGTTGGAGAGACCGAGGATGTCGATCGGCGCCTTCACCGCCGCCGAGGTGATGTTGACGATGCGGCCGAACTTGCGCGCCATCATGCCGTCGACGGTCGACTTGATCAGCTCGATGGGCGTGAGCATGTTGGCGTCGATCGCCTTGATCCAGTCGTCGCGGGTCCAGTTGCGGAAATCGCCGGGCGGCGGGCCGCCGGCATTGTTGATGAGGATATCCGGCTCGGGGCAGGCCTTCAGCACGGCCTCGCGGCCCGCAGGCGTCGTGATGTCGCCGACGATCTCGGTGACCTTCACGCCCGGATAGGCTTTGCGGATGTCGTCGGCCGTCTTCTTCAGGGCTTCGGCGCCGCGCGCGGTCAGCGTGACGTCAACGCCGGCTTCCGCCAGCGAGATGGCGCAGGCGCGGCCAAGGCCCTTGCTGGATGCGCAGACGATGGCGCGGCGACCTTTGATCCCAAGATCCACTGTTTCACTCCCGTAATGTCAGGCAGGTTTTAGACGGGCCGCACTCTAGCCAATCGTGGCGCCGCTGATAAGGGAGGGGGCCGCGTCAAAATGCATGGCGCGGTCGCGCGGCGATGCAAATGTGCGGGCATGATCCGGAAAAGTGTGCAGCGGTTTTCCGAAAAGATCATGCCCAGACAATAAGCTAGATGCGCCGTTCCTGCTTGAGGCGGTCGATCGCGGCCGCGGCCTCCGGCGGCAATGTCTTGAAGCCCATCTTGCCGGCCGCCGAGAACAGCGGCCGCAGATGCGAACCGGCGAGGAACGGCGGCTGGCGGTTGGCCGGCACGATCTGGTCGAACACCAGCACCAGGGTGGTGGCGACGAGGCCGACCCTGACGGCGCCGAGTGCGGCGCCGGCGAGCCGGTCGCCGATCCCGGCTTCGCGTATCGTGTCGTTCAGCGCGAGGCGGCCGATATAACCAAGGAGCATGCCGACGACCACGAAGATGCCGAAGAACCAGATCCAGTTTTGCAGCAGCGGCGCGTTCGGATTGCTCGCGACCTGCGGCACGATCAGCGGCATCAGTCCGACGGCGATGGGAGCGGCCAGGAGATAGGCGAGGATGGTCATGGCGCTGCCGAGCAGGCCAGTCCTGAAACCGAAGCCGATCGCGACGACCAGTGCCGCATAGACCGCGAGATCGAAACTGTTCATGAGCGTCAGGCCTGCCTCGATGGAACGCTTGCGTCGATGGAACGAATGAACGCCGGACCGATCATTCCGGTTTCAGATCGTTAAAATCGTCTGTATTGGTGGCTCCAAAGCTCAGGGAAAACACTCAAGGCAAGCGTCATGTCAGACTTATTCGACGTCAGTCAAGAAACCATCCTAGTGACGGGCGCGAGCCAGGGGCTGGGGCGGCAATTTGCCCGGGTTCTGGCGGACCATGGCGCGGCCGTCGCGCTCGCCGCGCGGCAGGCCGACAAGCTGAAGAGCCTGGAGGAGGGGATCCGCGGCAAGGGCGGCCGCGCTGCCGCGGTCGCGCTCGACGTCACTGACATGTCATCGATCGCCAAGGCCGTGGATGCCACGGAAGCCGTGCTCGGTCCGATCACGGTGCTGATCAACAATGCCGGCATCGCCATCGAGAAGCTCGCGACCGAGCAGACCGAAGCCGATTGGGACGCCGTGATCGGCGCCAATCTGAAAGGCGCTTATTTCCTCGCGACCGAAGTCGCGCGCCGCATGATCGCGCGCAAGCAGGAAGGCAACATCGTCAACATCGCTTCCGTGCTCGGCACCGGCGTGCTGAAGGCGGTGTCGCCCTATGCGATCTCCAAGGCCGGCATCCTCCAGGCGACCAGGGCGATGGCGCTGGAGCTCGCGGGCCAGAACATCCGCATCAACGCGCTGGCGCCAGGCTATATCGATACCGAAATGAATCACGCCTTCTGGTCCACCCCGCCGGGCGAACGCCTGACCAAGCGCATCCCGCAGCGCCGCGTCGGCGCCGAGTCCGATCTCGATGGCGCGATCCTGCTGCTGGCCTCGAAGGCGTCGCGGTACATGACGGGGAGTGTCATCACCGTCGATGGTGGTTTCCTGCTGAATTGAGCCTGACTTCGCCTCTCCCCGCAAGCGGGGAGAGGCCGGAGTTTGCGAGAGCAAATTCCGGGTGAGAGGGAGTCTCCGCGAGTCCAGCTATCACCGTTTTTGCCGAGATAGCCCTTCACGCCAATCCTCTCCCCGTAAGAACGGGGAGATGGAGAAGAGCTACCGCATTATCTTGTTTCAGCGTTCCTAGCCGAGGGCGTCAGCAGGATAGCGACGATCTCGACGATCAGCAGCCCGCCGGTGATACCGGCAAGGCGCTCGATGCCGGGAATGATGCTGGACGGCGGCCCTGATCCCTGCACCATCGTCATGATGAAGACGACCGCGCCCTGTGTGCCGACATAGCCGATATCGCGCGCGCTCGCCTGGACATGCGCACCGACCCAGACCCCGATGGCAAGCGCGGCAAGCCAGGGCAGGAAGTTTTCGAACGAGGCGATCAGCACCGCGAGGCCGGCGAGGCCGCCGATCAGGCAGCCGAGGATGCGATGCGTGCCACGGGCCGCGATCTTCTCGCGATTCGCAGCATCGTCGTCGGATATTGCCGGCACGGCCATCACGGCCGCGACCGTGATTGCGGCCTGCGAGAAGCTCGGCAATTGCAGCCAGCTCCATGCCAGCGGCACCAGCATCACACCAAGGCCCGCGCGCATTGCGTGCTGGGTCGAGGCCCATTGCGCGCCGAGAAGGTCGGACCAGCCCGGCGCCCGCGGACGTGGCGGCGCATGATCCTCGCGCGGCGACAGCAGGTGCGAGACCAGAATGGCGGCGAGAGTGCCGATCGTCACCTCGGCAGTACGGTTGCAGGCAACTGACAGCGCCGAGGTCGGATCGTCGAGCGTTGCGAGCAGCACCATGTCGGCTGTGACGGCGCCGAGCAGCCAGGCATAGCCGTGGCGACTGACTTGCAGGCCGAGCACGCCGATGCTGCTTGCGACGAACAGTGCGAGGCTCAGTGCAACCTGGTCCTCGATCAGCCACGGGCTCAAGAGCAGGCCTGCAGCGGCACCGATCGCCGTACCGACGATGCGCAGGGCGCCGCGACGCAAGGAAGAGGGCGCCGTCACCTGCGTCGAGACGAAGGCACTGATCGCCGCCCACCATGGTGCGTCCACCCGCAGCACAAGCGCCACGATCACGGCCAGCGCGACGGCCAGTGCAACGCGGCTGCAATGATGGCCGCGTGGGCCGGCCAGATCGATCTCCAGCAACTCCCGCCGCAATGCAGAGACCGCTCGCGTCGCGGCCCCGCTCATGGCAGCACGACCACCCTGGCGTCGGCACCCATATAGAGTCTCAGGTCGGGTGGCGGATCGACCAGCGTCAGCGTCACCGGAAAGCGGCGCTTGAGGCGGATCCAGTCAGTGGTCGGCGCCACGTAGTTGAGGAGGCGATTGGGCACGGGTTCGCGGCTGATGCCACGAGCAATGCCGGTCACCTTGGCACCGCGTAGATGCCAGGGATTTGAGTCCAGCGACACCCAGGCCGTGCTGCCGACGGCAAAGCCGCGGATGTAGCTTTCCTTGAAGTTGGCGACGATGCGCCAGGCGCGGGCATCGACGATGCCGATCAGCGGCACATCGGCCTGTGCAGTGTCGCCCACGCGCAGGCTGAGCGACGTGACCGTGCCGCTGGTTGGTGCGACCAGCTTGGTGCGGGCGAGCTGCCATTCTGCGAGTGCCAGCGCCGAATTGGCGCGGGTTTCGCTCGCCTGATGCATGGATAGCGTGGCCTCCGTCGCGGCGACCGACTCCTGTGCGGCGTCGCGTGCCGCATTCGCGCGCCGCAGCGTATCGCTCGCCTGGTCGAGCGCGACGCGGGAGACATCCTGGGCCGAGGCGAGCGTCGTCAGGCGCTTTTCGTTTTCGCTCGCAAAATCCGCGGCCGAGCTCGCCGCCGCCAACGCGTCCCGTGCCGATGCGATCCGGTGCTGGTCGGAGGCGATCTGCGCGCGGGCCTCGGCAAGATCGGCACGCCGCTGATCCAGGGCCAACTGGAAAGGTACGGGATCGATGCTGGCAAGCAGGTCGCCCTCGGCCACATCCTGATTGTCGGCGACATGTACGGCAATGATGCGCCCAGTCACCTGAGGCGCGAGCGCGACCAGATCGGACTGAACATAGGCGTCGTCGGTGAAGGCGACGAACGACGATATCACCTCATAGGCAACGAAAAGCGCCAGCGCGATCGCTGCCGCAAGTCCGACCCGTCGTCCACGCGTCATGTCAGGCAAAACTCCGAGGCAGCGGCGGGCATCAACTTCTCCGGGCTAGATGAGCAGTCTATCCTGGCCGGTTGCAGCTCGAAAAGTCCCGTTCGTGCCGCACCGCTAGTTTGTCCGCATCTCCGCCCTGATCATATCCGCCGCCTTCTCCCCGATCATGATCGTCGGCGCGTTGGTGTTGCCACCGATCAACGTCGGCATGATCGAGGCGTCGACGACGCGCAAAGCCTCGATGCCGTGCACCTTCAGCGCCGGATCGACCACGGCCATCGCATCCGTGCCCATCTTGCAGGTGCCGACGGGGTGATAGACGGTATCGACGCGATTGCGCAGGATGGCGCGGATGTCGTCGTCCGTTCTCACATCGGACGTGAACATGTCCTTCTTCTGCAACGCGCGCAGCGCGGGCGTCTCTATCAGCCGCCGCGTGGTCTTGAAGCCCGCGACCATCGACTCGAGATCTTCCGCCTCGCCCAGAAAGTTCGGATCGATCATGGGGGCAGCGAGCGGATCGGCGCTCTTCAGCCATACGCTGCCGCGGCTCTTCGGTCTGAGCAGGCAGACATGGCACGAGAAGCCCGCCTCCTTGTGCTTCTTGCGGCCGTGGTCGTCGAGCATCGCGATGACGAAGTGGAGCTGGATGTCTGGCACCGCGAGGTCGGGCCTGGTCTTCAGGAAGCCGCCACACTCGGCGAAATTGGTGGTCATTAGGCCGCGTCGCTCGCGGCGATACCGCTGGATCGCGCGGAGCAGGGATGGCAACCGGCCCAGCGATGAATGAACGAAGTGCGGATAGTCGGAGGCGTAGACGAACACGAAATCCGGATGGTCCTGCAGATTGCGCCCGACGCCCGGCAGATGATGCGTGACGCCGAGGCCCTGCGTACGAAGCGCCTCGCCATCGCCGATGCCCGACAGCATCAATAGCTGCGGCGACTGGAACGCGCCGCCGGCGAGGATCACCTCGCGGCGAGCGCGCAGTTGTTTCGTCTGCTTGCCCTGCACATATTCGATGCCGACCGCGCGCCCGCCTTCGAACAGGATTTTCGTGGCCTGCGCCCCCGTCTCGACGCGCAGGTTCGCGCGCTTGTCCATGTGGGGATGCAGATAGGCGCGCGCCGCGCTCCAGCGCTCGCCATGGTGCTGCGTCACCTGGTAGCTGCCGAGCCCTTCTTGGTCCTCACCATTGAAGTCCTCGCGGATGCGAAACTGCGCCTCGCGCGCGGCCTGATGGAAGATGTCATGGATCGGATTCTCCGAGCGCAGTCTGTTGACGTGCAGCGGACCGCCCTTGCCATGAAACTCGCCGTCGAAATCGGAATTGTTCTCCGAGCGCTTGAAATAGGGCAGCACGTCCGTATACGACCAGCCGGCATTGCCGAGCGCGGCCCAATGGTCGTAGTCGGCGCGATGACCGCGGATATAGACCATGGCGTTGATCGCCGAGGACCCGCCGAGGCCCTTGCCACGCGGTTGATAGCCGATACGGCCGTTCAATCCCTTCTGCGGCACGGTATCGAAGGCCCAATTGGCCGCGCTGTACGGCAGGGCAAGCCCGAATGGCGTGGTGATCCGCCAATTGTCGTTCCGTCCGCCGGCATCGAGCAGCGCCACGGATGTCGCCGCATCCTCCGACAGCCGCCCCGCCACCGCGCAGCCGCCGGACCCCGCGCCCACGACGACGAAATCGAATGTGTCAGTCACTGATGTTTCCCCCCTGCATTTTCTTCTCGTCATTGCGAGCGAAGCGAAGCAATCCAGACTGTCCCCGCGGCGGGATTCTGGATTGCTTCGCTTCGCTCGCAATGACTGAAAGCTACGACATGAACCGCATCAACTTCTCCAGCCGCGCGATCTTGCCGCCGTAGGGCGGGTAGAGGTCGGCGAGGCGGTTGAACTTGGAGCGATAAAACACCGGCTTCAGTTTGCTGAACGTGCGAAAGCCCCATTCGCCGTGATAGGCGCCGGTGCCGGATGCGCCGACGCCGCCCATCGGCTGGTTGGCTTGCGCGAAGTGGAACAGGCAGTCGTTGACGGTGACGCCGCCGGAAATCGTGCGCGACAGCACCTCGTCGCGGGCGGCGCGATCCTTGCCGAACCAGTAGAGCGCCAGCGGCCGGTCGCGGGCGTTGACGAAGGCGATCGCCTCCGCCGGATCGCGATAGCCCAGCACCGGCAGAACGGGGCCGAAAATCTCCTCCTGCATCACCGCCATCGCCTCGGTCGCGCCGACGATCAGCGTCGGCGGGAATTTGCGGTGTGCTTTCCAGTTGGGGTCGTCCGCCTTCGCCGGTTGCAAAATCTTTGCGCCGTGCTGGGCGGCGTCCGCGACGAGATTTTCCAGCCGCGCATAGTGCCGGTCGGAGATGACGGAGGTGTAGTCCTTGTTGGCCGGATCGGTGCCGAACATGCGCCGCATCTGCGCGCGCACTTTTTCGGCGAAGGCCTGCAACGAGCGCTCGGTCACCAGCACATAGTCCGGTGCGATGCAGGTCTGCCCGGCATTGAGCAGCTTTCCGTAGGCGATGCGCTCGGCCGCCTCCTCGAGATCGGCGGAGGCGTCGATGATCGCCGGCGACTTGCCGCCAAGCTCGAGCGTCACGGGCGTGAGATTGCGCCCGGCGGCCTCCGCGACCAGCCGGCCGACCCGGGTCGAGCCGGTGAAGACGAGATGGTCGAACGGCAGGCTCGCGAAGGCCTTTGCGATCTCGTCGTCGATGCCGGCGACGAGCACCTCGGTAGCATCGAACTTTTGCGCGATCGTCTCCTTCAGCAGCGCGGAAAAGTGCGGCGACAGCTCGCTCGGCTTGATGATGACGCGGTTGCCGGCGGCGATGGCGCCGATCGCGGGCGCGAGCGTCAGCTGGAGCGGATAATTCCAGGGCGCGATGATGCCGACCACGCCGAGCGGCTGCGGGATCAGCCGGTTGCGCGCGGGCAGGAATTGCAGCGCGGTGGCCACGCGCTGCGGCGCCATCCAGCTCTTCAGGTGCTTGGTCGCATGCCGGATCTCGGAGAACACCAGCATCGTCTCGGCGATGGTGGTCTCGACGGCCGAGCGGTGGCCGAAATCGGCCGAGATCGCCTGCCGGAAACGCTCCTCGTTGTCGGCGACGACAGTGCGCAGCCGCGCCAGCCGGTCGAGCCGCTCGGCCAGGTCGGGCGCCGGCTCGGCCCGTGCCCGCGCGACCATGGCCTCGAAGGCATCCTTCAGCGCCGGGAGTGGCGCGCTCGCCAAGGGGCGGTCCAAGGTATGGTCCATGGGTGGTCTCCCCTGAAAACGACGTTTGCCCCCGGTTTTGTTGCCCGCAAGCTGGCCCTTTGTGGAACTTCTGGCAAGAGCGCACCAAACGGGCCGGAAATCGGCCCAACTCACTGTCATAAAGTCGAAAAAAACGTCCCCGCGGCCCTTTCCAAAGGCAGCCCGGGTTGGTACATACGCCTCGCCCCCGAGGGGCTTTGCCCCGGGGTTGCCTTCCAAGGAAGCCTTTGGGACGGACGAAGCAAGCCACGCGAACAGCGCCGGCCACTTCATCCACCGTCCCCGGCATCTTGGCCAAGGCAAAGCGACGGTTTAACGCGGGGTGGAGCAGCCCGGTAGCTCGTCAGGCTCATAACCTGAAGGTCATAGGTTCAAATCCTATCCCCGCAACCAAGTTCGGACTTTTACCGGTTCCGATACGAAAATGGCCCGCATTACGCGGGCCATTTTTGTTTGGTGGGGCGGGCACCTACCGTCTCAGGTCACGACGAGTCCCCGGTCAGTGCGGCCTTCCTCAGATAGGTAAGCGAACCACGCCGAACTTCGCCGGTTGGGCGGGGCGTCGCGGCAATTGCGATCTCCATTCACCACTCAATTGAGTGCGCCATCACCAGAATTCTCATCAGTACCTTCCAAGGGACCGGCCGCGAACGGAATGAGCAACAGTCCGAGCAGCGCCACGCAAGCGAGGAGGGCCCAGGCTTCTTTGGCGCTGAGCGCGAACGCGGCCTTTTCGACCATGGGACGCAGATAGGCTTCAACCGTGGCATCGGAGACCTGCGGAGGGCGGTGGGTAAACAGCGTCAGGTCAAGCCCGATCGCCTGAGCCGCAGTCACATCGCCCGCAATCAGGCGCTCGCGCAAAGCGTCGGCATGTCCGCCGGTGCGCCCGTAAAGGATCGTATCGATCAGCGCGATGCCGATTGCGCCCCCGAGGTTTCGCATCAGGTTGAACAGGCCGCTTGCGTCGGGTACCCGTGATGCGGTCAGCGAACCCAACGCCAGCCGGGTCGGAGGCAACAGGCAAAACATGATCGCAACGCCGCGCAAGACTTGCGGCCAGAACATTTCTTGGAAGTCGGCGACACGGCTCTCGAATGCACTGCAACCCAGCCCGATCGCGAACAGACCAAACCCCGCCGCCGACAACCAGCGGGGATCAAACCTGCTTTCCAGCAGGCCCGCAATCGGCGCGGTGGCAAGCTGCGCAACGCCGGTGACGAGCATGATCGTGCCGATTTCAAATGCGTCATGATGTCGAACATAGGCGAGGAAGACCGGCATGAGATAGACCGAGCCGAACAATCCAACTCCGAGGAAGAAGCTCAATGCGCAACCGATTGCAAACGAGCGCGATCTAAATGTCGACAGTTCGACCACCGGATGCGCGGCCCTGAGTGTTCGGATGGCGAAGACGGTTGCCGCGGCAGCACTCAAGACGATCAGGATGGAGCAGAATGGAGAAAGCCACCCGCGTTGCGGGCCTTCCTTCAGACCGATCTCCAGGCATGCAAGCGAAACCGCAAGAAGTCCGAGAGATGGCACGTCGAGTGTAGCCAGATCAGAAAGCCGGGGTCGTTCGCGCGGCAGCAGCATTGGCGTGGCGAGTGCGGCGACCACCCCAGGAGCGACATTGATCAGAAACAGCCAATGCCAGGACCAGGTGTCGGTGATCCAGCCACCGACCACCGGCCCGACCGTGGGCGCCAGCACGGCCATAATGCCGGCCATGGTGGTGGCAACGGGATGCAAACGGATCGGAAACAGCAGAAAGACAGCGGAAAAAACCGCCGGAATCAGCACGCCGCCAGCGAAACCCTGAAGCACGCGGAAGCTGACAAGCGTCGTAAAACTGCTGCTGAACGCGCAGCCGATGGAGGCAAGGGTAAAGAGGCTGATCGCAATAACGAACAGCCATCGCAGCGTCAGAACGCGCGTAAGCCACCCGGTCAGTGGAATGGCGATGATCTCGGCGATCAGATACGCGGTTTGAATCCAGCTCATCGCCTCTCGCGATATGGCGAGTGTACTCTGGATCGTGGGTAGCGAAGTGGCGACGACCTGAATGTCGAGGATCGCCATGAACATGCCGAGGCACATCAGGACGAAGCCAAGCCACGTAGCTGCACTCGGCTCGGTAACCCGTTCAGTCATTATGCGCCACGCACAATGTCTCACGGGATGCGGCGAGGGCGAGGTTTTCGGCCCGTATGCGGATCGCGAGAACCGCGGCGTTGAGGATGGTGAAGACGATGGCCAGCAGCGGCAGACCCAGAACCAAAGGGAGCACGGCGATCTCGCCGGCAACCACGGCATAGTTGGGATGCGACAGAAATCGATAGGGTCCCGCTGACACGAGCGGCTGTTCGGGCAGAACAATAATCCGCGTCGTCCATCGTGAGCCGAGCGTCCAGATGACCCAGAAGCGAAGGCACTGAAGGATAAGATAGCCGGCCAGGGCAACGACATTCACCGGTTGGTCGCGGCCGAACACCCACAGCGACAACAGCCAGGTGGCATGAACCGTGATGATCAACGGATAATGCCGGGGTGCCACCTCGACGGCGCCGCGGGCCAGGAGCTTTCGAGTGTTAGCGCGCGAAATGACGAGCTCGCCGACGCGCTGCAGCGTGATGGCGCCGAGAATGAGTTCAGCAAACGTCACGAAGTGTGCCGTAGCGTGACACAGCTCGCGGTGAAGCCGGGTCCGAGCGCCGTCAACAGTGAGCGCGCCGGCAGCCCTTTCGCGCGAGCCTGCTCAAGCACGAACAATACAGTGGGTGACGACATGTTACCAAAGTCGGCGATAATCTGTCGTTCATGGGAAAGCGTTCCTTGGTCGAGCGCGAGCGCGCCTTCCAATGCACAGATAACCTTCGCGCCGCCGGGATGGCAGATGAACCGGTCAATGTCTTCCACCGAAAGACGCATTCTGGAGAGAATTTCGGTCACGGCGGAGTTGAAATGCCTCGTGACGAACTCAGGTATGGTGCGGCGAAAGATGACGCCGAATCCTTCCGGATCGACACTCCATCCCATGATGCCAAGCGTATCCGGCCAAAGGTGTTCGCCGGCAGCCTCGATCTGCGTCGCACCGCCATCGCCCGCGCGCAACACGATTGCAGCAGCGCCGTCGCCAAACAGGCTGACGGCGACGATGTTGGCTTTGGTAAGTTCGTCCAGGCGAAGTGCGAGTGAGCAGAGCTCGATCGTGACCAACAGCACGTTGGTGCCAGGGCGCGCTTGGGCGAGGCGCGACGCAATCGATAGACCCGAAACCCCGCCCGCACAGCCAAGACCAAACACCGGTACACGCATCATGTCGGACCGGAAGCCCATCCGGCGAGCAACGCGCGCCTCGAGACTTGGTGTCGCGATTCCCGTGGAAGAGACGGTCACGACAGTGTCGACATCGCCGCCAGCAAGTTGTGCGCTTGCCAGCGCCTTCTCGGCGACATCGACAAATAGCGCTTCAGCTCCCTCGAGAAAGGCCTCGGTGCGTTCGGGCCAGCCTCGTCGTTCGAGATACCAGTCGAACGGCTTGACGCCGTGACGCTTGACTATACCGGTATTCGAGAAAATGCTTGAGAACCGTTCGAATTCGGGAAAGCGGGCGCCGAAGACATCCCATGCCGCCGTCAGCACGTCCTCTTGCAAAAACACGTGGGGAGGCACCGACGTCGCCAGGGAGACCAGCGCAGCCGGGGGCATCGGGGATCCTGGTGTTGCTGTCATCAGCATAAGAAACATCGGCGCGGTGCAAATATTTCGACGCTTGTAAGAAATGATCTAGCCGGACATGTCACTAAATCTTGAATAGCGTTACGACTTCCCAGGTTTGGATTCGACATGCAGAGGTTGTCGCTTCCGCCCAGCGAGGCATTCGAGCGCCATCAGAATCTGACCATGGTCCATCAAACCGTTGCCAACGCGATCGTTGACGCCGTCGCGCACTCCATGAAGTGAGCTGTCCAATGACCGAGATCGACCTTGTCAACGTGTTCACCCACACGGGGCGCGGCGGCAACCCCTGTCCAATTGTCATCGATGCATCGAACCTGACTGCTGCGGGGATGCAGTCGGTGGCCCGGCACTTCGGGCATGAGTCGGGCTTCGTCCTGCCGGCGCCGGGACTCGACTCTGACTACGTCTTCCGGTTCTGGGTTCCGCGACACGAGATGGAGATGTGCGGTCACGCGACCATCGGCGCGCTCTGGGTCCTCGCGACCAAGGGGCGCTTGCCGGGCGAACAGGTCCGCATCGAGACGCGCAGCGGATCGGTGACGGGTTATGTCGATCGTGTGGACTCGGGCGAACCGTCCGTCGAGATCAGCCAGCCCGTCGGCAAGGTCGTTGATCTCTCGCGTGCCGAAGAGGAGGACGTTCTGTCGACGCTCAAGCTGTCGCGCCGCGATCTGCTTGATATGCCAGTGCAGAACGCCGTCACGTCGCGCGTGAAGACGCTCATCCCGATCAAGGGCGTCCGCGAGCTCAACGAGCTGGTGCCGGACCCGGCGCAGATCGAGGCGTGCTGCGGGCGGATCGGGTCCACCGGACTTTACCCCTACGCCATCGAACATCAGGGCGAACGGCGCTTCGAGGCGCGACAGTTTCCGAAGTCATCAGGCTACCCGGAAGATGCTGCCACCGGCATTGCCGCCGCGGCGCTCGCGTTCGGACTGCTCAAGAACGGCCTGGTCGAGCGCAACAGCGCGCGGATCACCATCATGCAGGGCCGGGCGATGGGGTCGTTGTCCGAGATTCGGGTGCGGCTCGGCTTCGCTGACAGCCGGCCTGTGGGTTGCCTGCTTGGAGGCTCCGTCACGCGCGCGGAGCAACATGTCTTGCAGCCCTAGCAGGTCGGCTTAGAGACGGCGCGCTAGACCTGGGCCTTCAGCGCTGTAGCCAGAAAATCGATCATGGCGCGAACGCCGGGCAACGCGCTGCGCCGGGACGGAAGCTCGAGCCATTTTTGTTTTGGGATACGCTCGGTGGCAACATCAGCCGATCCCTTGCGCGCTCCACAAATCTGTCGTGCGCGAATGCCCTCAGTCTGGAAAGCTCAGGATTATTTTCAGCAGTTTCGGAAACCGCGCGTTGATGTCCTCTTCGCGCAAAACGTTGCGGTGCTGGACGCCTTGCTTTGACGTCCGGATCAGGCCGGCCTCCCGCAGGATCCGAAAATGGTTCGACAGGGTCGACTTCGCCATGTCGGGGCAAGGCGCGGCCTCGGTGCACGACATGCAATCGTTTTGCGCGGCCAGGCTTTTGACGATGCGCAGCCGCATCGGATCCGCGAGAGCTCCAAGCACCCCGGCGAGTGTAATCTCGTCCCGCGATGGGTGAACAAACTGCACCATGCCCAAAATATAGCACGTCCCTTGAACTCATTCAATAGTTCACTAGTATTGAACTATTGAATATCGGCATCCCGCCGAACAACGGAAGACATGCGATGACCAAGAAACTCGAAGGCAAAGTTGCGCTCGTGACCGGCGCATCCAAAGGCATTGGCGCCGAAATCTCAGCCCGGCTTGCGGCTGAGGGTGCGGCGGTTGCCATCAATTACAGCGCCAGCAAAGAGGCCGCCGACCGCGTGGTCGCAGCCATCATCGCCAAGGGTGGCAAAGCTGTAGCCGTGCACGGCAACCTGGCCGATGCCAAAAACGTGAAAAGCGTCGTCGCGGAGACCGTGAAGGCGTTCGGTGCGATCGACATCCTCGTTAACAACGCGGGCATCTACGAGTTCGCGGCGCTCGAGGCCATCACGCCTGAGCATTTCCACAAGCTTTTCGACCTCAATGTGCTCGGGCTTCTCTTGATTTCGGGGGAAGCGGTTCAGCACTTCAATCCCAATGGGGGCAGCATCATCAACATCAGCTCCGGCGTATCGACCATCGCGCCGGCGAACACCGCCGTCTACACCGCGACGAAGGCATCGGTGGATGCGATCTCCTCCGTGCTGTCGAAGGAGCTCGCGCCGCGCAAGATCCGCGTCAACGCCGTCAATCCGGGCATGATCGCCACCGAAGGCGTCGTGTCCGCCGGCCTGCACGAGGGCGACATGCGCAACTGGATCGAATCCACCACCCCGCTCGGCCGCATCGGCAAGGTCGAGGAGATCGCTGCCGCGGTGGCCTTCTTCGCTTCGGACGAAGCGTCCTACGTCACGGGCGAGACACTTCACGTTACCGGCGGCCTTCGCTGACGCGTGACGTACCCTGGCGGCCCGACATCGCTGAAGGGCGCCGTCCCGGCGTGGTCAGTGGTGGTGTATCCCGCAACCAGGTTCGGACTTTACCGGTCCCGATGAGAAAATGGCTCGCATCAAGCGAGCCATTTTTATTCTGCGGGTGAGAGTCCTGATGTCACCGCGAGCCACGCAGTGAGCCAGCGGCGCCGTCAGATTCGAGCTTTACGGCTTGTCGTCGGCCTCTTCGCTTTCCGAAAGCGCGCGATAGCGCACGAGATCGGGATCACCATCCATGTAGAGCCCAATGAAGCCCCGATAGCCGAAGTCGTCGCGGAGAAGCACGAGCAGCCGATCCAGATCCTTGTAGGTACGATCTTCCTTGTCGCCCCAGGTTCGCAGCGGCAGGAATTCGCGTCGCCAGCTCGGCCGAACATAGGCCAGGTGTTCGGCCATACCCTCGATCGTCTTGGTGATGATGAGGACATTGCGCAGGTGCCCGCCATTTTGCAGCTCCTGCTTGATTTCCCCTTCCTGTAACCCTTTCGCCAAGGGTTGCTCCCGCAAATTGATCGCCCAAGGGGCGAAGACCACAACGGGGCAGACTTCCTTGCACCGACCAATCCGCAGTCGCTTTCCGACGTGCGGTCCGGAAGATTCGGAGCGAGTCGAACCGCTCCATGGCGAAAGCTGCCTCCGACCCTGTGTCTATCAGCGAAAGGGGTTGCCTTGCGAGCCGACAATGAGGTGACGCGCACAGCAAGCGCTTCGATCGCTGCTGCATGCACACTTCGGCGTGCCGACGTTCTCCCGGCGATCCGATTGAAAAATCGATGTAACATCAGCTACATCGATAGGTTTGCGAACGCGGCGAGATGCTTCAAGCTAGCGGTCGACTCCGATGCGTGTTCCCCTAGGCCAATCCGCCGTCCGGCTCTTGCAGGTGGCGGAAGGCGGCGGGCACGTTGACGGAGTTGTGCGCCCAATCGAACAGGCTGTACTCACCGTAGTGCGCCATGGCGACCGCCTCGAGCGTGGCCTCGATCGATCGACCTTCTGCGATCGCCGTGCGCACGGCGCTGTCGAGCTCGCGAAGATAGCGAAGCGGGAATTCAATGTCCGCGGGACGCATCGGCCGGCCGTGGCCTGGAATGATGGTCGCGTCTTCCGGCAGGAAGTCGCGCACGCGGGCAAGGGTCGTAATCGTCTCCTTGTGCCGCCCTTCGAGGAGCCATGGAAGCGCCGGAGACGGTGCTTGGATCATGTTACCGACCCAAAGCACCTTCGCGTCCGGCGCCCATATGACCAAGTCGCCTGGCGTCTGCGCGAACCCAAAGTGACGGACCTCGACGATGCGGCTGCCAAGATCGACGCTGATCATGTCGGGGACGGTGATGTCAGCGGCGCGTGCCTGCACGCGTTCAATGCCCTTCCCCTTACCCATGAGGCTGATCATGAAACGGCGATCGTCCTCGAAGCTTTCTTCCATGTAGCGCTTGGTCGCCGGATGCTGAATCACGACAGTGCTGTCGGGAAACAGGTAATTCCCGTAGGCGTGGTCGCCATGATAGCTGGTGTTGACGAGGAAGCGGATCGGCTTCGACGTCACTTGGCGTACGAGCCCGATAAGCTGCGAGGCGAGATCGCCATTCAGCATTGACTCGACGACGAGTACGCTGCGTTCGCCGATCACGAAGCCGGCCGTGGTGGCGACGTGGTCTTTCTCGAACACGTCGTCAGGCATGACCGCGAAAACGCCGGGGGCCAGTTCGTTCGATGTGAGGTTCACCCGAGCCGCATCCCAGGGCGGCGTTGCTTCTTGCTCACCGTCCTGCGTCATCGGATGGGTCCTCCCTGTTTGAATGATGCCAAGCGACCACGCTTTGCGGACGCCGTTACTTCGCTGCTGCGCGGGCGGCCTGTTTGATTGCGTCAGCCACGACGTCCGGGTTGAAGACGGGGACGGCGTGCGAAGCGTTCACCTCGATGACGGTGGAGTGAGCGCGATCGGCTTCGAACTTGTATTCGTCGACCGGAATGGCGCGATCCTGCAGCGGCCTGACTTGCCAGCTCGGCTTGCTCGTCCATGCCGCGGATGTCAGCGGTTCGGTCAGGGCCGCCAGGTTCATGGGGCGTTGGCCGGCGAGCATCAGGGCGGCCACGCTCGCGGGCACGTCGGCGGCAACGTTGCTGTGGAACTTGTCGGGCTGGTAGAGGAGATACGTGCCGCTGGTACCGTCGGGCAGGGTGTAAGTGGTCGGCTCGACGGACGTGGGGAATGTGCTGCCGGGGTACCGTTCGAGCAAATGGGTTGCGGCCTCCCCGACCGCGGGCATGATGGAGGCCGCGTAGACAAGGCCCTTGACCTTGGGGTCGTCCCCGGCCTGCGTGATGACGGCCCCGCCGTAGGAGTGGGCCGCCAGGATCACGGGCCCCTGGATCTTGTCCAACAGGCTGCGCAGGTACGCGGTGTCGATTGCCGGGCCCAGCAGCGGATTGCCGAAGGCGACGACCGGGTAGCCGTCGCGCTGGAGCCTCTCAATCACTCCATTCCAGATCGACGCGTCTTCGAAAGCCCCGTGCACAAGGACGACAGTGGGCTTGGGCGATTCCTGGTTCATCGTGAGTCCTTTTCGGGAGAATTCGGGAGGAGGTCGCTTCGCTGAAGTGTTCGTTAAGTCGCGCCGCCCAAGCTCATCATCTGCCTTGCAGCGAAGAGCCTCGGTAAGACGCTCTATTTCTGGGCGATGACGTGAAGCCGGTGCACCTTGGGAGCTTCGGAAAACAGCTCGTCTGCCTTCGCGAACAGCGCCTTTGCAAGTTCGCCGTTCAAATGCGCGTCTCGTCCAACTTCGTCATTGAACGTGTCGATGATTCCGTAGCGTCCCGGCTCCTCTTCCTTGAGCCCGTACCACGCCGCTATTCCGGCCTCTGCCTTCGCCATCGCGGCGCCCTGCTTCAGGAAAGCTTCGACTTCCGCTTCCTTGCCCCGATTGGCTTTCAACTCGACGAAGAAGGCGAACTTGGCCATGCCATTGATCCTTTCGGTTGCATCCGACTGTTGTGCGTCTCTATATAAAATGCGTTCTTATAAAAACACACCGAATAGCGAGTGAGATTGGTTCGCTTTGTCGTGATCGGAATGAATGGCATAATTTCGTAATTTCAATGACTTAATATAACTCAAATTTTCGATTGCGAGTGATGATCCAGAATGAATTTGAAAATTCATAAGCGTCATATTAGAAGTCCTTTTATAAAATCGACCATCGCGGCCCTGCCGTCTTCGCCGGTCGTGCGGTGAGATGAGCGGTGCCGAAACGATGAATGAGGTCGTCGCGGTCACGCGCCCGATTGCGACTTAGGACCTGCTCGGAGCCTCACCGAGAGGTGGAGGCAACTGTTGCGCGGTGTGAAGCGATAGCTCCTCGATGGCCGCTCGAAGGTGGGCCGCAGCCTTCGAATGCTCGGGCCCATCGAGCATGCGCAATGCTTCCAGCATGAGCGACAACGCCACCGAGGCATCGGAAATCGCGTCCGTCATGATCGTTCCTTTCGATGCGTGCGCTATCTTCAGAGCGTCGGCCCTCGGCATCGACGTCGCGGGACGCGCTCACATCATCAGTTCGGTGTCCTTGATGTCAGCGATGGGGCCGAGGATCGCAGGGTCAAATTCATCCAGAGAGCTGCGGTCCAACAGACGCTTGGGCAGGTCGGGATTCGCCAAGGCCCCGCGGCCTATCGTGACGACATCGGCGCCATCGTCGAGCGCAGCCACCGCCTGCTCGATGTTGTGCAGGCTGCCATTGGCGAAAATCGTCGCTTTGGGGGCGTAGCGCTTGGCGAGGCGCATCAATGACGGGCCGTCCTTGGCGAAAGCGGGCTTCCACGCCTCAAACTCGGTCACATGGACGAAGTCGGCGCCGGCATCGCCGAGGCTGCCGAAGATGATTTCGGCGTCACGCTCCGCACCCGCCCATTTGTGATGATAGTCGTTCACCTTGCCTTGCGAGATGCGGACGCCGACCGGCACCGCGCTCCCGACCTTCGCGCGCACCGCCTTGAAGGTTTCCACGATTAACCGCACGCGGTTCTCCGTGGCGCCGCCCCAGCGATCGGTTCTGCTGTTGGCGTAATCGGTCAGGAACTGGTCGAGCAAGTAGCCGTTGGCGCCGTGAATCTCGATGGCGTCGAACCCGGCGACGTGGATCGCTCGCGCGGCCGATCCCGCGAAGCCGGCGATGGCGTCGGCGATCTGCTCTTCCGTGATGGCTGCCGGCAGTACGTAGCGGTCCTTTCCGTGATAGAATGTCATCTGCTCGCCCTTGGGCTGAATGGCAGACGGCCCCACCGTGCTGTCGCGAAAGCGATTGCCTTGGCTGATCGCTCCGGCATGCATCATCTGGGCAATGGCCACCGCTCCGTGCGCCTTGATGCCGTTGACGACCGGCTTCCAGGCCATGGCCTGCACGTCGTCGGTCATGCCGGGCTGATGGACGTAGCCCTGCGAGAACGCTTGGTCTGTATAGATGCCTTCGGTGATGACCGTTCCAAACCCGCCTCGCGCGAACCGCTCGTAGTATCGCGTCATGGTTTCGGTAGCCCGGCCGTCCTGGGTCGCCGTGATGCGCGTCATTGGCGCAACAGCAAGACGGTTCTTCGCGGTACGGCCGTTTATATCGATCGGCGTGAAGAGCGCCTTCGCTTCGCTGTCCATCATTTTTGAATCTCCAGAGCCTTTACCTTCGGGAGTGGCCTCCCTTGCTGGAGATCGACTTAAAGCTCGCCGTGAGCCGACAGAAGTCCGGCTGGAAGCTAAGCACTTTATCGATTATCGTTATAAAATGGATTTCGCGGATGTGGCCTTATTTCGCAGCATCGTGACCGCCGGCAGCCTGTCCGCTGCTGCGCGAGAGATGGGCACCACGCCGATGTTGGTCAGTCGAAGGCTCGCAGCGCTCGAAGCTGAGCTCGGCGCGCGCCTGTTTCATCGGACCACGCGCTCACTGTCGCTCACCCCTGAGGGCGAGGCCTTCTTGCCTCACGCCGCCGCCCTGATAGCCGCCCGCGATTCAGCATTCGAGTCCGTGTCGTCCGCCGGCTCGGGGCTCTCAGGTGTGCTCAAGGTCACCGCGCCGAACGTCATCGGCCATGCCGTCATCGTACCCGTCGTGGCCAAGCTGATCGCGGACAATCCGGCGCTTCGGGTCAATCTTGTCCTGAGCGACGATCGCGTCGACATCGCTTCGACGGGTCTCGACGTTGCGATCCGCGTGGCGCCGATGAAGCCTTCCGACATGATCGCGACAAGGCTCGCCGACAATCCCTACATCCTCTGCGCATCGCCAGCCTATATCGCTCGCTTCGGCGAACCGGCAACGCTGGGCGATCTGGTGAGCCACCCCTGCATCAAGCTGCATGCGATGGAGACCTGGCCGTTCATACGTGGAGGCGAATTGGAGCAGATCCGGATCGCCGGCCCGCTGTCAGCCAGCACGGTCGACGCTGTTCGAGCGGCTTGTCTTGCGGGCGTGGGGGTCGCCATGATGACCTATTGGGATGTGTACGAGCAGATTGAACGCGGAGAGTTGAAGCGGATCGTTCTGGCGGATGCCGCGCCGGTTGAGCTTGGGATATGGGCGGTTTTCCTGACTCGCGCGCAAATGCCCGTCCGGGTAAGAGCGTTCATTGATGCTCTGCGAAAACGGCTGCTTGCGGGCACACTGCCATGATCGTCGCGACGTGCCATCGCCGGCGAGCGGGAAAGCTCGCCGGCGACGCGTCGCCCCGGGCAGAATGCAACCTGTTACCGCGTCAGGCGAACCAGATCCTGCCTTAGCAGATAGAAGGAGACCGCGAGCAGCACGACGTCCTTCATCAGGAAGGGCACGTTGCCCGTCATCGCGGGGAAGCCTCCCGCGGCGAGGTCCCAGC
Organism: Bradyrhizobium sp. 61; assembly: GCF_023073075.1. NCBI lineage: Bacteria > Pseudomonadati > Pseudomonadota > Alphaproteobacteria > Hyphomicrobiales > Nitrobacteraceae > Bradyrhizobium > Bradyrhizobium sp. 61. Next base: position 111,540 of record NZ_JADPIU010000112.1, on the reverse strand, counting down.
CCTCCGGCATGAAGGGAATGATGGTGACGGTCGCGATGAAGGTGCCGGTCGAGCCGAGGGCGCCAAGCACACCAAGCCGGTGGCTCCAGAAGCCCGCGAGCAGCAGCGCGCCGAAGGTCCATTCGGAGACGCCGAGGAAATAGCTGGCGCCGGCATGGCCGAACACGGGATAGAGCCACCAGATCAATGGGCCGTTGCTGATGAACGGGACCAGCCGTTCGAATTCGTACGGAAACCACTTCTGGTAGCCGAAGAAGAAGAACATGATCACCATCGAGGCGCGGACGACATGGTAGTCGAGATCTTCCGCGAGCAGGCCGGATCCCTGCAGGGCGCGGACGAGAGGATTTTGGGCGGTGTGGGTGTTGGCAAGCATGGTCATGGTCGTGATCCCTGATGTGAGATGAGCGACGTGGCGGCCGTCGCGTTAGGCGACCGCCGGGAAGTCGATCTCGGTATCGTTGATGCGGTTGAAGACGTTGGTGAACACGGTGGTGGCAAAGGCGAGGCTGATGTCGACGAGCTGCGCGTCGCTGTAGCCGGCCGCCTTGATCGCGACGAAATCCTTGTGGCTGACGGTGCCGCTGGTGCGCGCAAGCTTGTCGACGAAAGCGACCAGCGCATCGCGCTGGGCATCACCGGTGGGCCGGCCATCGCGGATCTGCTTCAGGATCTCCGGCGCCAGCCCGACGAGCTTTGCGAGATGGCTGTGGGCGGCGACACAATAGTCACAGCCGGCGGCTTCGCTGATGACGAGCTTGATGATCTCCTTGTCGGACTTGGTCAGTCCGCCGGAGGCGAGCACAGTGTCGGCAGCGAGCACGGCCTTGAGCGCAGCGGGGCCATGGGCGGCGATGGCCGCAAAGGTGTTCGGCACGCTGCCGATGGCCTTCTTGATCTGGGCATAGACCTGGCCGGAGGGGCCGGCGTCAGTTTCGAGGTTCGGGACAGAAAGACGGGACATGATGGCACTCCGTGTTGGGGGGGTGAACGATTGCGGAGTGACAGTAGGGTCGCGACATGAGATGTTGAATGCTTGATTGGCCAGCATATATGCTCAATCGTCTCAAGTAGAGCACTGAGAGGTGAATACGATGGATTGGCTGAGCCGGCTGTTCGAGATGATGCCGGTGCGCGGCCGTCTGGACCTGCGCTGCTCCTACGGCGCGCCCTGGCGGATCGAGCAGGGGCCGGGCGGGGCCAACGAAATCCCCTACCATGCGGTGCTCGCTGGCTCGGCGATGCTGGACGATCCGGCGGGAGGCCGGCCGCTGCTACTGGCGGCCGGCGACATTCTGCTGCTGCCGCGCAACCCCCGGCACGTCATGCACGACGGCAGCGGAGCCGCGCCGCTGAAGGCCCGCAACCGCGCGTCACTCAACTTCACGATCAGCGAGAATCCCGGCTCGGACGCCCGGCTCGATCTGTTGTGCGGACATTTTTCGATCGCCCCGCCGCACGACCGGCTGCTGCGCAACTATCTGCCGCCGGTGCTGATCGTGAGGGCGGGCGCGCAGGCCGGAGAGCGGGACACGGCGGGGCAGCTCGCAGGTCTCGTTGCCTTGATGCGCGGCGAGACCGCAGACGATCAGCTGGGTGGCCGCGCGATGCTGAACGCGTTGTCGACGGCGATGTTCGCGCTGGTGCTGCGCCTCGCCAGCGAGACCGGGGACGCGCCACGCGGGCTGCTTGCGCTCGCAGGTCACCCACGCCTCGCGCCGGTCGTAGCGGCCATGTTCAATGCGCCCGCGCGCGCATGGACGCTGCCCGAGCTCGCGCAGCTCGCCAACATGTCGCGTGCGACACTCGCCCGTCAATTCCAGGAGAAGGTCGGACGTTCACCCAGCGAGCTGCTGACCGACATCCGCATGACGCTGGCAACGAACGAACTGAGGAAATCCTCGCTCTCGACCGGAGCGGTGGCTGAAGCGGTCGGATATCTGTCCGAGGCGGCATTCCAGCGGGCTTTCAAGAGCCACATGGGCATCACTCCCGCGCAATGGCGAAAGGCTGCGCAGTCGCCTGCGACGATTGACGAGCTGGAGCTGGCGAAGAGCGCAGAGACGGCGTCGGCTGGCGAGAATGCCTAGGCAGGCGAGCGTGAGGTGGCCGGGCTAGCTCAGCATCCGCGGCAGATGATGAGCTTGCGATCCAGCATCTGATCGCGCTGCTGCTGCTCACGCTCCCAGGCCGACAGAGCATCTGATTGAGGCGCATCGGCCCGGCTCGGCTGACGGTGGCCGACCGGAGCGAGCCAGGGCAGGCGCGACGTCGGCTCGGCCGAGGCGAGACGCGCGGCGGCCGCGACGGCAGATCGGGGAGGACGTCGAGAGAGCTGTTCCGGTCGGAGGCATGTGCGGGCGACAGCAAGCCGATCAGGAGAAGGCCCGCAAAAGCGGAGCGGATCGAGCGTGTCTGGTTCGAACGATGGGACATTGTGGCGCTCCCGTAGTGGAGGCTCGGGATGAGCGGCTCCGTTGAGGGCCACGATAATCTTGGACGCGAAAGGCCGAATGCCGCGCGATCTCGAAGATATGCTCGTTCGTCTCACGAGCGTCGATGGAGGGGACTGGTTGCAGCTTCAGCGGGCCGGCCACCAGGCGTTGGCTCGGCGACCACCTCGGCGATGTCAAGATTACGATCGGGGCCGTGTGGAACCACCAATTGGCCGGGGTCGAGACGCAGCTGCGTGCCATCGAGATGGACCGTCACGATGTCCGGCTCGAACGATACAAAATTGGAGATGCGGCGGACTTCGGGATAGGCGTCGGGATACGACCATGCCGCCTGGCGCGCGTCTCCGATGGAGTAATAGCTGCAGAGGCCCTTGTACGGGCAGAAGGTTTGGAGCTTGACCGGCGTGAGGGCAGACTCATCGATGTCGGCACGTGGAACATACCAACGCGGTGCAAAGCCGGACTCGTAAAGGACCAGCGGCCGCTTTGTATCGGCGATGACCCGGCCCTGGTGGTTGACCACCAGGTTACGAGAGGTCTGGCGGATGTCGATGCGGTGATAGGGATCGGCGGCATGGCCCACGATGCGTTCGTCTTCCTCGTAGAAGGCATCCATGGCCCGCCAGGCAAAAGCGATCAGACCCTGCAAATCGCCTGCATGGGCGGGCAGGTCGGTGTGCCGCCATGCTCCGCGCGCCGCGATGTGTTGCTCGTCGACCCGAACGCTGTACCAAGACGTCGGCCCAAGATCGGCGTGTTGAGTGATGTGCTCGGTGGGTTCCAGCACATGTGGGGAAACATCGGCCTCCGGGAAATAGGCCACGGGATAACGGCCCGGTTCGAAAAGCAGGAGCACGCGTTCGCTATCGGCGATCCAGCTTCCTCCAAAGCGCACGCGGAGGCGGCGGCGTAACGGTTCGACGTACAGGAGTCGCTTGGGCAGCGGCTCGGGGACGAGAAAGCGCCCGATTGCTCCCGTTGAAAGCGGGCCTTGTTGCCAGGACAGTCCCAACTGATCTCTCCCTGCAGCGCACCGTCAGTCGGTGGCGGACCTGTTCCGGCCCGTGCTTGGCTTCGCCGGCGCGATCCGATGGCTATATTTCGTTCGCGGCCCGGCCTTGGTTACAGGTCATCGCACCAATTTTGCGGTGTGATGACGCCAGCCGAGATGATTCAACCAACCGTAAAGCCGTCATCGATCGGAACAGTGAACTGGAAGACGGCTCCGCGCGGTTCGTTTGCAGTCGCCCAGAGCCTGCCGCCATGCGCAATGATGATCGAGCGGCATATCGACAGTCCGACACCGAGGCCGCCCGACTTGGTCGTGTAGAAGGGTTCGAACAGCCGCGCGAGGCCCTCCGCCGACAAGCCTGGTCCCGAATCCGTGATCGATACGCGTATGCTCTCGGCATCTGCTCTTGCGGTCTGGATCAACAGCTCGCGCTTGCCCCCCGTTGTCTCGCTCATCGCCTCGATGGCGTTCAGGATCAGGTTGAGCGTGACCTGCTGCAGCTCGACGCGATCGCCGATGACCTTGGGCAGACGATCGGCGAATATCGTCTGGATCGACACATCGTGCCGCGCCGCTTCGGCCTGCGTGAGTTCGATGACTTGGCCGATGACGTTGTTGATCGCCAGGGAATCGCGTTTGGGCGGTGATTTTTTGACGAGATCCCGGATTCGCTCGATGACCTCGCTGGAGCGGATGCCGTTCTCGATGGCGCGTGTCAGCGCCCTGCGCGTCTGCTCCAGCGCCGGCGGTTGGTGATCGAGCCAGCTCAAGGCCGCTTGTGCGCTGGCGATGACGGCGGTGTTCGGCTGATTGACCTCGTGGGCGATCGACGCCGTCAGCTGTCCCATCACCGCCACGCGGTTGGCGTGGGCCAGCTCCATCTGGGCCTCGCGGTAACGCTGCTCGTTCTCGCGTGCCTCGGTTTCGGCGCGCTTGCGCTCGCTGAGATCCAGCACGAAGGCAACGCCTTGCTCCTGCTCGTCGTCGAACAAGGCGCCGCCGGTCAGCACCGGCACCCGGCTGCCGTCCTTGCGGAAGAACGCCTTTTCGAACGGGTGGACAACCCGCGTCGCCTTCAATTCGGCCCGCGCGCGGTCGGTGCGCTCCTGCCATTCGGGCGGCGTCAGATCTGCCCAGCGCAACCGGCCCGCGGCGAGATCCTCGCGATCATATCCCATGGTCTTCAGGAACGCGTCGTTGGCATCGAGGATGTCGGGGGTGTGATCGAAGATGAAGATCCCGATGATGTTGGCCTCGACCAGCCGGCGAATCCGCGACTCCCGCTCCTGAAGCTCCCGGTACAGACGGGCATTGTCGAGCGAGGTCGCAGCCTCGGATGCGAGAAATTTGAGGATCGCGATCCGGGCGGGTGTGAAGACGCGCGAGGCGAGATTGTTCTCGAGATACAGAAATGCCACCGCCCTGCCTTGCTTGACGAGCGGCACGCACAAGGCTGATCGGACGTGCTTCTTCTGGATGTATTCATCGCCGCCGAACGCGCTGCTCGTCGAGGCATCGTCGAGCACGACGCTTTCCTGGGTGCGAGCCGTGTAAAGCACGATCGACATCGGGACTTCAGTTGCGGAGATCGGCGAATCGGCGAGATCGAGAGCGATCGAACCGCCGCCAGTCACGGCGTCCGCCCGAATTCTCAGCTCGGAACCCCTCGGCAAAATCAGCACGCCGCGTTCCGCACCCGCGTGCTCGATGGCCGAACGAAGCAGGGTCTCCGTGAGCTTCTCCAGCACGATCTCGCCTGAAACAGCCTCCGACACCTTGAGAACCGTCGCAAGGTCCAGCTGCTCGACAGGTGCTCCGATCGTCCCCGCGGCGCTGAGCGCGGATCCTCGCTCCCGCAGGTTCGGATGGAGTTTCTCGAGCTGGCCCACCTTCGCCTCGGCGCCCCAGCGCGCGTAGCAATCGCGCGCTTTTGTCAGGTAGGACAGGACGACCGTTCGAATGCCGCGCGCCTCGTAGAACCCTGCTGCACGCTCCGCAGCGATCGCTTCGATCTGGGCGAAGCCGGCTTCTTGCGCCAATCGGATCGATTCCTCGTACAGCTGTTCCGCCTCGAGTTCGCGGCCTTCGATGCGCGCAAGTTCCGCCGCGACGAGCTTCTGCCGGGCAGCGTAATTCGCGGGGCAACGGTTGGACCAGACTGTCAGCTTGCGGTGGTGTTCGCGGAGGTCGTTGAGGCGTCGCTCGCGATCCTCGGGGCGTGATGCGTGATAAGCCCCGGCATGAGCAAGCGCCGTGTAGAACCGGTATTCGGTGAAATCCGAATAAGAGCGGGCGCACCATGAGAGCGCTTCTGCGCGTGCGGCGAGGGCAATCGCGACATCGTCACGTCCGGCAATGACTTCGATCTGAATTTGCGTCGCGTAGTAGAAGAAGGCGCTTATCGGTTCGCTCGCATCCGAGGGCTGAAGCGCCGCGGGGCTCTCGAAGTCATTCCGGCCATTGCGCCCCATAAGGCTCTGCGCCAGATCTCGTTGCCTGATGAGGCCCTCCGCAGCCAATCGGACGCCCAGACCCTCGGCGAATGCCAGGGACCGCTCGGCGCGCGAGCAGACGTCCATGAGCGGATCGCCGCAGAAGAGATCCACCGATATCAGTCCGCGATGCGAATACGCCGCGAATGCCAGATCTCCGGTCGTCAAGCAGATCGCAAGAGCGCGCCGAATGAACGGCCGTCCCGATCGGATCGGGAGAATCCATGGGGTCACGTGGAGGCCGAATACCAGAAGCGCCCGGCCGCTCAGCCCTGTCTGCGGCTGCCTGTCAGCAAGGGCTGCGCCAAATTGTGATAGTCGGAATCCAAGTTCCGCATCGGTTGAACTGCTCGCGAGCACGCCGAATATGGCGGTCAGCGGGTAGCACGCTTCAGGGCTGGTCCCGTGCTCGAGCGTCAGTCGAGTGGCCGCCATGAGCATGGTGTCGGAGAGGTTGCGATCGGTGAGAAACGCAGGCGTGAGGAGATCGGCCAGGACGCCCATGGTCGCACGATGATCCGGATCGGTCATCGGCGGTAGCGCATGAAGCTGCTCGTCCGACAGCTTTTCGGTCAAACTCCTCAGGCGCCGCCGATCCTCGTCCACCTCGCTGCGGCTGGGATGAGGAGACCAGTCAATCCCGGTCCTGCGCAAGAATGCGAGGCAAACGTCGACCGCTCGCTCGAGCTGTCCCGCGGTGGTGTATAGCTGCGCCTGGAGTCTGGCGACCTCGGCGCTCGCCTGAATGTCCGAACAGCTCTGCGACAGGACCGTCAGTTCCGCTTCTGCCGTGTTCAGCTCGCCGAGTAGGAATTTGCATTCGGCGTGGAGCAGGCCGATCGCGAAGGCGTCCCGGCTGCACCGCGGATGCCCTTCCTCTCCGAGCAGTTCGCGGGCGATTTCAAGGTAGGTTGCCGCCGCGTGGTAAGCCGTTGCATTTCGGGCGCGCCGGCCCGCGGCGAGATTGACGGCAATGACCTGTTCGCGTTCAGCGCCGTTCGTCAAAGCGGCGATGCCGCGGTTCAGCTGGTTGGCGACGATATAGACGCGCTCGTTGGTTTCGTCAGGCGTCAGCTGCGCTGCCAGGACCAGACCGATCCGAATGTGCAGGGCCGTTCGCCTGTCCTGGTCCGGTTGAAGCGCATAAGCGGCCTCTTGCACGCGATCGTGGACGAACGCGTAAGAGCTCTTGAGGCGTCGGACCAGTTCGAGACGCGTCGCGTCTCGCAGATCCGCGTGCAGCGTCTGCTCCGATGCTCCGTGCACGAGGCAGAGCATTGCGATCTCGGCGCTGTTGCCCAGGCAGGCCAGCTCCAGCAGGGCCCGACGTGTCTCGTCGCGCAAACCGCTCAGCTTGCCGACCATGAGACGCGCGACGTTTTCGGCGTAGCTTTTTTCCTTGATGCGTTCGAGATCCCAGCGCCACTGTCGCTTGTCATGATCGAAGGCCAGTAGTTCTTCCTCGGCCAGTGCCCGCAGAAACTGCGTGAGAAAGAACGGATTCCCGTTCGTCTTCTCGTATATCAGCTGCGCCAGGGGCATGGCGTATGCCGGCTCGCAGTGAAGTGCATCCGCGGTGAATTCCTCGACGGCAGCGCGGGTAAGGGGTGCCAGGTCGATTTCCCGCACCCGTTTACGGGAGGCGCGAATTTCGACGAGCCGTTGTGCCAGCGGATGTTTGACGTCGACATCCTTGCGTCGATAGGCGGCGATGAGAAGCAGATTTTGCAGGTCGGATCTGTTCAGAAGAAACGCGATCAGATCCAGTGTGGCCACGTCGAGCCACTGCAGGTCGTCGAAGAAAAGCACGAGCGGATGGTGAGGCTTGGCGAAGATGCCAATGAAGCGTCGAACGACGAGTTGGAAGCGTCGCTGTGCGTCTTGCGGGGGGGCCTCCGGGACAAGTGGTTGATCCCCGATCACCAGCCGCAGCTCCGGTACGAGATCCACCATCAGCTGACCGAGCTGGCCCAGCGCGCCGTGCAGTGCGTTACGCCAGGGTGCCAGATCGGCATCGCTCTTGGCGAGGAGGCCTCGGATAAGGCCTTGAAGCGCATGCGCGAGCGTCGCGTAAGGCATATCGCGCTTGTGCTGATCGAACTTGCCGGAGGCGAAGAATCCTCCCAACGGGACCAAGGCCTTCTGCATTTCGTCGACGAAAGCGGACTTGCCGATACCGGAGGGGCCGGACACGAGGATCAACTCGGGCGTGCCGCTCCGGGTGACGCGATCGAACGAGGTGAGCAACGCCTCGATCTCGTGCTCCCTGCCGTAGAGCCGTTCGGGAATCAGCAGGCGGTCCGGTATATCGGCTTGGGCCAGGACGAAATCATCGATCCGTCCCTGCGCTTCCCATTCGGCGAGTGACCGTTCGAGGTCGCTCTTGAGACCGGCGGCGGTCTGGTAGCGGTCCTCGGCCGTCTTGGCGAGGAGCTTCATGATGATCGCCGACACGGCGTAAGGCACGCCATTGACTCGTTCGGCGGGCGGAACGGCACGTCTCGCGATGTGGCTGTGCACCCATTCCATCGGACTGGCCGCGGTGAACGGCAGTACGCCAGTCAGCATCCGGTAGAACGTCACGCCGAGTGCGTACAGATCGCTGCGGGAATCCACGGACCGGTTCATGCGGCCGGTCTGCTCGGGCGCCATGTAGGCCAGCGTGCCCGCCATGGTCTCCGGTGGTTCGAGCTGCTGTCGCTCGCGCGGCAGGCGAGAGGCGAGGCCAAATCCGGTGATCCTGACCTCGTCTGCTCCGCTCACCAGAAGATTCGCCGGCTTCAAATCCTTGTGGACCAGGCCCTGCCGATGCAGCTGGTCGACGGCTGTGGTGATGCCGAGAGCCAATCGCAAGAAATGGTCCAGCTTCATCGGCGCGCCGAGTAACTGCTCGAGCGGCTCGCTGCCGGGATCTTCCAATATCAGCAAGGTTCGACCACCGTCGCGGATCAGCTCCAGCGGCCGTACGGCCCAGGTCCCATCGAGCTCGTCGCGCAAGGCGTATTCATGGGCGAGCCGGTCGAGGACCGCGGCCGGCGGATGTTCCGTCGCCGCCCTTACGGTCAGGACGCTGTTGACCTCGCCATCGGCGCCCGGGCGCCATTCGCGGCAAAAGACGCGCTCGCCGTCGTCCCATGACGCCTTGAGACCGGCATTGCCATTCGTGGATACCCGCGAGGATACGTGCATCTGCCGGACTCCGGAACTAGCCGGCCAGTCGATTGAAAAGGAGGGAAAGGTGTTCACCTGTCCCGTTCGGGAACGTACTCCCAACGCCAATCCCCAACAATAGCCGGGATCGGAGCCATGGCATGAGCCACATTCCGTTCGGACCCAGCGTCACCGACAGGAGTTGTTCCGATGCGCTCAGATCGGCAATTCCGCTCAACCGTGGATGAAGCATCGAGCTTGAGCGCGGGAGAAAAGCGGGAGTCTTCGAAAGGTCGCTCAGCGTGGACAGCGTCAAGGTCGATAAGCTGTCGTCGCAAACCTACGCTCACGCAGATCATCGGCAACGACCTCGCCGATGTAGCCGAGCAGTTCATCGCCCGTCACGGGGGACGACCCTGATCCTGCTCTTCCAGTGCCAACCGGCGCTATTGCATCGCTTCCTGTCGAACAATCCCGTTCTCAGCCGGCGACACGTCGGCTGCTGCCCGGAGGAGGTCCCGCTTGAGCAGATAGACGGAAGCCGCAAGCAGTACGACATCCTTCATGAGGAAGAGGAACGGCAACGTGGCCGCAGGAAAGCCGCCGGCCGGCGCGGCCCAGGCATCGGGGAAGAACGGAATGATCGTCACGGTGGCGACATAGGTCGCGCATGAACCCAGCGACCCCAGGACCGCCAGTCTTCTGCTCCAGAATCCGAGCAGCAGAAGCAGTCCAAACAGCAATTCCGCTGAACCCAGGAAGTAGGCCGCGCCGCGCACGCCAAGCGCCGGATACAGCCAGAAGATCAGCGGACCATTGCTGATGAACGGAATCAACGCGTGCGCTTCGTAGTCGAACCATTTCTGGCAGCTGAAGACGAAGAACACGACGATCATCGCCACACGCGTGACATGGTAGTCAAAATCGCCTCTGACCAGATCGAGCTCGGACAGCTTCTTTATGAGATGGTCCATCTGAAGTCGTCTCATTCTCGAGGTCGCGGATTGGCGCCAAGGGCGGCGTCGACGTCTGTCATCATCTGAACGGTAGCCAAGCTTCGAAGGACGCGCTGTGCGCGGGTTATCGTGCATTTCTCAAACTTGCGCTGTTCGGCTGCAGGCGATCGGCGCGGCCTGACATCGCGTCGCCCCTGGTGGCTCGCCCTTGGCGCCGCAAACCCATACCAAAGTATGGGTCTGTGCATCACAATCGCGAGATTGTCGGAGGCACCCGCCGAACGCATGCTCGAGGCCGACATGCGCAACCGATCCTGGCGCAGCTACTGGATTTTCCTCAGTTGGGGAGACCGAACATGTGCCTCTCGCGAACAAGCATCGAACGTCACGACAGCAGCCGCCTGGTCAACTGGAGAGCGGCTTGCGCTTCAATCGCCCGTGTTGCGATCGCGTTTCGATGATGATCGCGTCTTGCGAGGGTAAGTCAGGTGAAGGTCCCTTACGTAGGTGTCGTCGATGACGACGAGGCCCTGTGCCTGTCTTTGGTGGATCTGATGCGATCGATCGGCTACCGCTCGGAGCCGTTTGACAGGGCCGAAGCGCTGCTGAGCTACGCCGGCCGATTCAGCTTCGACTGCATCATTGCCGACGTTCACATGCCTGGAATGGGCGGGCTGAACCTCGTTCGCGAGCTCCAGCAGCAGAAGGTCGGAGCGCCGGTGATTCTCATTACCGCACTTCCTCACAAGCAGCTGGACGCCGAAGCGGCCTCGATCGGCGCATTCTGCCTTCTCAGAAAGCCGTTTGAAACGAGCGCGCTGCTTGAGTGTCTCGACAGGAGCCTTCGAAGATGAAAGCGCTCTCGGGTGACGACATCACGTCCTCTATGGCGACGCCATCGTCCGGCGGCGACGAGCCCGCGCGTGCACGACCCCGGGGGGATACGGATTCGCCGCGACATGATCGCCGAAAGGCGGCCCGTTGGGAGAGATGGAACGATTGTTCGGAGCGATGGGGCCGGCTCTTGCTTGCCGCGCGAGCAGGGGATGGAGACGCATATGAGCGCTTGCTGCGGGAGCTGGATCTGTGGCTTCGGGCCTACTACGCGCGCCGGCTTCCTTATCCTGCCGCCGACGATGCGAGGCAGGAGGTGCTCCTTGCCGTTCACGCGAAGCGCCACACGTTTACGCCCTCGAAGCCCTTCGGCGCCTGGGTCACGGCGATTGCCCGCTACAAATGGGTCGATCGCGTTCGCGATGCGTCTCGCTACAGCGCGCTCGCGCTCGACGAAGACATCGCAATCGAGGATCACGAAGGTGCCGCGATCAGCGCTGCTGCGCTGGACCAACTGCTTGGCCGGTTGAAGCCTGCGCAGGAGAGCGTGATCCGCCTCGTGAAGCTCAACGGTCTGAGCATCGCGCGAGCGGCCGGTGCGACCGGACAGTCGGCGGCCCTGGTCAAGATCAATATCCATCGCGGCCTGAAAAAATTGTCGACATTGGTCTCCTGACATCATTGCGGCCGCCGGCCGGGCCGATCGAGACGTCGTGCGAAGGAAAGCCGAAATTGCTTCAACTCCAGAACGAAATGCGATCTACGGTGGCCGACCTGGCGGCGGCGTTCCGCTATGACATCATGGAAGGGCTGAGCCTCGCGCCAAAGGCCATTCCGGCGAGATGGCTTTATGACCGCCGCGGATCGGCTCTGTTTGAAGCCATCACGCTGCTGCCCGAATACTACCCGACACGAACCGAGCGATCGATCCTTGCCTCCGCGGTATCGGAAATCGCCGCGCTCGCGGGGCCGGGCCGCGCAGTCATAGAATTCGGCTCAGGCTCGTCGGCAAAGACGCGACTGTTGCTGGCAGAGACGGAGCCTTCCGCCTATGTGCCGATCGACATCTCGGGCGAGTTCCTCTGGGAGGTTGCGGCAGGCTTGTCGCATGCATTCCCGGGACTGCCGATCTATCCAACCGAGGCCGATTTCACCTATCTATTTGCGCTGCCGGAAGAGATTGCCTCGACTGCGCGCCTCGGTTTCTTTCCGGGGTCGACGATCGGAAACCTCACCGTGCCTGCGGCGGTCGACCTGTTGCGGGCCATGGCGGCGACCCTGGGTGCCGGATCGATGCTGCTGATCGGCATCGATCGTATCAAGCATCAGGATGTTCTGCTGCCGGCATATGACGATCCGCAAGGGCTGACGGCCGCATTCAATCTCAACCTCTTGCATCGGATCAACCGCGAGCTGGGCGGTTCGATTCCCCTGGGCGCCTTTCGCCATTTGGCACGCTGGAATGATGCGGAGGCGCGTATCGAGATGCATCTGGAAGCCACGCGCGACGTCCGCTTCGAGGTCGATGGTCGCGTCTTCTCGTTGTCGAACGGCGAGACCATCCACACGGAGAACAGCCTCAAATACGGGCGGAGGGATGCCTTCGTCCTGCTGCAGGCCGGCGGATGGAATCCCGTCGCCGATTGGACTGACGACAGCGGGCTCTTCTCGGTCATTCTCGCGGAGCAAAGGCCCGCGCCGGCGGCACCCTAGGAGGAATCGGGGTGTAGACGGAATCATTCCAACAATATCGCCTCAATCGGCGCAATCCACGAACAGCGAGGCCCGTACACATGCTGCATAATGTGCGCGTCATCACGGCAATCAACTGCGTTGAGGCGCGACCATGCAACTCCGTTCATCCCTCATCCTGAGCTTCGCCGCCATTCCTCTAACCGCCCTGGCAGATCCGCTCCCGGCGCCGTCGCCGAAAGCGCCGAGCCCGGCTGAGACCGTCCAGGTGCAGCCGCGCGGCAATGAATTCATGCCGAATTCAGTCGCCGAGGATGCGTTGCAGAAGCGCATTACCGACTTCAACCGGAAACTGGAAGGTCTGGACGCAGATCTCGACAAGAAGCTGAAAATCTGCCGCGGGTGTTGATCGAAATCCGGTTCAGCAAACAGCGATAGGTCTGCACATGAGGCACACTGTCACCGGTTCGTTCCACGACGGCGGAAGCGGGTGCGCGCACTTTGAGCGGATCGCCCCGATCCGGGATGACGAGATCGAGCTTGTGGTCAGGGAATTGCAGCATCGCATGCGCAATATCCTGAGCATCGTTCGGTGCTTCGTGAACAACACCGATGCGAATACGACCGCCGATTTTCGCGAGGCGCTCTCGGCACGGATCGCGACCCTGTCCGATGCCTACAGGATGATCGAATCCGCGGGAGAGCAGCGCGTGTCTCTCGCGGCGATGCTGGAGCGAACGCTCAAGCCGCACGCGATGTTTCACAGAGGCCGCATTCTGCTCGCGGGGCCGGCCCTCACGCTGGAGCCGCACATCGCCTTGGCGCTGCACGTCATCATTCACGAGCTGGCTACCAACGCGAGCAAGTACGGCGCGCTGACATCGACGGCAGGAGCCGTCGAGGTGATCTGGGAAAGCCCGCCCTATCTCGGCGGACAAGGTCTTGCGATCCAGTGGCGTGAGCGCGGCGGACCGATTGTGACCAAGCCAGTACGCAAGGGCTTTGGCACGCAATTGATCGCAAGGGCCCTGCCGGGCGCGCAGGTCGATCTCGACTTCGCACCCGACGGCCTTGTCTGCCGGCTTCTGATCGATCTCGGTCAGGCGCTGACCGCGCAAGGGCCTGTCAGTTAGGATCAGGAGGATCGGCACCATGAGTACATTGGCGAGAGCCCAGCGCAAATCATTCGCAAGCAGGCTGCCGATATCGGGGCTGCTTGCGGGAGACCTGGATTACCACATCGTCCGGGCGTCGATGGTGATCCTGTTCTTCTTCTTCGGCTACCAGAAATGGTGGGCGTACGAGGCGGATCGCCTGGACCCCTTCATCAGCAACGGTCCGCTGATCTGGTGGCTCTATCCCGCTTTCGGCCATCAAGGTGCCAGTTGGTTCCTCGGCGTCGCCGAATGGACCTTTGGTGCTTTGATATTCGCGGGCTTCTGGAGCAAGCGGCTCGGCATTCTGGGCGCACTTGGATCTACCGGTACCTTCATCGCAACAGTCACGATCATTCCGTTTATGCCGGACGGTTGGGACGCTGCTGCGGGCGGCTTTCCGGCGATGACGGGCAACGTTCCGTTCCTGATGAAGGATGTCGTGCTGCTTGCAGTATCGTTGTATCTTCTGAAGCAGGACGCGGCGCGTGTCCTGCGACCTGAGGCTTGAGATACACTGCAAGGCAGATACAGATCATGACCAGCGCGAGCATGGGATAGTGCAACGAGACGGCCGCCGCGGCGAGGAAGCCGAGCAGGGTGGTCAAGGATCGCATGCGCATCATCATGCGCGCCTGGCCCGGGATCGCCTCGATCGCCGGCCGGTCGACGGCTTCCCAGCACAGCAACAGATAGGTCGCGTTCACCAGGGCGAATACGCCGGCATAGACGGTGACGGGCAGCGGCGCCAGCCTTGAGCTCGCGATCCAGGCTGTCGAGAACGGCAGCAGCGATACGGAAAACAGATGAGCGAAGTTTCCCCAGATCAATCGGGGCGTCGCCGCGCTGGCATAGTGCAGAAGATGGTGATGGTTCACCCAGACGATGGCGATGAAGAGATAGCTGACTGCGTAGCCGATGACGGTCGGCCAGAGTTCGAACAGAGCATTGAGGCTCGGAGCGTGCGGCGGGCGCAGGTCCAGGGCGAGAATTGTAATAACGACTGCAAAAACCGCGTCCGAGAGGGCATTCAGGCGTTCCGTCTTCGGAGAGTCCGCGGTCATCATTCCTGTTTCCTTGCCGATGCAGGCCTGCGCGGCAGTGTCTCGGCGCCCCGATTAGGCCTGAACAGCAGGCGGGTCATGCCGACGGCCAGCGGGGCGCAATACCGCTGCTCCGCACTTTCGTAGACATTCGGAGCAACCGTCGCATCGGTTACAGCTGCTTCGAAAAAAATCGGGGCAATGCGCAACGACGTGCATGGCGCGGGCTCGTGAACCGTGGCTCTCCGCAACCAAACTTGGCAACGTTCGCAAGTCCCGTTACATGTTGCGGCGTACTGACGCGCTCTCGTCCCACCCCTCGATACGCAAGCGGCGGGGTGATGCGTCGAGACGTCTGGAAATGATTTTCACGACGAGACATCTCGGTATGAGGCTTGATAACGAGACGCACGAACTCGATCTGGTCGCAAAGGCGTTTCAGATTATCTCGAGAGAAATCAGCTATCAGGGATTGGCCAAGGCTCTTCTCATGGAGGCGCTGAGTTATTCCGGGGCTAGTCGAGGGGCGATCCTGCTCAGCGGGCAACGAGAGCTGCTTGCCAAGGCCGATGCGAGCTTCCCGCGCGAGAGGGCGAACTTCCTTGCCTCCTTCCCGCCGCACGCCGAATTCCGCCTGCCGAGCGACCTTGCCGAACAGGTGCTCGATCGAAAGCAAACGGTCGTGAGGCAAGCCGGCGCGGAGAGCTCGGCACTGATCGATCCCGCAAACCCGCCGTCTGGAAAGATAGCGCAGCTGTGCCTGCCGTTGATTCACCAGCACTGGGCGATCGGCGTTCTCTATCTCGAAGCGGATGGAGGTGCGGAGATCTTCACGCCGCGATGCGTCTGGGTGACATCCATGCTGGCCAATCAGGCCGCCGTCTCATTCGAATCCGTCCGCCTGTTCGAGGCGCTGCGCGAGACCAATATGTGGATGGTCAGAGGTCAGCAGATCGGCGGGATGGGCAGCTATCGCTGGAACACGCGGACCCTGCTCTCCCGCGGATCGCGCGAATGTTATCGCATTCTGGATATCGATCTGGACGTGAACCCCGTGCCCTTCGAGGTGTTCAGGAGCCGGGTCCACCCCGAGGATTATCCCGCGCTGGAGCAGGACCTCACCGAGGCGATCAGCACGAAGTCGCCCTTCACCCACGAGTACCGCGTGGTCCACCGGGACGGCAAGATGTTGCATGTCGTCGCCGTCGGGCAATTCGATGAGGGGCCCACGGGAGACCTCGAGCTGGAAGGCATCATCACGGACGTGTCGCAACGGAAGGCGGCGGAGCAGGCTCTCGCCGACGCGCGAAACGAGCTTGCGCGCGCGACGGGTCTGACGTCCCTTGGCGAGCTCGCCGGCTCGATCATTCACGAGATCGATCAGCCGCTGACGGGGATGATCATGAGTGCGGAAGCTTGCCTCCGGTGGCTCGCCAGGGATCCCGTTCAGGCCGCGGAGGCCCGGAAATCGGTCGCGCGCATCATCAGACAGGCACGTCGAGCCGCGGAGGTTGTGACCGGGGTCCGCTCCCTCGTGCGGGGCACGCAGGTCCATTTTGCCGAGTTCGATATCAACGATGCGGTTGCGGAGGTTCTGCTTCTGTCGAACAGGGAAATCGAGCGTGCCGGGGTCATCGTCCGTACCGACTTCGATCGATCATCGCCCCGTGTCGAAGCAGACCGTGTTCAGGTCCAGCAGGTCGCCCTCAACCTCGTGCGCAACGCGATCGAGGCCATGACCGCGGTCGAGGACGGGAACCGCATTTTGGCCCTCTCTTCGGGGGTCGCCGATGGTATGATTTCCGTGGCAATCGCGGATACGGGGGGCGGCATCAGCCCGGCTGATAGAGAGCGGGTCTTCGAGACGCTCTATACGACGAAGGGAGCGGGACTCGGTCTGGGACTGTCGATCTGCCGCAAGATAGTGAAACTCCACGGAGGACAGCTATGGGTGGAAGAAAACGGGAGGTGCGGAGCGAAGTTCACCTTCGCTCTCCCGCTTCGCCAGGCGGTTCAGACGTCGGAAAGCCGGTAGACATGCCTCCTTCCGGCGTTGTTCATATCGTCGACGATGACCGCGCGGTTCGCGAGTCCCTTGGCGACCTGCTCGAGTCCCTGCACTACAAGGTCGCCCTGTACGGATCTGCTTCGGATTTCCTCAAGGTCGAGCTGTCGGATGCCCCTGCGTGTCTGGTGCTCGATGTCAGATTGCCCGGCACGAGTGGCTTGGAGCTGCAGGAGTACCTGACGAAAATCAATGTCGGAATCCCGGTGATCCTGATGACCGCCTTTGGCGACATTCCCATGTCGGTCAGAGGCATGAAGCTGGGGGCGGTCGATTTTCTCACCAAGCCGATACGGGATCAGGATCTTCTCGATGCGATCACGGCCGCGATCCGAAAGGACATCGATCGGCGTGACGACAGCGCGCACCTGGCGCAGTTGCAGGAGAAGTTTGCACTCCTGACCACGCGCGAGCGGCAAGTGATGACGCTGGTGGCATCCGGTCTGATGAACAAGCAGGTCGCCAGCGAGCTCTCGATCAGCGAAGCGACAGTCAAGATGCATCGTGGCAGCGTGATGCGGAAGCTCGGGGCAAAAACCGCGGCAATGCTCGTCCGAATGGCAGAAGCGCTCCAACTCCAGGGCTGAAGCTTCGGGACTGGCATCTCGTGCTGAATCATCTCGGCGCCGTCACTGCACGCGACCCATACCTAAGTATGGGCCGGAACAGCACAAGCGTGAGATTGTCCGCCAGCGCGATGAAAAGCATGTTGCCCCTGTGCGGTGCTGCCATCCGGCGTTGGCAGCGCGCCTTGACCGGAGAGGTAACGCCACGTGCAGCTTGCGGCTTCAACGCCCGTATCCAGGCGATCAGGGCATCTCCTCCGTGCAGAAATTCGTTGACGATTGGACGCGGCCATCCGGAGCACAGAACAGGGCGACGACGATGGGGATGTACGTATCAAATTCGAGTGAGAGCACGCCACGGATGGCGGTCTCCGCTTCGCCAATCCGGCCGGTGGACGAGACGCTGTCTTCCAGGCCGTCCGACGCGGCGCTTCATCCGACGGTCAGCATAACGCCTTCCGAGCCGGTGAAGCGCCTTGGGATAGGCTGGCGTTGGTGGTTTTCGGAGAGCGTTCACCTCCCGGTCGGCAACAGGATTGAATTTCGCTTTCAGGGATCGAGACATCTCCTGGCGTTGTACAACGAGGGAGCGCGGAAAAGCGGTGAGACCTCCATCGATGGCCTCTGCTCGTCGAAGCTGCGCGGTTCCGAGCACAGGCTGACCTTTGTCCCGGCGGGACGCGCCTATCGGGAATGGCATGAGACTGCCTCGTCCGCGCAGGTGACCTTCCTCTATTTCGATCCCGCCGCGCTTCACAAGTCCGACGACGGCGCGGCCGGGCTCGCGCCGAGAATATACTTCGAGGATCCGCTGGTCTGGGAGACCGCCTCCAAATTGAAGAAGGCGATCGAGAGCGCCGAGACGAATTGCGCGCCCTACCTCGAGGCGCTCTGCGGCGTGCTCGCCCACGAGTTGTCCAGGTCTGATCACGATGTTGTTCGCGAACCGGCAGCGGTCAGTCGTGGAGGTCTCGCGGGTTGGCAGAAGCGTGTCGTGGTCGAGTACGTCGAGGGGCATCTGGGAGAACAGGTCTGCCTCCTCAAGCTCGCCGAGCTCGTCAGGCTCAGCGTTCACCACTTCTGCCGCGCTTTCAAGAAGTCGTTCGGAATCCCGGCCTACCAGTATCAGGTGCAGCGACGCATGGAGTTCGCCAAGCTGCGGCTGGCGGATCGCGCGGTATCGATTACGGACATCGCACTCAGCCTGGGCTATGCGCAAACGAGCTCCTTCAGCTCCGCCTTTCGCAAAGCGACGGGTTGGACTCCTACGGACTATCGCAGGGAGTTCGAATGAATAGATCCGAGGCACGATAAATCGGGCAGGGCAGGCGACAGGCAGTCTCGTACGGGCAGAAATCCCCGGGGAACCTGTAACCGGATCGCCCCGAGCCACGAAATGTCCAGGTGAGACCGCCTCGGATCGGCTGCCATCGGATCATCGATTTCACCGGGCGCAACAGGTGTCGAGGGAGGGACCACAGATGACGAGCATTCGATACCGCAAGGTGGACGTGGACGGACTCAACGTATTTTACCGGGAGGCTGGCCGGGCTGACGCGCCCGCCTTGCTGCTGCTGCACGGCTTTCCGACGGCCGGCCACATGTTCCGCGAGTTGATCCCGGCGCTCTCGGATCGCTTCCGATTGGTGGCGCCGGATTTGCCCGGGTTCGGCCAGTCCGACATGCCGGCTCGCGAAAGCTTTGCCTATACGTTCGCCGCGTTGGCGCAGGTGATCGAACGGTTCACGGAAGTCATCGGACTTCCTCGCTTCTCGCTCTACGTCTTCGACTATGGCGCGCCGACGGGCTTTCGGATGGCTCTTCGACATCCCGAACGCATCGCTTCCATCATCTCGCAGAATGGCAATGCCTATGAGGAGGGATTGAGCGAAGGTTGGAGCCCGATCCGGGCTTACTGGCAAGATGCATCGCAAGCGAACCGGGCGATGTTGCGATCATTCCTTTCGCCGGAGACGACGGTCTGGCAATACACCCACGGGGTGCCTGACGCCTCCCTGGTCTCCCCTGACGGATACACGCTGGACAACCATTATCTCGAGCGCCCTGGCGCGGACGAGATCCAGCTCGATCTTTTCGGCGACTACAGGACCAACGTCGCCATGTATCCGGAATTCCAGGCCTATTTCCGCGAGCACAAGCCGCCCTTCCTGGCGGTCTGGGGCAAGAACGATCCCTTTTTCCTGCCGGCGGGCGCGAAGGCGTTTCAGCGCGACATGCCGGGCGCCGAAGTGCGCTTCTTCGACACGGGGCACTTTGCGCTCGAGACTCATGCGCGGGAGATCGCAGCGGCGATCGGCGATTTTCTTGCCCGGCCGAATTCAAATGGGTAACCGCCGCTTCCCTCGCCGCGAAAAACGTCAGGAGAGCTATCATGCGCGCCATCGTTCTTGAAAAATTCGGCGGCCTGGACAGCCTCGTCTATCGGGACGTTCCGGAGCCGGAGCCGCAGCCCGGTCATGCCGTCATCGAAGTCAAGGGATTCGGCATCAATCATGCGGAAATGCACATGCGCCGGGGTGAATGGGCCGAAGCGGCGCCGATCAGCGGCATCGAATGCGTCGGTCGCGTGAAGTCGTGTCCGGGCGGAGAATTTCCGGTGGGCGCCAAGGTGGCCGCATTGATGGGCGGTCTCGGCCGGACCATCAACGGTAGCTACGCCGAATACACGCGTGCGCCGGTCTCGAATGTCGCATCGATCGATGCGGATTTGCCCTGGGCCGAGCTCGCAGCGATCCCCGAAACCTTCGCGACGGCATGGACCTGTCTCTTTCGAAATCTCGATCTCGAGAAGGGTCAGCTTCTCGTCATCCGCGGAGCGACGTCCTCGTTCGGTCAGGCGGCACTCAAGCTCGCGGTCAATGCCGGCGCGCGGGTCATCGCGACGACGCGCAGCCGGGAGCGCTTTGCCATGCTGGAGAAGCTCGGAGCCGCGCGGTGCGAAATTGAACGGCGCGATCTCTCAAAGCATCTGCCCGAGGCGAAGCAGGTGGACGCGGTCCTGGACCTCGTCGGCAACAGCGTCGTGCTCGACTCCCTCGCCATGCTTCGGCGCGGCGGCCGCTCCTGTCTCGCCGGCTGGCTCGGCGGGCTTGATCCGATTCCGGATTTCAATCCGCTGCTGCAGATGCCGAGCGGCGTCTATCTGACCTTCTTCGGCAGCTTCGTGTTCGGCACGCCCGGGTTTCCGCTCTCCGACGTGCCGCTGCGGGAAATCGCCGCCGACGCCGCGGCCGGCCGGCTGGACGTCAAGCCGGCGCGGATCTTTCGCTTCGACGAGATTCGCGAGGCGCATCGCATCATGGAGGCGAACGAGGCCGTCGGAAAGATGGTCGTCGTTCGCGACTGATATTTGCAAGCTTGGTATTCGGGAGAGTTCATATGTCGAAATCAGTCGCCATCGTGACGGGTGCGAGCCAGGGAATCGGCCGGGCGACCGCGGTGCGCCTGGCGCGCGATTTCTCGGCGCTTGCCCTGGTCGCGCGAAACCGCGCCAATCTCGAGGACACCGCAAGGGCGGTCCGGGCCGCCGGCGCCGGGGTGCTCGTGATCGATGCCGATCTGGCCGAACCTCGTGCCGCTCAATCTGTCGTCGACCAGACCATGGCGGCGTTCGGCCGGATCGATGCCCTGCTCAATATCGCAGGCGCGGTACCTCAGGTCGATCTGTTCGAGACGACGGAGGCACAGTGGGACGCCGGACTGGCGTTGAAGCTGCATGGCGCCCGGCGGCTCACGATCGCCGCCTGGCCGTCGCTCATGGCCGCGAAGGGGGCGGTGGTGTTGATGTCGGGAAACTCGGCCTCCTTCCCCAAGGCGCCCTATGCAGCGGTCGGCACCATCAACGCTGCAATCGTCGCCCTGGCAAAGGCGTTCTCCGACAAGGGAATCAGCGATGGCGTCCAGGTCAACAGCGTCCTGCCGGGGCCGGTGATGACGGGCCGCCGCCGCTCCTACCTCGAGCACTGGGCGCCCCTGCACAACATGACCGTCGAGGAAGCCACGGCGAAGTTTCCCAAGGACGCCGGGATCGCGCGTTACGGCGAGCCGGAGGAGATTGCCGAGTTGATGGCGTTCCTCGTATCGCCCGGCGCGCGCTGGATGACCGGCTCGGCATTGCGGATGGACGGCGGCGAGGTGAAATCGATATAATCGGTTTGCACCCGAAGGGCGTCCGCGGAAGTGGCCCACTTGCAAAAGCGTTCGATGCGCGCAAGCATGGAGTAAGGGCTCTTTCGCTCTTCGCGAGCGCTGAGGAATAGCGACAAAACCGTCATGCAGTTTGACACCAAGATCGCGGTCGTGGTCCGCACCGACCTTGAGCCGTGGCAGAAGCTGAACGTGGCCTCTTTCCTCGCCGGCGGGATCGCGGCGGCTTTCCCGGCCTGCATCGGCGACCCCTACGAAGACGGCTCCGGGACGAAATATCTGCCGTTGATCGGCCAGCCCATCCTGATCTATGGCGCCGACCGCGCGGCGCTATCACGCGCGCTCGATCGCGCACTGACGCGCGGAGTGACGCCGGGGCTCTATACCGAGGACATGTTCAGGACCGCTCACGACGCCGCCAACCGCGAAGTCGTGAAGGCGGTTTCCCGCACAGACCTGAATCTGGTTGGGATTTCGATGCGCGCCGAGCGCAAGGTGATCGACAAGATCGTCGACGGGTTGAAATTTCACGGCTGACGCTTCCCGATCTGCCCCGGCCGGCCTTTTCAGCCTTCGCCGGATCTGGCTCTGAGGAGCTCGTCGCGGCGCCTGATCAGAATCTCGAGCCGTGCGGCCTGATCGTCAATTCGCTGGCTGACAAGCTCTTCGCTCATCGCGGCGAAATGTGAGGCGGACTGTTCAATCAGCTCGCGAAGCTTCGCCGCCGTGGCGGCAATCTGGCGCTCGATTTCAGCGAGGTGGATGTCTTCACCGTGCATGGTGGGTCTTTGATCTCGGAGCTTGGCGGGCGATCGGGCGCGGTCTTCAGAAGTACAGGTGACGGGCACCGTGCATTTCAAGGACACATCCCCTCTGAGTGCGCGTCGCCCTCATCAGATCGCTTCCGCAATCGGCGCACTTGACGAGCGCCTCCACGGGCCCGCCGTCGACAGCGAGAGCGCCAAGGCAGGACACGGTGTTGCATGCCGCACACCGGATCTTCGTCAGGGTAATGTCAAAGGCAAAGGCTTCTTGAAGCAAGTGTGTGCCGGGATCACCGCCAAGAATGAGGTCGGCGATGTTGTCTGCCATGGCGATCATGCTCCTGTTGGCCCGAAACGCTCGGTTCTTATGGCGAGGGGGTCGAAGCCGAGCCTCACGAGCATGCTCGAGACGCCTTCGACAAACCCCGTGGGACCGCAAATGAAGAACGTGGGATTCTGCTCGCGCGTAAAGCTGCTCTCTGCGAGCAGTGCCTCGTTGACCCGCCCCCGATGTCCGTTCCAGCCGTTCGGATGCTCGCGGGTGAGCGCATAGACCAGGCGCAGGTCGCGATCGCCACGAGCCATCGTATCAAGTTCATCCCGGTACACGACGTCGGCAAGGCTGCGTGCCGAATAGATCAATGATGCCGGTATGGGTGCGAGCGTCCTCCTGCGGTGGCGCAACATGGCCATCAAAGGCGTAATCCCGGTGCCGCCCGCGACCAGGCAAATCGGTCCACCGCGCGTTTGGCTCCAGATGAAATGCCGCCCAATGGGTCCCCGAAATTCGAGAGCGTCGCCAACCTGCAATTCGTCGAGGAGATAGGAGGACACCTCACCGTTCTCGACCCGTTCGACGGTGAGAGTGAGCAGCTTTTCTTCCGGAGGCGACGCGATCGAGTAGCTTCGTTCGGCCTGATAGCCGTCATCGGCGCTGAGACGGATGTCGACGTGCTGGCCGGGCCAGTGCCCGGACCAGTTGGCCGGCTGCAGGATGAGGCTCTTCACCCGGCTTGTCTCAGCCACGATGGCCTGTACGCGACCGGTCTGCCACGCGATCCTGGGCTGCTGCAGAGGCGCATCAGTCGCCGTCATAACGTTGCTCCCGCCAGGGATCGCCATAGTTGTGATAACCGCGCGATTCCCAGAACCCGGGCTCGTCCTTGGGCATGAAGCGGAGCCTTCGCAGCCACTTTGCGCTCTTCCAGAAGTAGAGATGCGGCACCAGAAGTCGCGCGGGGCCGCCGTGCGCCGGGGCAAGCGGTAGACCCTCATAGCGGGTCGCGATCATCGCCTTTCCCGCGACCAGGTCGGACACCGAAAGGTTCGTGGTGTATCCGCCGTCGCAATGCGCCATGACATAGGCGTCCGGCGGCTCGCTCAGCCCGACCACCCTGAGAAGATCGTCGAAGCTGACGCCCCGCCAGGCCGTGCTGAGCTTCGTCCATTTGGTGACGCAGTGAATGTCGACCGTGATCGTGGTCTGGGGCAGTGCCTCGAATTCGTCCCAGGTCCATTTCCCCAGCAACGACCCGCCGAGTTGAAGCGCAATCTTCCAGTCGGCGACACGGACCTCCGGCGTGGGTCCGGCGGACAGCACCGGGAAGTCGGTCGTCAGATACTGACCCGGCGGCAGCCGGGCGGCTTCGGGTGTCTGTCGCCTGGATTTGAAGCCACGAGAAACGGGAGGTCGGTCCATGGAAGCGTGCCCTTGTGCGGTGACGCGCAGGATGTCCCAACGCGCGTCGGCGTAACCTGCAGCCCACGTCAGCGCACATGAACCCTGATCGATGCCTTGTCGATGGCCGTCGCGGTGAATGCATCAAGATTGCGAAAGACGAAGCAATCACGGCTGCGCAGGCAAGAGCTGTTTCAATGTCAAATGCGGCTTCGTCCTGAAGTGGTTCAGAAGGAGGAGACGATGTCGAGCGTGAGCCAGCCCTTGCATTCCGACGAACTCGCTTACCTCACCGCGCACGAACTGGCGGCTCGCATCCGGCGGCGTGAGCTGTCGCCGGTTGACGTGGTCGATGCGTTCATCCGGCGCATCGAAGCGCGCAACCCGAGCCTGAATGCGCTGGTCTATCTCGATTTCGACGGCGCCCGCGCGAGAGCGAAAGAGGCCGAGCGCGCATTGGTCGCCGGCGAGTCGTGGGGGCCGCTGCACGGCATCCCGTCGGCGCTCAAGGATCTGTTCGACTTCAAGCCGGGCTGGCCTGCGAGCCTGGGCGGCATCCGCGCGCTCAAGCATCACGTCGTGAACGGTTACTGCGTGTTCTGCGAACGCATGGAGAAGCGCGGCGGCGCCGTGTTCCTCGGCAAGACCAACAGCCCCCTCATGGGATTCCGAGGCACCTGCGACAACTACCTGTTTGGTCCCACGCGCAACCCGTTCAATCTTGCCAAGAACACGGGCGGCTCATCCGGAGGAAGCGCCGCGGCGGTCGCCGATGGACTGCTACCCATTGCAGAAGGTACGGATGCCGGCGGCTCGATACGAATCCCTTCCGCCTGGTGTGGGGTCTATGGCTACAAGGCGTCGTTCGGACGCGTGCCGTTCCTCGTGCGTCCCAACGCGTTCGGCGTGGCCGACTCTCCGTTCCTGTTCGAAGGGCCCATCACACGGACGGTCGAAGATGCCGCAATCGCGTTGAACGTACTTGCCGGCCCTGATCCGCGCGATCCCTTCAGCCTGATCGAGCCGCCCGTCGACTTCACCGCGGCGACCCGTCGTTCGATCCGGGGCCTCAAGATTGCCTATAGTCCGGATCTGGACGTCTTTCCGGTCGACGGAAAGGTCGCGGCGACGGTCCGTCGCGCGGTACAGGCGTTCGAGGAAGCCGGCGCTCACGTGGAGGAAGTGAAGCTCGGCATCGTTCGCTCGCAACGGGAGCTGAGCGACGTCTGGTCGCGTCTCTACATGCTTCTGAACCTGCAGGCGATCGAGAACATGAAGCGCGACGGCATCGATCTGTTCGGCAAGCATCGCGACGACTTTCCACCTGAATATATGGATTGGGTCGAGAAGACCAATCGCATGTCGGGGCTCGATTTCTTCCGCGACCAGGCCGTCCGGTCGGAGGTTTACGATGCCTTCCAGAACGTCCTTGAAAGATTCGATCTGTTGGTCACGCCGACCGTCGCGTGCCCGCCGGTCGACAACGCCAGCGACGGCAACACGGCTGGACCGAAGTCGATCAATGGTGTCGAGATAGATCCTCTGATCGGATGGGCCCTGACCTACTTCGTCAACTTCACCGGTCATCCGGCAGCCTCGATTCCGGCGGGTCTGTCCGACGGTCTTCCGGTCGGGATGCAGATCATAGGTCGGCGAAACGCCGACTTCGACGTGCTGGCTGCGAGCGCGGCTTTCGAGCGGCTTCGCCCCTGGCAGGACAATTACCGGATCTGCCGCGAGCGACCCCTGAGAGCAGCCCCGCTTTCAGACCTCACCCGCTGACCTTGCACCCTCTCGGTCGTTTCCATGGCCCGTCCGCATGCGATCGCGGCCGCGCGTCTTGCTTTCGAAGCGTGAACCTCTTTACCGATCGCAAGTTTGGCACGGAATGCATCAAGATGGCCAAAGCGGAAGCAATCCCCAGCGCGCAGGATCTTCCGCGACTGGCTAAGTCATCTCTCGACAGGTCAATCGTGCCGGCGCCTCGCGCGTTCGGCCGCAGTCGCGGGAGAAGACAATGCGCGTGAGAGTCCAGGCAGCAGCGGCGGTCATCGTAGGCAGTGCGGTCGCAACGATCCTGTTCTTCGGATCGCTTAGGGATAGCAATGCTCAGAGCAATACGCGCTATCTGCCGGAATACACCGCGGACGGGCAGTTGCTCCTGCCGAAGAATTTCCACGAGTGGGTCTATGTCGGCTCGCCGCTGACGCCAAATGCCCTCAACGGCGGACAGGTGAACTTCCCGGAATTCCACAACGTCTATATCGAGCCGGGCTCGTACGCGATCTACAAGAAGACCGGCGAATTCCCCGAGGGGACGATCCTGTTCAAGGAGCTGCAGCTGACGTTGCCGCAGGAGAATGCCGACGGCTCGCGAACGGAAGCGTCGGGGCGTGGTTACTTCCCGGGCAAGTGGAACGGCGCCGACGTGACCGTCAAGGACTCGAAGCGCTTCGCCGACACCAATGGGTGGGGCTATTTCAACTTCAATCATCACGAACCGAAGGCGCCGACGGCCAAAGTGAAGTCGAAGGACGAGTGCGCCTACTGCCATATCGCCAACGCCAAGAAGGATGAGGTCTGGACCCAGTTCTATCCGCTGCTGGACAACAAGGACGCGCGGTGACCACGTAGTCCGCGGAAGATCGGCATGAAAATCTTCAAAGCCGCCTGTGTCGCCGTCGTCGTGATCCTTGGGATCGCGGCCGCGGTCAAGCAGTCACAGTTGCGGGCGAACGCGGCGGATGGCGTTTCGACCGGTGCGAGTGTCGCCGACCGCGACGGGCATCTGCACGTGCCCGATGACTATCGTACGACCTATCAAATCCTCGGAAGCTGGGCGATTGCGGCAGACGACACTCACGGCTCGAAGGAGCTACACGTCGTGTACGCCTCGCCTGGAGTGATCGACGCCTATCGGAAGGACAAGCGCTTCCCGGACGGTGCGGTGCTGGTCAAGGAAGTGTTCAAGGCGGCAACCTCTGAAATGACGACCGGTACCGTCAGCCGCGCCGATGCTTTGAAGGGATGGTTCGTCATGGTGAAGGACACCGCGAACCGTCACCCGGAGAGCGCGCTGTGGGGCGACGGCTGGGGATGGTCCTGGTTCGACGCGGCCGATCGCTCAAAAACGACGACGACGAATTACAGGGCCCAATGCCAGGCGTGCCATGTGCCCGTGCGGACGTCCGACTGGGTTTACATCGATGGATACCCTCCGTTGAAGCCATAGCGATGGTGCAGGTCACCGAAAGTCATTCGATTTACCAAAGCCAATCATCAAAGGAGCGAGAGATGGCTAAAGAAGCGACGGCGAGCGAGATGGGAATGTCGAAGGGGCAGACTGGCCATCTCTATATCCAGACCAATGAGATCGACAACGCCATTATTCACTACACGCGGCAGGCGGACGGCAAGCTTGCCGAGGTCGCGCGTATCAAGACGGGCGGCGCCGGCTCCGGTGAATTCAAGCCGATCAGCGGCCAGGACAGCGCGCCCAACTCTTACGAGGGTGCGGGAAGCGTCATCATTACATCCGATCGGCG
This sequence comes from Bradyrhizobium sp. 61, assembly GCF_023073075.1. Classification (NCBI taxonomy): domain Bacteria; kingdom Pseudomonadati; phylum Pseudomonadota; class Alphaproteobacteria; order Hyphomicrobiales; family Nitrobacteraceae; genus Bradyrhizobium; species Bradyrhizobium sp. 61. The sequence goes on along the minus strand of NZ_JADPIU010000112.1, from coordinate 83,966 downwards.
CTTTCTGTTTGCGACCAATGGCGGAGACAATTCCGTTTCGAGCTTCCGCCTGGAGAGCGACGGTCGTCTCACGCTGCTCGACGTGAAGTCGACCGGCAACCCGGTCGAGGGTAGGAGCGGCACGGCCAAATCGCTGGCTTTCGCTCCGTCGACGCGCACCCTCTTCGTGCTGCACGCGTTCGGACCGGATCATCTTCGGCTGATGTCGGTCGATGCCGAAGGCATGCTCAAGACGCGGCCCGAGCGATACACGGTGAATACGTACAGCAAGCGGAACCGTGTCTCCACCATGGTCGTGGTCTCGCCCAACGAGGAGCTTGTACTTGTCGGCACCACTTTCGATGAGCCGATCGCGCTCACCGGCTTGTATCCCGACGGCTCGCCGATTCTCTGGGTCCAGCGCGCCGGCGGCGCGTTGCACTCGATCGCGTCGAATGCACCGGATCCGGACGGCCTTGCCGTGTTCGCCCTGCAAAAGGACGGCTCGCTCGGCACGGCCAGGTTCTACGATGCGAAGGGCGGTTCTCCGTTCTACATCGCGTTCCTGAATCAGCGTCCGAATACGTTCGTGATCGGCTATGCCGTCGGCGACGGATGCTCCATCTGCACCATCGAGAAGAACGGCTCGATCAAGATCGGCCCGCTCGTCAAGATCGACACCAGCGCGGGCCTGCCGTCCGAGCTGTGCTGGCTGGCCATCGCGCCCGATGATCGCACGATCTACGCAACGAACTTCGGCTACAGCAACATCAGCAGCTACCGGATCAACGGTAGCGGCCTGGAGATTGCGTGCGATCCGGCGTGCCCGAAGGTTCCCGGCGACGGCACCGCGAGGGGATTGAACGGGACCGTGACGAGCGGTCCCAGCGATAGCTGGATCTCGCCGGACGGCGCCTATCTCTATCAGATCTACGGCAACGCCTCGAAGCTGGTCAGCTACAGCACTCAGCCGGACGGCTCGCTGAAGGAGATCGGCAGCGTCAAGATCCCGTACAACGGCTCCCAGGGTCTTGCGGGTTTCTGATCCCGGTTTCGCGACATGAGGTCCGGGCGTGGCCGGCATTGCCGTTCCGCGCCCGGCCTCTCCCTCGCCGATATGCGAGACACACACGGTCAATCATGAGCCCCGAGACGGATGTTTGAAGCACTTCACGAGCGCTCTCGCGGGACATCCGCGGCTCATCCCGGCCAACCGGGAGAAGGGCAGGGCGCCACGGAAAAATTCGATCTGCAGCGCGCTGTCGGGGAAGCTCGCGTGGTGTTCTCCGGCGCCGCAAACGGCACGGAGATCATCGACGTCTATCAGAAGTTTCCGATGGCCGTTGCCTTCCCGAATGTCGACGATCGTCGCCGCAAGGAGGCCGTCCTCATCAATACCTCGGGCGGTGTCGCAGGCGGCGACGAGATCAGGATCGAGGTGGTCGCTCGAGGCAATGCGTCGGTCGCGGTGACCACGCAGGCCGCGGAGAAGGTCTATCGGGCGCTGGATCGGCCTGCGCGAATCCAGACGCGGTTAAGGGCTGAGGGAAATGCCCGGCTTGCGTGGCTTCCGCAAGAGACGATCGTCTTCAACCAGGCGCGCATCGCGCGACAGACCGAGATCGATGTGTGCTCGGGCACCGAATTGATTGCCCTCGAGTGGCTGGTTCTTGGCCGCATCGAGAGCGGCGAGGAGGTTCTTGCCGGACATATCCTGGACAGTTGGCGCGTCAGGGTCGACGGCCGTCTGGTGTGGGCGGATGGCTTCCTCGCGTCAGACCAGGCGCTCCCGCAGCTTCGGAAGACGGCGCTGCTCTCGAACTGGAAGGCGATCGCGACAATGATCTATTTCGGTCCGGATCTCGAGGCCCGGCTCGGGAGATTGCGCGAGATCGGTGCTTCCCTGGAATGCGCGTGCGGCGTCACGATCGTGGGCGCGATCATCGTGGTCCGGGTCGCCGCGATTGCAAGCGTGGATCTCAGGCGAGGTCTGCGCCGCTTCCTCGATCAACTCGACCATGAGCTCGGATCCGGTCCCTTCGGAGTGCCGAAGATGTGGTCCTGTTAGCAGCGCGGCCAAGTGGGAGGAGCATCTTGAATCTGACGCCACGGGAACGAGACAAGCTGATGATCGCCCTCGCCGCGATCGTTGCGCGCGGCCGGCTCGCGCGAGGCGTCAAGCTGAATTATCCCGAAAGCATCGCATTGATTTCGGATGCCATCATGGAAGGCGCCCGCGACGGACGATCGGTCGCGGACCTGATGTCCGAAGGCGGCCGGCTGCTGCGCCGCGACCAGGTCGTGGAGGGCATCCCGGAAATGATCCGCGAGATCCAGGTGGAGGCAACGTTTCCGGACGGGACCAAGCTTGTCCCGGTGCACAACCCGATCCGATAGGAGCTGATGATGCGCATCATCCCGATTTGCGTCGCCGCGTTGAGCCTGCTTGCCGCGCCGGCCTTCGCTCATCCCATTGCGGGCGCGGGCAGTTCGTTCGACGCCGGTCTCGTCCATCCGTTCAGCGGCGCGGATCATCTGATTGCGATCACCCTGGTGGGAACGTGGAGCGCGCTTGTGGGCGGATCCGCGAGAGCCGTGTGGCCGCTGACCTTTCTGATCGCGATGCTGGGCGGCTTCGCCGCGGCAAGCGCGGGACTTCAGATGGGCTTTGTGGAGGTGGCGATCAGCCTCTCGGTGGTGGCACTGGGAGCGTTCGTTGCGTTCGAATTCAGGATGCCCGTCATGCTGGGCGCGGCGGCCGTCGGCCTGTTCGCGTTCTTCCATGGTCACGCCCACGGAACTGACGCCGCCTCGATGCTTGTTCCCTACGTGATCGGCTTCACGACGGCGACCGCCGCTCTTCTCCTGACCGGCATGGTCATCGGATTCTCAGGAGGAAACGCGGCCAGACGAAGCTTGCTTCGCGCGGCGGGCGTATGCGCCGGGCTCGTCGGGCTGCTGCTGCTCGGAGGCGTGGCATGATTCCCGGGGAGGTCATTCCGGCTGACGGCGACATCGTCCTGAACGGGGACAGGACCGGACCATCGATTGCGGTCGCCAACACCGGCGACCGGCCGGTCCAGGTGGGCAGCCATTATCACTTCGCCGAAGTGAACGCCGCACTCGTGTTCGATCGATCCCTTGCCCGTGGCTGCCGCCTCGATATCCCGGCCGGGACGGCCGTGCGGTTCGAGCCGGGTCAGTCGCGCGAGGTCTCATTGATTCCGTTTGCCGGAGCGCGGCGCATCTACGGCTTCAGCGGCGGCGTGATGGGACCTCTGGAATCGGGGACCGATGCGTCCGGCGCCAACGAATAAGGTGAGGAAGACATGTCCCACACGATGAGCCGCGCGGCCTATGCGCAGATGTTCGGCCCTACGGTCGGCGACAAGGTGCGCCTGGCGGACACTGATCTGTTCATCGAGCCCGAGAGGGACCTCACGATCTATGGCGAGGAGGTCAAGTTCGGCGGCGGCAAGGTCATTCGCGACGGCATGGGACAATCGCAGCTCACGCGCGCGCAGGGCGCGGTCGATACGGTCATTACCAACGCGCTGATCCTCGATCACTGGGGAATCGTCAAGGCCGACATCGCGATCAGGGACGGGCTCATTGCCGCCATCGGCAAGGCGGGCAACCCCGACATCCAGCCGGGCATCTCGATCATCATTGGGCCGGGGACGGAAATCATCGCGGGCGAGGGCAAGATCATCACCGCCGGCGGAATGGATACGCACATTCATTTCATCTGCCCGCAGCAGATCGACGAGGCGCTCTTCTCGGGCGTCACGACCATGATGGGTGGCGGCACCGGGCCTGCCGCAGGGACGACGGCGACGACCTGTACGCCGGGGCCGTGGCACATCCATCGGATGCTCGAGGCGCTGGATGGGTTCCCGATGAACTTCGGCATTTTCGGCAAAGGCAATGCGAGCGTACCCGCGGGCCTGGTCGAGCAGATCGAAGCCGGCGCGTGCGGCCTGAAGCTGCACGAAGACTGGGGCGCAACGCCCGCATCGATCGACTGCTGCCTCTCTGTCGCCGACGACATGGACGTGCAGGTCATGATCCACACCGATTCCCTGAACGAAGGCGGGTTCGTCGAGCGCACGATCGCCGCGTTCAAGGGCAGGACGATCCATGCGGCCCATACGGAAGGGGCCGGCGGCGGGCATGCGCCTGATATCATCAAGGTCTGCGGCGAGAGCAACGTCATTCCAGCCTCGACAAATCCGACGCGTCCCTACACCGCGAATACGCTCGACGAAGCACTCGACATGCTGATGGTGACCCACCATCTGGACCGCCGCATTCCGGAGGATGTCGCCTTCGCGGAAAGCCGCATCCGAAAGGAGACGATCGCCGCAGAGGATATCCTGCACGATCTCGGCGCGTTCTCGATCGTGTCGTCGGATAGCCAGGCGATGGGGCGCGTCGGCGAGGTGATCACCCGGACATGGCAGACCGCCGACAAGATGAAGAAGCAGTTCGGGCGGTTGCTGGAGGAGACCGGGCAGAACGACAATTTCAGAGCTCGGCGCTACGTCGCGAAATACACGATCAACCCGGCCATCGTACAGGGAATGTCACGCCATGTCGGTTCGGTCGAGGTCGGGAAGCTCGCGGACATCGTCGTCTGGGATCCCGCGTTCTTCGGGATCAAGCCCGACATGGTCTTGAAATCCGGCATGATCGTTGCCGCGATCATGGGCGACCCCAATGCGTCGATACCGACGCCTCAGCCGGAATATTACCGGCCGATGTTCGGAGCCTTTGGCCGTTCTCCCGGTAGAAATTCTGTGACCTTCGTCAGTCAGGCCTCGCTCGAAACGACGAGACAATTGGGCCTGGCAAAGCAACTCCTGCCGGTCTCGAACACGCGATCGATCGGCAAGCATTCCATGATCCTCAACGACGCGCTGCCTCGCATGGAGGTCGATGCCGAAACCTACGAGGTGCGGGCCGACGGACGGCTGCTCACGTGTCCGCCGGTGAATGTGGTCCCGATGGCGCAGCGCTATTTCATGTACTGACGCGTTGCCGGCATGGTGGTGCGATGACAGACCAGACTTATGGACATACGGCGCTGGCGTTCCTGAGGCTGCAGAGCTGGCTCTCGCCGTCGTTCCCGAACGGGGCCTACAGCTACTCGCACGGACTGGAGTGGGCCGTGGAGGCCGGCTATGTCTCCGATCGGCGCAGCCTGGTCGATTGGCTCGAGGCCGACCTTTGCTATGGCTCCGGCCGAAACGAAGCGATCTTCTTCAGCGAAGCCTACCGATGCGTGGCCGAGGGCGCCGAGGACCAGCTCCCGGATCTGGCCGAACTCGCAGCCGCTTCCCGCGGCACATCCGAATTCGTGCTCGAATCCGCACAGCAATCGTCGGCGTGCCTTACGACCCTTCGCAGCGTCTGGCCGGATCGAATTCTGGACATGTTCTCCGACCCGAAATGTCCGCCGGTGCTGGCTGTCCTGCTCGGAGCGCGAGCGGCGCGCGAACGGATTGCCGTCGAAATCGCGCTGCCGGCATTCCTGCACAGCTATGTCGCCAATCTGGTGAGCGCGGGCGTGCGATTGGTGCCTCTCGGCCAGACCGATGGTCAGCTCGCCATCGCGGCGCTCGAGCTGCCGATCCTGTCGCGCAGTGAAATCGCAAGCCGCGAGACGGTCGACGATCTCGGTTCGGCGGGCCTGATGGTTGAGCTCGCGTCCATCGCACACGAGCTCCAGTACACGAGGTTGTTCCGGTCATGAAGACGATTGAACGCGAGAGCAGGTCTCTCCGCACACCCGGCGTTTCGGCAACCAACGGGCCGCTGCGCGTCGGCATCGGCGGTCCGGTCGGTTCCGGAAAGACGGCGCTGGTCGAGGCGCTGTGCAAGCACCTGCGCGATTTCTACGAGATCTACGTCATCACCAACGACATCTACACCAAGGAGGATCAGCTCATCCTGACCCGCGCGCAGGCCTTGGCGGCGGAGCGCATCATGGGGGTGGAAACGGGTGGCTGTCCGCATACGGCCATACGGGAGGACGCCTCGATGAACCTGGCGGCAATCCACGACATGAACCTGAAGTTTCCGGACGCGGAGCTTTGCTTCGTCGAGTCGGGCGGCGACAATCTCGCCGCCACCTTCAGCCCGGAGCTTGCGGACCTGACCGTCTACGTCATCGACGTCGCCGCCGGAGAGAAGATCCCGCGCAAGGGAGGGCCGGGGATCATGCGATCCGATCTGCTGGTGATCAACAAGATCGATCTGGCTCCCATGGTGGGCGCGAATCTGGAGATCATGGAAGCGGACGCGCGGCGGATGCGAGGCGCGCGACCGTTCATCTTCTCCAATCTGAAGAGTGGCCAAGGTGTCGACGAGATCGCCGGCTTCATTCTGCAGAAGGGCGGGTTGTCCGCCGCGGCGCTGTCTGGAGGTGCCGATCGATGACGGATGATGACCAGGAGTTTGCCGGCGATCTGGCCAGGCTGCGCCGCAGCATCGACAATCTGGATGCGGCGATGGTGCACCTGCTCGCAGAACGCTTTCGCTGCACGGATGCGATCGGAGAGCTCAAGTCCAGGCATGGACTGGAATCCCGGGATCCCAGACGCGAAGCGGCGCAATTGAAGCGGCTTCGCATCCTCGCCGCACAGAGCGGGCTCGATCCGGATTTTACCCGGAAGCTGCATGCCCTGGTCGTTCGAGAGGTCATCACCAATCATGAGGCGGTGAAGTTCGAGTCGGGAGCCGGCTAGAGCCTCAATCCCTGGGAGCCACATTTGTCGAATGATCTGCGCAACTGCGCCGCCGCTCTGTCGATCGTAGCGAGCTTCTGGACGCACCCCGCGATCGCGGACGAACCCGGAAATGCCGACTATGCAGCGCTGAACAAGGCGATCGTCGACGGCAAGGAATTTCGCATGCTCGTCGACCTTTCAGCCTGTCAAGTTCACGGCACGGGCGCGGCGGGCCCTCCGGTCAAGGCGAGCATGCGGTTTGACGGATACATGATCCAGCCTGACGGGACGATCGCTTTCGCAACGACCCATTTCACGGTGAGACCGGACAAGGCGGTCAGGGAATTCCTGTCGTTCAGGGTGCACCCAAACGGCAGGATCGAAGCGCGCACGATGATCCTGGACGCCGTCAATGACGCCGTTCTCAAGGATACGGCATTCGATTGCGAGATTGGAAAAGGCGCGACATTCCACTGGTGATGCGCGGTCGTTACGCGGACTGGTCGACCAGGCTGCCGGGCTGCTGGCCCTTCTTCTCCAGCTCCTTTTCGATGGCGTCCCGGATCTTCTGCTCCACCGCCGCTTTCTGGTCCGGGGTCATGTTGGCGAGGTCGGCCTCGCTGAGATTCATGCTCTTCAGAATGGCAGCCCGCATACGGTCGAAGGGATTCATCTTCGCGTATTTCAGGAACTCCTGCACGACGCTGCTGTCGCCCGATGCGCCATCTTCGCTTGCTTGCGAGGGCCCACCATTGTCGGTCACCGACGGCTTCGATGCACCGGTCGTTGAGCCGGCTTTTGCAGGCTGGTAGCCGAAGATTGATACTCCTGGCGTGACTTGCATGTTCGGCCTCTCGAGACGATCGCGAAGGGCAAGCAACGTGCGTGCCAAATCAATTCGTTGGATTTCCCGATGTTTCCGGGCTCGCGCTCATCGGCAGCTTGAAAAAATTGCCGGTGCGGCGGTGTCGCCGGCAAAGTTTGCCCGGTCGCCTGCGGGAATCGCGTCGTCGCGCGTGCCGTCGGCACCGATCAGGTTGCCTTCACTCCGGCGCTCTCCGAGCGTCGCCAAAGGCCAAGCCTGAACCATAGCAGCCTGGCGGAGGTCGATGGCCATCGCACCTCCCAGGCCGGGCGCCGCGGTTTGTCCAGGCGCTCGGCAATCAGGAATGCACTGGTCGCGGCCATCGCCGCCAAATGCCCGCCTTGCGTCACCAACGGAACGAGCATCAGCGCCCAGCAGGCTCCGCAACACCAGATACCCTGGGTGACGCCATATCCGAGAGCAGCCAGATCGGCCCTGATCCCATACGCCGCCAGCGGCGGCTGGTCGTGGCAGTGGTTCAGGCAAATCTGTTTCCTGGGGGAGAATTGCCAGACCAGGACGAGCGATCCCGCCAATGCGATCGTGACGATCGATGATGGTTGCATCAGTTGCAGCGCCAGCACGGCCAGTACGATGGGAACGCCACAGGCAGCCCAGATGGACCAGTATCCGATCATGAAGAGCGCCATCGACCGCATGCGTCGACGCGGCAGGCTTCGCGCACGCACGTGCCCAAGAGCGCCCGCGAGCATCGGCGTCATCATCGCCGCGACCATCAGCATCCATTCGCCGGCGAGTGTTGTCGGCGAATAGAACGTCATGGCAAGGGCGAGCTGATCGAGCGACAGTGCCGGCCAGACATCGCTGTTGCAGAAGGCGACGAGCCTGCGCTGGTCCGACAACGCCACGACGGCCGCCCACGCGGCGGCTGCCGCGACGGTGAGCGGAATACGGATTTGCAGACGCTCGTAGGCCGCGGGCGTCATGAGCGGCCGTCAATCGCCCTGTCGGACGATGCTGATGCGGCCGACACTCACGTCGGCCGACTGCTGCACCGGCGCGACGGCCTGGAGACGAACGCCGACCTTTGCGAGATCGGCAGTGCCCGAACCGGCGAACTCCGAATAGGGCTTGGTGATGTTCAGCGCGTACGACAAGCCGTCTCCCGCGTGCCCGGTATCGCTCTCCGTCGCCTTGGTGATGCCGAAGAGCCCGATGCTCCCGACCTGCCGCTCGAAGGACGGCGCGCCGTCCTTCCCCGCAAACTGCAGATACACCTGGAGCACGGTGGCGTCGGAATATCCGCGCACATTCTCCAGATTGAGAAAGACCTGCTCCGCGCGCGCCCCGGGCGCGGGGCCCGCAGCCAGCCTGGCGGCAACTTTCGTATGCGTACGCGCATCGAGTTGCACGGAGGTCTCGGCGCCTTTCCCTGCGACGGGAAGCGATTGGGCATTGGCGCCAAGCACCTCAACTGTTGCTCCAGTCGATCTCGCCATCGCGACCGCTCCGGATGATGTCGCTGTCCTGCCGGCGACGGCCGCCAATGGCGCGCCTGCCGGCGAGAAATCGCTGTAAGTATAGCCCACCCCGGCAAAGTCCGACATCTGTTCCGGCGTGTACTCCCACGGCGAGCCGTCGGGGAGAGGAACGACAAATTTGTGCTGGCCGAGGCTGGCAGGTCCCTTCTTCCAACTGGCTTCTTCCGGATCCGTGTTCTGGGAATCGCTCTGCCTCCAGCTTTGCCACAGCCGATCGATATTCGCGTGGTGCAGCCAGAAGATGGGATCCAGACCGGCCGTCACCGGTGACGACATCAGTCCCGGCAATGGCCTCGTGCTCGCCTCCGGGAACATCTTCTCGCCGCCGACAAGGCCGTGAACCTGGTCGTGCGGTTGACTTTCGATGTCGCCATGCTTGGTGCCGCCGTGCTCGAAGCCGGTGTCGATGCCACCGAAGCCGCGGTCGCCGCCACTTGCCACACCGGTGAACTCGTGAACGTCCATCGCATCCAGGTTCACGGCATCGAGCGGGACGAAGACCTTGCCGGGCTGCGACGGATCGCCGGGTCCCCACCGCTGTTCAATGAAGAGGGGATTGTTGCCTGTGCCGTCTGGCCAGTCCGGGCTGCCGAATGCCGGCGGCAAGCCATCCTGACCGGGTTTGAAGTAGTTCCAGTAGGGCAAGGTCCAGTCAGGCGGCCCGCCGAGCGTCACGACGGTCGAACGAATGAGCTTCTCAAATCCGATCAGATAGCCGCGGTGCCACGGCAGAAAATACCAGCTGCCGTGCTGACATTGCTGCCAGAACTCGTCGAAGTCGGCCTGGGCAGGAACTTGCTCGGCAGGCGCCTTGTAGCCGTAGAACTCCCACAGGCCCTGATGATAGCCGTGCATGCCGGCCCAGAAGCGCCAGCTGGTTCGATCGTTGAGCGGCTTCGGCCTCAATGCGCCAACCGCGCGCGCGTACCAGAGAATCGGATCCGCCCAGTCGCCGCCAAGTTCCCACACGTTCTGTCGAACCAGCATGCCGTTCTCCTTGTCGCTTGACTGCGGCGCCGGCCCGCCGAGAGAACGGGCAGGCGGCTCCGCCGGATTGATCTTCCTCTCATCCACCGGCTCGCTTTGAGAGCCGGCCTCTTGGGTCACTCGGACTTCTGCCGAGGACGCTCCGCAATCGCCGCGACCAGGAAAATAGACGAAAAATCTATGGTTGTGTAGTAGCGAATTCTAACCGTTAGCGCGAGCAGTCTTTGATCGGCCAGGCTCGGCCGCCGGAAATGCCTGCAACGACAGGAGAATAGCGGCGCATGAACGTGCGAGCTCACGGCCGGCAACAATCTGCGACAAAACGCCGTTGATCCCGGTCGGCCGCGCGCGTCCTCAGAACGTCGTGATCGGCTTGCCGTCCGCCCCCACGAGACTCGACGGCGCCTCGCCGAACACCAGCCCCTCCGGCTGAAACTTGATCGTCTTGCCGCCTTCGACGAAGTCGGCGAAATTGCGCGGCGTGGCCGAGTGCACGCCGTTGGTCAGGAAGTCGTCGATCTCGTAGCAGGTGTCGGGCTTGCCGCCGGAGCCTTCGCCCAGAAATTTCTGGAAGGTCTGGCTCGTCACCTTCGCCTTCTTGCGCGCCGACCAGTTGGTGTAGCGGCGATAGAGCTTTGGCAGGATCACCGGGCCCTTGTCGGTCGCGAGCACGTCAGTCTCGTTCTTCCTGGGTTCGCGCAGGTCGAAGTCGAAAGCGGGAATCGTCTTGGCGAGATGCTTCCAGACCGGCAGCTTCTGCGCGCGTGCGGGCTTCGCGAGCGCGAGGAAGGCCTTGATCTCGTCGTCGTTCATCGAAGAGTAGAAGGTCGGATAGGCAAAGCCCTGCTCGACCAGCCAGTGATTGATGTCGATTTTCTTGCCGGCGACCGTGATCTCGATGTCGCCGACCAGCCGGCCATAGGTGTCGAACACCTCGTTCGGCGCATCGACATGGGTGAACACCCGACAGGCGAGCGTCGGCCCGCCGGCGCTGCTGAGGAAGTCATGCAGCGCCTTGCTCGTCGTCGCGCCGAGATACTGCCGGTAGGGGTGTGTGACCTCGTGATAGGCCTGCCGCTTGGCGTCGCTCAGGCCCTTCTTCTCGGCGGCCGAGAGCGGCGAGGGCTGATAATGCAGCTCCGGCGCGTCGATGCCCTGAAGGCGAATGGTGAGCTTGCCGTTCTTGATCGGCGCCGTCGCGGTCCGGCCCTTGACCTTGGCGCCCTCGAAGACGTGGGTCGGCTGGAACGGCACCGAGTCGTTCTTGCGGAAGCGGATCGCGTCTGGGGCGACATTCACCACGACCTTGGTGGTGTCGGCGTCCGACCGGCCCTCCGGCCAGAACTGGCTGACATCGATGGTGCCTTCGACCTCCAGCAGTCCAACGGGCATCGGGCGCTCCTGTCAAACGAACGCGGCGACTGCTTCAAGCAGGCGACTCGCACGCGCACGGCTGAAGCGGATCATTTTCGTGCGACAGGTCCATGACAGGGCGCGGCCGCGAGACAGTGCAACGCGGCCTTCGAGCGGAGAGGGCGGGGCATGATTGGTCCGTCGTGCAACGCATGCTGTGGCGACGACGGACCATCTTCGATTGGTGCGGAAGCCTCCGCGCTGCCGCTCCCGCTCGGAATCAGGGGCGGTACGGACAGACCATCGTCAGGTGGAGCAGCGTCGGCGCCTGGTCCTCACCGTTGTCGTACTCCCACTCCAGCCGGATCTCGTGCCGGTCGGCATAGGCGTCGCTCGCCGCGTGAGTGATGATATTGGTCTTCATCGGGATCGGCGGCTCGGAATTGAAGCACTTCCGCACGCAGGCATCGAGCAGCGCGCATCGCGTCAGCGGGATCACGCCGGGCTCGTCCTTGGACAGCGGGACCGTATTCAACTGCGTGGTGAGGTCGACGCGAGCCCGTCCCTTCTCCTTGTGCCAGTACGCCGCGCTCCCGTCCGGCCATTTGTCCGCCGGCGTCAGGATCAGATGGTACTGGCCGTACTCCAGGGTCGGCACGTGGATGTCCGGCGACGCCTTGAGGATGTCCACGCTCCTCTGCATGTTTTCCTGCGGGAAATAATTGTCGTTCATCAAATCTTTGAAAGAAGCCCCGGTGTAAGTTCTCGACCCCATCGTCTTTTCCCTCAATATGTCCTTGGCTTTGTGAAAATACATACAGCTCCGCGACGCCGGTTAGTTTTGCCAACCCGGCTTCACCGAATATATGCCCCATCTTTGCTGGGATTTGCATAGGCTACCACTCAGGACTGTGTTTCGTCCAGATCGCCAACCGCACCGTGCTCCGCTAACGGCGATGGGCAAGTCCGATTGCTAAGCGGTTCTTGATAGGTATTCTTACCACGAGTTGCTCGCGGGCGCTGGACGACAGCGACGCCGCGATCCTTGAAGGCGCAGGAATGCATTGCTTCGCGTGCCAGTCGGCGATTGATTCGGACGATAGCTGGTGCTCCAAGTGTGGGGCGGCGGTACGTCGGCGTGCTGATCCCGACAGCGAGCGGCGGTTTGTGACAATTCTCCGAGCCGACGTCATCGACTCCACAGGGCTTGTTGCCGAATTGGAGCCGGAGGAGGCCGTCTCACGCCTGGAGCCAGCGCTGGCGGCCATGAGGGGCGCGGTACGCCAGTTTGGCGGTATCGTCAGCAAGGAGTTGGGGGACGGCTTGGCCGCTGTCTTTGGTGCCCCGATCGCCGACGACAACCATGCTCCGCTGGCCTGCCATGCGGCCATCGAGCTTGTCCGGCGGGTCGGCAGTCTTGGCGATCCCGGACTTCAGGTTCGGGTCGGCCTCCATTCGGGGCACGTCGTCGCCTATATGGTCGCCAGCGAATTTTCCAAGGTCTACGAGATCGGAGGAGCCGCTCAGCATCTTGCCGCGAGGCTGGAGGCCGCGGCCGAGGCCAATCGGATCTACGTGTCGGAGGCCTGCCAGAAACTCGCGGATGGACATGTCCGATTCGAAGCCTTGGGTCGCAAGGTGCTGCGCGGTTTCAACGAGCCGCTGCCGGTCTACCGTGTCGTCGGAGCGAGCGACCTTTCAAGCTGGCGGGTGCGACGAGCGCGGAGCGTTTCGCGGTTTGTCGATCGCACGACTGAGCGGGCCCTTTTGGCACGTGCCGCGGAGAGGTCCAGTGCAAGCCGGCAGACGGTCCTGCTGATCGGCGATGCAGGCATCGGAAAATCGCGGCTCGCGCATGAGTTCGCCCAGGAGCTCAAGGCCGATGGCTGGCGGCTGATTGACGCCGAGTGTAGTCCGAACCTTCAGGGCGTGCCGTTCAGCGCGCTCAAGCGCACCATACTTTCGATCTTCGAAGTTGCCGCCAGAGATTCGGATAGTCTGGTCGACATCCGAAAGGAGTTGCCGGCAATCCATCAGCTCGCGATCGATTCCATATTGGATATTCCGGTCGCGGATCATCGCTGGAGTGAGCTGGAGCCTTACGCGCGCGCGCGTGCCATTTCCGATGCAAGTTGCGCCATCGTGCAAAGCCTGGCCTTTCAACAGCGTACGGTTCTTCTCATCGAGGACCTGCACTGGATCGACCGAGCCAGCGATGCGGTTGTTGCTGCAATCGCGTCGTTACAGAGTCCCAACCTGATAGTTTTTCTCACGAGCAGGCCGAACGGCATGCCCGAGTGGATCGCACGCTGCCATGCGGAAGTGATTGCAATGCGCCCCCTGGATGACGATTCGGGATTGGCCATGTTGGCCGATATGCTCGGACCGTCGGCGATGAACACCGATTTGAAGAACCGGATCATCTCTCATACTGCCAACGTTCCTCTATTTCTCGAGGAAGTCTGCCGTGGACTGAAAGATAGTGGCACGCTTCGCGGTCAGTGGGGTGACCTTGCGCTCGTTCGACCTATTGACGAGCTCGGCATCCCTACCAGCATTCAGGGGGTGATTGCGGCGCGGCTCGATCGTGTCTCAAGGCAGGAGCGCTCGGTTCTCCAAATAGCGGCGGCGCTGGGGCCGCGCTCAAGCGTGATGATGCTGCGGAACGTCGCCGCGCTGCCCGAAGACATCCTCCAGGATTGCCTCGGAGCGCTCGACCGAGCCGAGATCCTCGTCAGGATCGATAGTGAACTTGAGGAATCGATCGAGTTCCAGCACGAGATGGTCCGCCAAGTGACCTACGAGTCGATGGTCGAAAAGGTGCGCGAAAATATACATGGGCGAATACTTGCGGCCTTCGAAAGCGACGAGACATGGAGCGACGGTCCTGACACGCTTTGCTACCACGCAATGCGCGCGAAGGATTGGCTGAAAGCGTTCGGGTACGGGAGAGGTGCCGCGCAGAAATGTCTTGTGCGCTCGGCGTATGCCGATGCGGTCGACTATTTCGGGATCGCGATGAGTTCGCTCGACAAGATGCCGATGACTCTCTCGCGGGAGGCAGATGCAATTGACCTCCGGATGGAGGCGCGAATGGCATTCATCTGGTCCGGTCAGGTTGCCGAGTGGATCGATCTCGGAAAGGAGGCCGAGCGCCGGGCTAGTGGAATTGACGACATCGGAAGAAAGGTCGCCGCCATGACCGTCATGGCGGGTGGACAGAATTTCTACGGAACGCCAACTGAAGCGGTTGCGCTCGGCCAGGAGGTCGTTGGCCTCGCCGAGAAGTCAGGCAACCCGGGTTGGCGCAACCTTGCACAATACAATCTGGGACAGGCCTATTTTCTCGCCGGTCGATATCGCGAAGCGGAGCAGACATTGGCGCAAGGCCGCGCTAATCTCATGGGACCCGAAGCGAGCGCGCCGTTTGCCACTCCCCCAAAATACACACTCCTCCTCTGCTGCATGATGAAGAGCTTCACCCACACCGTCATGGGCGAACTCGACGCCGCCGAGCAGTTCCAGCAACAAGCTTCGGCGATCGCGGAAGAGACCAACCGCCCCTACGACCGCGTCGCTGCCGCCTATAGCGGCGGGTGGTTGATGCTCGGCCGCAACGAGCCGGCCGCGGCCGCTGCCATTCTCGAAGACGGTTTCGTGCTGGCGCAGAAGCACGGCATCCGGCTGTTCGTTCCGGTGCTCGCCTGTCACCTCGGCATCGCCTATCTGGAGCAGGGGCTGTTCGACCGGGCGCGCGGCATGCTGGCCGAGGCGCGCGAGGAGGCGAAGGCGGTCGGCTATACCTCGGCGGTGCTGCGCAGCTCGATCTACCTTGCGCTCGCAACCTTCCGCCTCGGCGACGTCCAGGCCGCGCAGAACATGCTGCGCGAGGCGCGCAACACCGCTCGCCAGCAGGGGTTTTCCGGCCTCGAGGCCGAGGCCCTGTTCGGCGAGGCCGTGGTGACGCCGCCGACGGATGCGGCGAACAAGGCCGCGATCATAGTCGCCCTGCGCGCGGCCATCGCGATCGCCTCCGAGAGCGGCGCGCTGCCGCTCCAGCACAAGGCCGAGGCGATGCTGACCGAGATGCTCGCCCGGGGCGGCGAGCTGACCTGACCCTGCTCCCTCCCTGGCGTGCGATCGTACCGCCGGGCTGATTTTTTGCCCGACGGGTCGTTTGAGTTTCGCAGGCAAAGCAAGGACTTAAGAGGCCGTCTCTACTGTGCATGGGGTTGTTTTCGACATTTTGCAGGGAGGACCACCACCTCCCGCCGGCGCCGTTCAAGGTCTCATGATTTGCCGGACGCGGTCTGCGCGCCCGATGACGAAGCCCCTTGCACGGACGCCAAGGTCGGCTACCGTCGGCACTAGCCGCAGGGCCAGGTGACTTTTGATTTACATTTTTTAGCATCCGATCTATCGGCGCCGCGACGGCGCGACGCCCATCCGGACGAGGCGGGGCCATGATCACACGGGACCAGTCAGCTTTGTTGGCGCCGGTCGAGCGCGATTTGCGGCTCGATCTCTTCCGCGGCATCGGGTTGTGGATGATCTTCCTCGATCACATCCCGCACGACGTCGTGGCCTGGCTGACCTTGCGCAATTACGGCTTCAGCGACGCCGCCGAGTTCTTCGTCTTCATCTCCGGCTATCTGGTCGGCTGGATCTACGGGCCGATCGTCGCCGGCGGCTGGTTTCTCGCCGCGCTGAAGCGGCTGTGGCGGCGCGCGGGCGAGATGTACGTTGCCCACATCATGCTGTTCCTGCTGTTCACTGCGCAGATCGCGCGCACGGTCAGGAGGTTCGACAACCCGATGTATGCGGACGAGTTCAACGTTCACAATTTTCTCGACCATCCGGACATCCTGATAGGTCAGGCGCTCTCGCTGCGCTACAAGCCGGTCAACCTCGACGTGCTGCCGCTCTACATCACGCTGGTGCTCGCCGCGCCCTTCATCGTGTGGGGCCTGGTGCGCCGGCCGAACCTGACGCTGGCTGCCTCCGTGGTGTTGTATGTGTTGGCGCGCCGGTTCGACTGGAACATCGCCTCCTATCCGCCGGGCACGACCTGGTACTTCAATCCGTTCTGCTGGCAGCTGATGTTCGTGTTCGCCGCCTGGTGTGGCGTCGGCCAGATCGACAAGATCGCAACATGGGTGTGGTCGAAGGCGGCGATGACGCTGGCCGCGGCCTGGCTCGCCTTCGCGCTGCTGATCGTGATGACCTGGCACATCCCTGCGCTCGAGGCGCTGATCCCGAAATGGATGATCAAGGCGATCTACCCGATCGACAAGACCGATCTCGACATGCTGCGCTTCACGCACTTTCTGGCGCTGGCGGTCTGGGTGATCTATTTTATCCCGCGCCACTGGAAGGCGTTGCATTCGAAATGGGTGCACCCGGTCATCCTCTGCGGCCAGCATTCGCTGCCGATCTTTTGCCTCAGCGTGTTCCTGTCGTTCTCGGCGCATTGGATCCTGATGCAATTCACCAGGGGCGTCTGGGAGCAACTCGCCGTCTCGTTCGCCGGCTTCGTCATCATGTTCGGGGCGGCGTGGCTGCTCGACCGCGCCGAGCGGGTGCCCAGCCTCTTCGTCAAGGTGACGGATGTCGACGACGAGCGGGAGGCCGCCGGCGAAGGCGCGCCGGTAACGATCATCGGCGCGGCTCCGGCTCGCCGCTGAGAGCACATCGCGTCGCCGGGACGATTTTTCGGGAGAGATGCATGTCGAGATTTTTGTTGACGATTGCCGGCGCCCTCCTGCTCCTCGTCTGCAACGCGTCGGCGCAAGGGCCGTCGCCCGAGGCGATGGATGCCGCGCGAAAACTCGTCGCTACGCTGAAGATCGCTGATCAGTATCGCGCGGCGCTCCCGCAGCTCCTGCTCAAGCTGAGACCCGTGGTCGCACAGGACCGGCCTGAGATCGAGCGCGATTATGACGCAATGACGGCGCCGGGCTCCGACATCTACGCGCCGTTCTTTGCCTCGATAATCGACCAGATCGCCGCGCTCTATGCCCAAAACTTCACCGTCGACGAGCTGCACCAGATCGAGGCGTTCTATGCCCAACCTGCTGGCCGGAAGTTTATTGAAAAGTCCGATGCGCTGGCGCAGGCGAGCGCGCAGATCGGCCAGGACGTCAGCCAGAAAGCCGCAGATGAACTAAAGCTGCGCCTCATCGAGGCGCTGCGCCAGAAAGCGCACAAGCCGTAGACCGTCATGCTCAGTGGATCGCGGCGTACATGATCCTCTCCTCGGTCGCCTCCAATGCGGAGAATTCCTCCACGACCTTGCCCTGGCGAGAGACCAGGATGCGGTCGGAGAGCGCCATGATCTCGGGCAGGTAGGATGAGATGACCACGACCGCCTTGCC
This sequence comes from Bradyrhizobium sp. 61, assembly GCF_023073075.1. NCBI lineage: Bacteria > Pseudomonadati > Pseudomonadota > Alphaproteobacteria > Hyphomicrobiales > Nitrobacteraceae > Bradyrhizobium > Bradyrhizobium sp. 61. The sequence continues at coordinate 66,175 of NZ_JADPIU010000112.1, read as the reverse complement.
CTCGTCGGCGAGCTGATTGATCAACTCGTGGATCTCGACGATGGCGCCGACGTCGACGCCGCGCGTGGGTTCGTCGAAGATGATCAGGTCGGGCTCCTGAACCAGCGATTTGGCGATCACGACCTTCTGCTGATTGCCGCCGGAAAGCTCGACCACCTTGCCGTCGTTGCCGATCGCGCGAACCTTGAGCCGTTCGATCCAGGTCCTGCCGATCGCCTCGTTCTCTCGCCGCGACAGCATCATGCGGCCCTTGGGAAATTTCGACAGAAGGCCGAGATAGATGTTGCGTGCGATCGAGGACGTCTCGAAGAAGCCTTCGACCTTGCGGTCTTCAGTCACATAGGCGATGCCGGCCTGCACCGCCGGCGCCGGCACCCGGTAGCGCACCGGCTTGTCGTGCAGCAGGATCTCGCCGCCATGGAAGAAGTCGCGCTTCAGCACGCCGGAGACGATCTTGAACGTTTCGGTCCGGCCCGCGCCGACCAGGCCGAATACGCCGGTGATCTGCCCCGCGAATACCGACAGGGAATTATTCTTCACCATCGGCGCCATCTTCAGATTCTGCACGGTGAGCACGCGCGCGCCGGGCGGCCGCACGCTGCTCTTTCGCGCACCGTAGAGCGTGTTGGAGAGGTCGCGCCCGACCATGGCCTGCACGATCGCCGCGCGGTCGAAGTTGGCGGCATCGTCGGTGACGACGTGCTTGCCGTCGCGCAGAACCGTGATGCGGTCGGCGAGCAGCAAAGCTTCTTCCAGGGCGTGCGAGATGAAGACGATCGAGACGCCGCGCTTCTTGAGATCGCGAACGAGGTCGAAGAAGTATTTCTTTTCCTCAGGCGTAAGCGACGCCGTCGGTTCGTCGAAGATGATGACCTTGGCGCGGTGCAAAACCGCGCGCGCGATCTCCACCATCTGCTTCTTGGCGGCGCCGAGGCCGCCGACGGTGGCGGTCGGCGTGACGTCGAAATTGAGCGATTGCAGGAACTGCTGCGCGGCGATGTAGATGCCGCGCAGGCGGTTATAGAATTTCTCCTGCCCGAGAAACAGATTCTGCGCGACAGTCATGGTCGGCACCAGGCTGTTTTCCTGGAACACCATGGCGATGCCGAGATTGCGCGCCTCCAGCGGTGTCCGTGGTGCGACGTCGGCGCCGTCGATCGTCATGGTCCCTGACGTCAGTGTCACCACGCCGGCCATCACCTTGGTCAGTGTCGATTTGCCGGCGCCGTTCTCGCCGACCAGCGCGTGGATCTCGCCGCGGCGGAGGTCGAAGTCGACCCCGTCGATGGCGGGCACGCCGGCGTAAAGTTTTGTGGCCTTGCGCAGCGAGAGTGCGATGTCGCTCATGAGCGGAACTCCTCGGCAAGACCGGACAGCGGCAGTCGCAGCACGCGGCCCGGTCCCTTGGCGATCAGGACGAGATCGCCGCCCATCTCGATCGCCGCGACGACGCCGTGATTGATCCCGTCGACGCGGCTGTGCAGCGAATAGAGCGGCTGGCCATCTGCATCGAGCCGGATGACGAGGCCATAGGAGCGCGGCGGCGCCCACGGCTTGATCACGCCCATGGTCTTGATGTGTGCACCCTGCATCGGCTCCTTGAACGAGAAGCCCGAGCGCAGGCGCGGCGCAACCCAGTAAGCCGGATCGATCTCGGCCATCATTCGCTTGCGGTAGGCTGGCTCGCGCAGCACGAACTCGATGAGCTGGGTGCGCGCCGTGAAGGCGGTGAGCCAGTAGCCGCCGCCCGCGGCCTTCGACAGCCGCGAGGGGTAGACGGGCAAGTGAGCGAGCACGGTCCGCGGCGGTGCGCCCGGCGCAACAAGGACGAGCCGGTGGCGCCAGCTCTCGCTGACCAGCACGCCATTGCCATGCGCGCAGGCGCCGAAGGCGTGGCCCAGCCCTTGCGCGAGGGGCGTCACGCTCCTGCCGCCGGGATCCAGCTTGAACACCCGGCCGCTCCGATTGAGCTCCATCAAATCGCGTGCCCAGTCATCGACGCCGCATGTCGCCGAGCCGTCCGTCGCGATCAGCGTGCCGTCGTCCGCTAACGCGAGCGCGTTGACGGCGTTGAACGCGCCATCCGCAAACGTCACGCTTGGCTGCTCGGCCGAGGGATTTGCGTAGAGACACACCTCGCGCCCCCCGAGCGCGACCGCAAGACCGCCGCCGGGGAGGGCACACAGTGCCGAGATCGGCCGCTCGAAGTTGCGGACCTCCGATGCCGTGCCGTCATTCAGAGACATCAGCCGCTGGCCGTCGGCGATGAAGAGGTTGCGGCCATCGGTGGCGAGATCCTGCGGCGCCACGCATGTCAGCAAGGTCTCCGCCGATTCCAGCTTCTGGTTGGGCTTCAATGCGCCGTCAAAGGACGGTACGGTGATGGTGGCGTCGCCGCGCCCGAGAAAGCGGTTGGCGAACTCCCTGACGGCGGCGATCACGATTGCTTCCCCCATCGCTTGTCGTACTGGACGAAGTTCGGATCGGCATTGTCGAGCTTGTAGCGGCCGATCCGGTTGTTGAGGATGCCGCCGAGATAGAGATAGCCGCGATGCTCGCGCATCGAGGTGATCATCGGATGGTTTTCGCCGCGCAGGTCCCAGAAGGATTCGACGATCTTGCCCTGCTCGTTGAACTTGACCACGCAGCCGGTGTTGATGTTGGGGAACAGCCATTCGTCGACAGGCACGCGCTTGCCCATGCGGCGGCGGAAGCCGGGCATCTTCCAGGCGAGGTCGAGCGCGGGGCTGCGCATGCCGACCAGCGCCAGCCAGTAATTGCCGTCGGAGGCGAGGTTGATGTTATCGGGGTAGCCCGGCAGATTGTCCATGACCACCTCGACCTTTCCCTTCTTAGGGCCTGCGAAGTAGTAGCGCTTGATCGAGCAGCCGAAGGTTTCGGCGAATAGAATCGATTGGCCGTCGCTGGCGACGCAGATGCCGTTGGGGAATTTGAGCCCGCGCAGTTCGGTGCGTGTCACGCCGGTCTTGGTGTCGTAGGAGATGATGCGGCCATTGCCGCGCGCCTCGAGGCCGTCGATCGGCCACTCGTCCATCTCGTAACGCACGGTTGCCTCGGAGAAGAAGATCAGCCCGTCGTCGGTGATGTCGAGATCGTCGGCGAGCCGCAGGCGGCTGTCATCGTTGACCGAGCGCATGCTGCGATTGGTCTCGTCGGTCGCCTTTTCCACCGTGCCGTCAGGCTTGATCCGGTAGAGCCCCATGCCGCCGATGCAGACGTAGAGATTGTCCTCGCGGTCGAAGGCCATGCCGAGTGGTTGGCCGCCGATATGGGCGAACACCTCCATCTTCTGATAGTCGGGCGCGAGGAAGCGCATGATGTCGCCGTGGCGCGAACCTGCATAGAGATTGTCGTGGCGATCGAGGATGACGTCCTCCGGTGCCTCGATGCGGCCGAGGCCAATCGACTCGACGTTGCGCAGCTTGTCGTTCTGCTCGAACGGGCCGCCTTGCCCGATCTCGGTCGGCGGCGGTGGCGGCAGCGCGTGATAGGTGGGGGCCACGTAGACCTTGCTGATGATGCGGGTTCGGTTCTTCTGCCAGCGGATATCGACCATCGCGGCGACCAGCAGGATGCCGGCAAGCGCCATCCGGTTGACGCCACCGCGCGCGTTCATGGTGGTCAGGCCATTGGTGATCAGGAGCACGATCAGCACCCCGACCGCCGATTTGGCGACCGAGCCCTTGCCGCCGCCGAGCGTGATGCCGCCGAGCACTGTCGCCGTCAGCACGATCACCTCCAGGCCAACGCCGATGTCGCCACCGACGGTGCCGAGCCGGGACGCGAAGAACAGCGCGCCGATACTGGTCAGCACACCGCTTGCGACGTAGCAGAGCGCGATGGTGCGGCGGACGGGAATGCCGGAATTGTAAGCTGAACGACGCGAGCCGCCGATCGCGGTGATGTGCCAGCCCGGGCGCAGCCGGGTCATGAAGATATGGCCGAAGATGGCGATGACGATATAGACGAGCGCCACGGTCGGGATGCCGAAGATGCTGCCGCTGCCGATGAAATCCCAGGACGGGATGTCGGGGAAGGCCGACGCGATCGCGTTGGAGTAGCGCTGGATCAGGAGATCGTAGGCCGAGCGGTAGATGATCAGGGTGATCAGCGTGGTGATGAAGGCCCGCAGTCGCAAATATCCGATCAGGATGCCGTTGACGGCGCCGAGCAGTGCACCGCAAAGCAGGGTGGCCGCCACCACCGCCGGGACCGGCCAGCCCAGCACGTCGAGAAGATAGAGGGCGCAGAAATCGGTCAGTGCGAAGATCGAACCGACGGAGAGGTCGATGCCGCCGACGATGACGACCAGCGCCAGCCCGAGCGCGATGAAGCCGATCTCTCCAGCCTGGCGCGCGGTGTCGGCAAGGCTCGCTGGCGACAGAAAATTGTCGATGGACCGGCTGAGCGCGAGGCCGACGATCAGGAGGAGGATGACCGGGATAGCTGTCTCGGTCCATCGCTTGGACAGGATTTCACCGAGGAGATGATCGGGCCAGTAGCGGTAACGCAGGCTTGTCAGAGTGTCGCGCATCGGAATTCCGGGACCTTGCAAGTTTCGAGACCACGTCCCGGACGTGAGATCGTCCGGGACGCCAGGGTCTTGCGTCGCGACAGTTATTTCTTGAGGTCGCTGAGATTCCAGCAGGCCATCTGGCTATCGGCGTTCTCCTTGGTGATCGGAATCAGCGTGGTGTATTCCGATCCCTTGACGGAGCCGGGCTTGACACCCGACGACAGCAGCCACTTGATGGTGCCGGCCATCTGCGCGGCCTGGGTCGGCACGTCGTAGCTCATGTTGAGATCGAACGCGCCCGACTTCACCAGTTCGCAGGCGCCCTTGCGCTCGCCGCCGCCGGAAGTTGCCACGAACACCTTGCCGGTGAGGCCGGCCTCCTTGACGGCCGCTGCCGTGCCGATGTCCATGCCGTCCCAGAAGCCGACGATGCCGCAGAGATCGGGATTCTGCTTCAGCACCGTCTGGGTGATCGCCTTGGCCTTGGCAGCATCCCAATCGGCGGCCTGGCTCGACACCACCTTGATTTCAGGATGCTTGGCGAGCACGTTCTCGACGCCCTTCAGCGTATAGGCGCTCGCGGCGGCTGACAGCGCACCCTGGATGATCGCGATCTTGTTGGACTTGCCCTCGCAGGCCTTGACCACGCCTTCGGTCTGGCGTTCGCCGATCTCGACCCAATTGGCGCCGACGAAGGCTGAGCTTCGATAGGCGGAGCCCATGTTGATCTGGATGACGTAGATGCCTTCGTTCTCGGCGCGCTGCAGCAGCTTGGCGTAGGTCTGCACATCAGGATTATGAACCACCATCACCGCCGGCTTCTCCGAGATCAGCGAGGTGACGGCCTGCGCGCCGGCATTGGTGTTCCAGTTGGCGTCGCGGATCACGAACTTGACGCCGAACGGCTCGAGCTCCTTCTTTAGTCCGGCATACCAGCCCTCGGTGAGGTCGAAATTCATGGCGACCGGCACATAGGCCACGGTCTTGCCGGCCAGTGCTTCCTTGAAAGGCTTCTGGAACGGCTCGTCCAGACCCTGCTGGGCGAGGGCCGGCGCGGTCATTGCCGCAAGACCCAGTGCGGCAACAATTGCCCTTGTCGGGGTGCCGAAATGCTTCATTGCTTCCTCCTTGGTTGTGGTTGTCGTTATTGTTGGATCGCTTAGATGTCGCCCTGTTGTGCCGTTTCCTCGTTGCGCGGATTCAGGAAGGAATCCGTGATGACGGCGAGCAGCAGCACCACGCCCTTGATGAGATTCTGCCCGGCGTAGGAGATGTCCATGATGGTCATGCCGTTGAGCATCGTTCCGATAACGAGCGTGCCGATGACGACGTTGAGCACACCGCCACGGCCGCCTGATAGCCCGATGCCGCCAAGCACGACGACCAGGATGACGTCATAGATGAGCGTCGAGTTGAAGATGCGGGTCGGCATCGAGTTGACGGATGCCGCCATCACGAGGCCGGCAAAGCAGCCGATCAGGGCCGTGATCACATATTGCAGGACGATGATCGGGCGTGAGGGAATGCCGGTGACACGCGCGGCGTAGGGGTTGTCGCCGATCGCATAGATATAGGCGCCCCAGCGCGTCTGGCGCAGCAGGAACGCGACCACGATGCAGGCGATTGCGAACATCCAGATCGACGTCGGAATGCCGAGAATAGTGCCCTGTCCGAGCCGCTCGAAGCCGTCCATGCCCGGGCTCCATTGCACGACGTCGAGCTGGAACAGCGCGGTCTGCCCGAGCCCGGCCAGCAACAGGCCCGTTGCCAGCGTTGCAAACAGCGAAGGGACTTCGGCATAGGCGATCAGCCAGCCGTTGACGAGGCCAAAGGCAATCGTGAGCAGGACGGCGGTCAGCAGCGAGGCCGGTAGCGAATGACCGTTCTGGACCATCTGGAGCACCAGTCCCGGCGGCACCGCAAGGGCTGCGATCAGCGAGATGTCGATGCCGCGTCCGATCACGACGATTGCCATGGCAAGGCCGAGGATGCCGAGCACTGCCACGTTCTGGAGCAGCGTCAGCATGTTGTCCGGCGTCAGAAAGCCGCGCAGGAAGATCGAAAACACAAGGAACAGCAGCGCGAAGACTGCGAAGACGATCTCTTGCTGATTGAAACGAAAGCGCTTCATCCCCGTCTTGCCTTTCTTCGACCCGGCTGTTGCGCGACCGTCAGGACGATCGGTTCTCGATGCGATAGGTTTGTGGAAGCGTTGCAAGGCTTTCGACGAGCATCTTTGTTCGATCCAGATCACCGGAATGAACCGAGATGCTGACGACTGTGTTGAGCTTCTCGTCTTTCTCGACGAGGATATCTGCCGCGGTGTCGGGGCCGAAGATGCGATCGATCTCGGTCCTGACCTTTTCCCGGACGGCGAGATCGCGAAGCGTGGGCTTGAAGATCTTCCCGACGGCGGTAACCGGAAGAGCTTCGAGCAGGACGACGCGCTTTGGCCTCGCAGGCGGCTCATTGACGTTGTGTTCGAGATGCTCGCGCAATTGCGCCAGATCGATTGTCTGTCCGGGGGAGGGCACCACGAAGAGAACTGGAACCTCTCCCGCGTAGGCGTCGGGCATGCCGACGGCCGAGCTCATCTGGACACCGGGGAAGGCGTTCGCGACGTCCTCGATTGCGGCAGGGTCGATGTTGTGACCGCTTCGTACGATGAGGTCCTTCTCGCGCCCCGTCAGCACGAGGCGTTGATCCGGGGTGAGATAGCCCACGTCGCCGGTGACGATCCAGTGGTCGTCGGTGAGCACGCCCTTATTGTGCTGGGGATCGACGTATCCGGGAAACACTTGCGGTCCGCTGACGAGGACGAGGCCACTGGAGAGCGGCGGGCACTCCTCTCGCAAATCGGCATCGGCCAGCGCGACGATTTTGGTCTTTGCGAACGGCGCCCTGAAGCCGACGCTGCCTTGCACGGGAGTGCCACGGCCGGGATTGAAAGCGATCGCGGCCGCGGTTTCTGTCATCCCGTAGGTCTCGAACAAGGTAATCCCGGTCCGCGCCTGAAACCTGTCGCTGACAGCCTTGGGAGCCACGGCCCCGCCGGTGAGCGCCATGCGAACGGTGCTGACATCGGAGGACCCGATGGGCACCTCGGCAAGAGCGGCAATCGAAGTCGGCACTCCGCTCACGATGGTCGCGCGAAACCGCTCCACCGTGTGCCAATAGTCGCGAATCGCTTCGGGACTTCTGAGGCTGTACGGCGAGGGAATGATCACGTGACCGCCGGCAGCGAGAATCGACAGGCCGAGCGTTATGGTGCCGCCGACGTGAAACAGCGGAAAACCGTTCACGGCGGCATCCAGCTCATCCAGTCCGTGGACCTGAGCAAAGCTCCAGGCCGCATGGATCTGGTTGCCATGTGTCAGCCGAACCAGCTTAGGTCGTCCGGTGGTCCCGCCGGTGTGGAAGAGGGCGCAGATCGCATTGCGATCGGTCGAAGGTGCGAAGTCCAGTGTGCCGCGCGCGCTCGCGGCCGTCTCATTGAAGTTTAGAAATCCTCCAGGCAGCGGACCGGTCGCGCCCATCACAAAAATGGCCTTCAGCGACGTGACGCGTTTCGCGACGTTGGCCGCCTTGGCCCAGATCGCGCGATCGGCCGCTTCGGCCGGGATCACCAGCACCATCGCGTTCTGCGCCTCGAGCAGGTCGGCGATTGCGTCTTCGTTCAGGAGATAGTTGATCGAGCTGGCGACGCCCGCGACCTGGGCGCCGAGCAATGCGGGGAATAGTGGCGGCAGGATCGGACAGAGGAACGCGGCGGTCCCGCCGTTCTCGCCGATCCCGTGCGACCGGAACAGATTGGCCGCGCGGATGATCTCCGCAAGCAATTGCCGGTGCGTCAGCGTCGCGTCGCCCGGCTCGCGCGAGCCTTTGGTCAGCACCGTCAGTGCAGGCCGATCGGGATGCAGGTGCGCCGTGGCTTGGAAGAGATCGAGCAGATTGCGGGAAGGGACCAGCGAATCGTAAGGCCGCTGCTCCAACGCCTCGATATCGGCGATGGTTTTGACCGGCTGCGTGAACCGCGTTGTGATTTGCGATGACAAGGCCCTGCTCACGGGCATCGCCATTCGGGCGGCACGGCAAGCTGTGCAGCAGTTGACTGGACCTGACGCAAGCGAACGTTTCCCGCCTATTTTGTGGACTGCTTTTTGTTCTTCATAGGCCACATGCCGGAGCGCGGCTTGCTCCGGAGCGCAAAGCTTTTGCTTCTCCGCGCAAACGGTCTTGCGTGTAGGCGGCGGCCCTCTAGAATCTCGATGCGTGGCCAGCTTGTGCGATGCACAAACGACGTTCATCATGGCGGCGCAACGGATGGGCGGACGATGAACCTGGTGTTTTCGACAGACGATCTGGAGCCGTCCAAACGCTACGCCGCGTGGCAAGGCGCGATCTGCGACGTCTACGTCCATGTCGACGTGAACGCCGAGGAGCGGTCCGACTATCACGGCTTCATTCGCGAGGCACGGTTCGGCGCGGTGACGATGACCGACGTCCTGCTGTCGGAGCAGCGCATCTCGCGCCGCGAGCGGCACATCGCGAAGCTCGACAAGGATTGCTACTACGTCGAATTCGTTCAGCAGGGCCGGGTCAACGTGCTCCAGGCCGGCCAGACCCTGCTGTCGAATCCCGGCGTGAGCGCGATCTTCTCGGCCTCCGAGGCCTATGATCTCGAATGCGTCGGCAAGGTGCGATCGCTCTATCTCGAGATTCCGCGCGCGGAATTCTCGGCGCGCTTCAGCGAGGGGCGGCTGCCGGTCGTCACGACGATGGCGACGAGCCGCGGACTTGGCCGGATCGCCGCCGAGTTCTGTGCGACGCTCGCCGCGGAGGGCGCGCCGCTCGACGAGACCGCGCGCACGCGATTGGGCGGCGAGCTGATGGACGTGCTGGCGCTCGCGCTCGACATGGGCGAGCGGGACGAATTCTCCGAGGATGCGAGCGCGCAGCAGGCCCGCCTGCGCTCGGTCAAGGCCTGGATCGAGGCGCACCTCACCGATGCGGATCTGTCGCTGGAGAAGATTGCGAAGAGCAATGGCGTCTCGCTCAGGCATCTGCATTATCTCTTCCGGCTGACCGATGTCTCGGTGTCCGAATGGATCTTGGATCGCCGGCTGCAGCGTTGCTACGATGTGCTGACCCGTCCCGAGCTGCGCTCGCTGTCGATCACCGAAGTCGCCTATCAGCTGGGCTTCAGCAGTTCGTCCTATTTCAGCACGGTGTTCCGCAGGAAGTTCGGCCACAGCCCGTCCGACCTGCGACGGCGCTAGAGAACCTGCACCGCGCGCGGCGATGCAGGTCCGTCATCGTCAGCGTTACTTCACCAGCGGACAGCCGCCGTCCTTCAGCGGCCGGAAGGCCTGGTCGGCCGGCACTTCGGCGAGCAGCTTGTAATAGTCCCACGGGCCCTTGGATTCCTCGGGCTTCTTCACCTGGAACAGGAACATGCTGTGCACCATGCGGCCGTCCTCGCGCAGGATGCCGTTGTCGGTGAAGGCATCCTTCACCGGCAGCTCGCGCATCTTGGCCATCACGGTCTTGGTGTCCTTGGTGCCGGCGGCCTGCACGGCCTTGAGGTAGTGCAGCGTGGCGCTGTAGGTCGCGGCCTGGTTCATCGTCGGCATGCGCTTGATGCGCTCCTGGAAACGCTTGCCGAAGGCGCGGGTCTTGTCATTGAGGTCCCAGTAATAGGCTTCGGTGATGATCAGGCCCTGCGCGAGCTTGAGCCCCAGGCTGTGCACGTCGGAGATGAACATCACGATCGCAGCCAGGTTCTGGCCGCCGGCGACGATACCGAACTCGCCGGCCTGCTTGATCGCGTTGATGGTGTCGCCGCCGCCGTTGGCGAGACCGATGATCTTGGCCTTGGAGGCCTGGGCCTGCAGCAGGAATGACGAGAAATCGGCCGTGTTGAGCGGATGCTTGACGCTGCCGAGCACCTTGCCGCCGGCTGCCTTTACCACGTCGCCGGTGTCGCGCTCGATCGAATGACCGAACACGTAGTCCGCGGTGAGGAAGAACCAGCTGTCGCCGCCGTTCTTGACGATGGCGCTGCCGACGGTGTGGGCGTTGGAATAGGTGTCATAGGTCCAGTGCGCGGTGTAGGGCGAGCAAGATTTGCCGGTGATGTCGGAGCTTGCCGCATCGGTCACGATCATCACCTTCTCGTACTGCTTCGACAGCTCCATCACCGCGAGCGCGGTGGCGGAAGTGGGCAGGTCGATGATCATGTCGACGCCCTCGGTCTCCCACCATTTGCGGGCGATGGTGGAGGCGACGTCGGGCTTGTTGAGCACGTCGGCTGCGACCATCTCGATCGGCTTGCCGAACATCTGGCCGCCAAAATCCTCGATCGCCATCTTGGTGGCTTCGACATTCCCCTGGCCGCCGATGTCGGAATAGACCGAGGAGAAGTCGGAGAGCACGCCGATCTTGAGCGGGGTCTGCTGGGCGGAGGCGGGGACGATCAGGGCAGCCGACAGCAAGCCGGCCGCAGACACGAGTGCTGCGATAGGTCTCATGGATACGTTTCCTCTTGTACGGGACTATTCTGCCCCTTTGTCCGACAAAGTTAGAGGGAGGTTCCCCAGGAGTCAATTTGCTGCATCTGCGGCATGAATGGCGCAGTTTGACGCGTCTTCGGGGCGATCCTATAGTTTGTCGGACAATCGCCATTGGGGGCTACCGTGCCGATTTCGCCGCTCTTCCGTCCGATCGATGTCGCGCCGGCCTATCAGAAAGTCGCCGACGCCATCGAGCGCGAGATCGTCAATGGGCGCATCAAGCCCGGCGATCCCATCGGCACCGAGCATGATCTGGTGCGCCAGTTCGGTGTCAACCGCTCGACCATTCGCGAAGGCATCCGCGTGCTGGAGGAGGGCGGCTTGATCAGCCGCGATTCCTCGCGCCGTCTGCACGCCTGCCTGCCGCGCTACACCAAGCTCGCAAGCCGCCTCAGCCGCGCACTGGTGCTGCACGAGGTGACGTTCCGCGAGCTCTACGAGGCCTCGATGACGCTGGAGGTGGCGAGCATCGAAGGCGCGGTGGAGCGCGCGACCGAAGATAACCTCGCCGAGCTCACCGACAATCTCGTGCGCAGCGAGGCCGTGGTCGGCGATCCCGCCACGCTTGCCGAATGCGATGCCGAATTCCACGTGCTGGTCGCCAAGGCCTCGCAGAACCGCGTGCTCCAGCTCGCACGCGAGCCGGCGGCGCAGCTGTTCTATCCGACCACAGAGATGATCGTGACCGGCGTTGCCGAAGGCGGCCCACGCCTCGTCGCCGCGCACCGCCATCTGATCGAGGCGATCCGCCGCCGCGACCGCGAGGCGGGCGTGCTCTGGACGCGCCGGCACTTGCAGGACTGGCGGCGCGGTTTCGAGAAAATCGCCTCGCTCGATCGGTCGGTCGAGCACATGTACATGGAGCACGCCCAGGCGGCCCGGCGCAGATAGGCGCCTGATGAAGACGCAAGATTTCAGCCAAGAAATCCAACAAACAAAGACGTCACACGGAGGAACACATGACCGGCGACACCGCAGCCACCATCTCGAAAGCGCGCGAGCATTCCATCGGCGATCTCTTGCGCCGCTCGGCAGGCCGCGAGCCGAACAAGCTCGCAGTGAGCTGCGGCGATGTGAGCTGGACGTTTGCCGAGATGGACGCGATCTGCAACCGGCTCGGACGCGGCCTGCTCGGTCTCGGCGTCAGCAAGGGCGATCGCGTTGCCGTGCTCTCGCGCAATTCGCATGCGTTTGCGGCGTTGCGCTTCGCGCTGGCGCGGATCGGTGCGGTGCTGGTGCCGATCAATTTCATGCTCAACCCGGATGAGATCAATTTCATCCTGAAAAGCTCCGGCGCGAAGCTGCTTGCGACCGGTCCCGATTTCGTCGAGCCGGCAAAGGCCGCAAGCGCCAGGGATTGCGCGGTCGAGAAGATGATCTGGCTGCCGGGCGAGGATCCGGCATCCGCGCCCGCGGGCCTCACCACTTTCGACGATCTCCTCAGCCCCGACGGGTCGTTCCTGGAGGCCTCGGTCGACAGCCGCGATCTCGCCCAGATCGTCTACACCAGCGGCACCGAATCGCTGCCCAAGGGCGCGATGCTGACCCATGAAGCCGTGATGTGGCAGTACGTGAGCTGCATCATCGACGGCGGCATGAGCGCGGACGACAAGTTCCTGCACGCGCTGCCGCTCTATCATTGCGCCCAGCTCGACGTCTTCCTGGGGCCGCAGATCTATCTCGGCGCCTCCGGCGTGATCACGGGCAAACCGACCGCCGACAACATCCTGGCGCTGATCCAGGCCCACAAGATCACCTCGTTCTTCGCGCCGCCGACGATCTGGATCGCGATGCTGCGCTCGCCGAATTTCGACAAGACCGATCTGTCGACCTTGCAGAAGGGCTATTACGGCGCTTCGATCATGCCGGTGGAAGTCTTGCTCGAACTCCAGCGTCGCCTGCCCGCCGTAAAATTCTGGAATTTCTACGGCCAGACCGAGATCGCGCCACTCGCGACCGTGCTGCTGCCCGAGGACCAGCTGCGCAAGGCCGGCTCGGCCGGCAAGCCCGTGCTCAATGTCGAGACGCGCGTGGTCAACACCGCGATGGAAGATGTGAAAGTCGGCGAGGTCGGGGAGATCGTGCACCGCTCGCCGCATCTGCTCTCCGGCTATTACAATGACCCCGTGAAGACCGCGGCGGCGTTCTCCGGCGGCTGGTTTCACTCCGGCGATCTCGCCACCGTCGATGCCGAGGGCCACATCACCGTGGTCGACCGAGTCAAGGACATGATCAAGACCGGCGGCGAGAATGTCGCCAGTCGCGAGGTCGAGGAAATGGTCTACCGCATCCCCGCGGTGTCGGAAGTTGCCGTCGTCGGCCTGCCCGATCCGCGCTGGATCGAGGCGGTGACCGCGATCGTCGTGGTCAAGACCGGCGAGACGCTCGACGAGGATGCCGTCATCAAGCACTGCGCCGGCCAGATGGCGCATTTCAAGGTGCCCAAGCGCGTCATCTTCGTCGACAGCCTGCCGAAGAACCCGAGCGGCAAGCTGCTCAAGCGCGAATTGCGCCAGCGCTTCGTCGGCGGCGAGACGCTCGACAAGGCGATCCAGAAGAATTTTGGAACGTAGGCACGGAGCGGTCGCCATGAAGGTCTGGCAGGTCGCGCGCGACTGGTCGATCGAGGGGATGGAGCTGGCCGATCTGCCCGAGCCCACGCCTAGTCCGGGGCAGGTCGCGGTGCGGATGAGGGCGGCATCGCTCAACTACCGTGATCTGCTCACGGTGCAGGGCAAGGGCGGCGTCTCCCGATTGCCGCTGATCCCGTTCTCGGACGGCGCCGGCGAAGTCATCGCGGTCGGCGACGGCGTTGCCCGCGTCGCGGTTGGCGATCGCGTCTGTCCGATGTTCTTCCAGTCCTGGATCGACGGGAAGGTGTCGGCGACCAGCCGCCGCTATGCGCTCGGCGGTACGCGGCCGGGCGTGTTGCAGGAGGTGATGCTGCTCGATGCCGAGGGCGTCAGCCGCATTCCATCGTACCTTTCATTCCTGGAAGCGGCGACGCTGCCCTGCGCCGGGCTCACGGCGTGGCGCGCGCTGTTCGAGGAGGCCAGGGTGAAACCCGGTGACACCGTGCTGGTGCAGGGCACTGGCGGTGTCTCGATCTTCGCGCTGCAATTCGCAAAGCTCGCCGGCGCGAGCGTGATCGTGACGTCGTCGAGCGACGAGAAGCTGGAACGTGCCAAGGCGCTCGGCGCCGACCACACCATCAATTATCGTACGGTGCCGGAATGGGGCAAGGCCGCGGCCGATTGGACCGGCGGCGGTGTCGATCACGTGGTTGAAGTCGGCGGCAAGGATACCTTTGCGCAGTCGCTCGAGGCTATCAGGGTCGGTGGCAACATTCTGGTGATCGGCGTGCTCACCGGCGTCTCGCAGCAGATCGCGATCCCGAGCCTGTTCGCCAAGAACCTTCACGTGATCGGCCTGTCGGTCGGCAGCCGGCGGATGTTCGAGGGGATGACAGCCGCGATCGGCCGCAACGGCATGAAGCCGGTGATCGACCGTGCGTTCGGCTTCGATGCCGTGCCGGACGCACTGCGGCTGATGCAACAGGGCGGCCACTTCGGCAAGATCGTGGTTGAGTTTCCTTAGCCCATCTCGCCGGAGAGCTTCCTGACGTCGTCGGGCGTCCGTCCGAAGCGGCGACGGAACGCGCGATGGAAGTAGGAGACGTCGTGAAAGCCGGCGAGGTGCGCGATCTCGATGATCTTGCGCGCGCGCAGGTTTGGATTTCGAAGCAGCCGCTCGGCGCGCAGCAGCCGTTGCTCCAGCACGAAGCCGCTATAGGTGATGCCGGCCTGCTCGAACATCAACTGAATCGTGCGCGGGCTGATCCGGTGCGCGGCTGAAAGGACGGTGAGCGACAGCGCGGGGTTGTCGAGCTGGGCCAGGATGTCGGATTTGAGGGTTTCGAGACGCGCCGCCGCAAGGCCGCGCATGCGAGCTTGCTCGGCGACATCGCCGCGCGCTCCGATCATCAGCACGGAGAGGTCGAACAAATGCTGCGAGACCGCATCGAGCTCCGCGGGCGCGAGCTTGTCGGCATAAGTGTGCGCGAGGTCATAATATCGCAGGAACATCGACGTGATCGGATTGGCGCCGGGGATCGACCGCGCGATCAGGTCCTCGGCATTCGGGCACGCGCGCAGCAGCGCCTTGCGCGGCAGTAGCGCGGTCTGGAAGTTGCCGTGTGTCGTCTGGGTGATATGGGCGCCCTTGATCGAGGGGTCGCCGATCGTGACGTCGCCGGCGGCGACCTCCAGCGGACGTCGTCCCATGGTCCCGCTCAGCGCCGAATTCGGCGACATCGTGATCACCAATTCGTCGTTCGTCCCCAGCGATACGAAGGACATCGGCGTGCCGAACGAGGCCGAGAGTCGGAGGCGCGGAAGAATGGCCGGCGAAATGGTCCGGTGAACACGTCCTTCCCCGATCGGAACGAAATCGACGTCGGCGACCTGGCGGCAAAACTGCTCGCGCCATCTTTCATAGGCCTGGCCATTCGGGTCGCCATCGAATGAGAGTTGAGGCTGGATCATCGATCGGGAAGGGCAGGTTAGTTGGCGATTTACGGCAGGTTGTATCGTCAGGCCGGTGCTCCGCAACCGCAAAAGCGCCGGATTGCGTGATAAGCCACGCGCAATGACGCGCTGTGACCGCGACCTGGTGCCGCAGCCCGGTGTGCCGAGATGAAAAAGCGCCAGCACGAGCAGCGCCCGGTGCTTGAGCAGCATGGTGAACGCATCCGGCGCGCTGTCGGGGTCATTCTCCTTGCAGCCGCGCGAGGCGCGATCGTCGATCGCCTTTGCGGGGATCATCAGCACGCAGGCGATCGCGATGGCGCCGAACGCGGCTGCCAGCGCGAGCACGGCGACATAGCCGAACTTGTAGCCGAGACAGCCCGATAGCGGCGGGGAGGGGAGCGCGATGCCATCGAGACGTTGAGCGACTGCCGGCGGAAATGGTCTTGCACAAGCAGGGCTGACAAGACGGTCTGACATGACCGGCCAACTGGCGCGGGGGCGGACCGGAAAGTAACATGTGCTGGCCGGGTTGGTTCCTCCGCACTTGCGATGGGAGGGCTGCGGCGTCATCTCGTGGGTGTCCCCTCCTTCTTCTGGATCATGGCCATGCCTCTCTGGACCTGCGAAACCTGCGGCGCCCAATTTCCAGAAAGCGAAAAGCCGCCCGCATCCTGTCCGATCTGCGAGGACGAGCGGCAGTTCGTGAACTGGAAGGGCCAAACCTTCCTCACACGCGAAGCGTTGGCGGAACGGCACCGCCTTGCCTGGCGGGATGATCTCGGCCTCACCGGCATCGGGTCCGAGCCGAGCTTCGCCATCGGCCAGCGCGCGCTGTTGGTGCCGCTCGGCGACGGCTGTCTGATGTGGGACTGCGTCCCGCTGGCGACGTCGGAAGCCATCGCGCATGTGCGCTCGCTGGGCGGGCTGAAGGCGATCGCGATCTCGCATCCACACTACTACGGCGCGCTTGCCGACTGGAGCGAGGCGTTCGGCGGTGCGCCGGTCTATCTGCATGCCGATGATCGCCAATGGGTGACGCGTCCGCATCCCTCGATCGTGCACTGGACCGGCGATCAGCAGCGCATCTCCGACGATGTGCTGCTGCTGCGCACCGGCGGTCATTTCGCGGGCGCCACCATGCTGCACCATGCGCGCGGTGCGGATGGCAAGGGCGCGCTGCTCACGGGCGACATCGCGCAGGTGGCGATGGACCGCCGCTTCGTCAGCTTCATGTACTCCTATCCGAACTACATGCCGCTCAACGCCGGCGCGGTGCGGCGGATCGCAGCCGCTGTGGAGCCGCTCGCCTTTGACCGCATCTACGGCGCCTGGTGGGGCCGCAACATCGCTTTAGATGCCAAGGCCGCATTCGCGGCGTCCGTGCAGCGATACATTGCGGCCATCGCCTGACGCGCGACGACCAAACCCCCTTGTTTCGATCTAATAACTGTACTATAAGTACAGATATTAAGCGCGACGCAACGATGCGTTTGCCGGTCCGGCACGAACAATGCATCGTTGTCTCGGCGGGCGCATGCTGCGGCCGCGTGAGCGGGAGTTGGACGCATGACCGGGCAGCGCGACTACGAGATCTTTGAGGCCGGCGACGTCACGCTTCAGTCCGGCGCCGTCTTCCCCGCGATGAAGCTCGCCTACAAGACCTACGGCACCCTCAGCCCCGCCAGGGACAACGTCATTCTCTACCCGACCTCGTTCAGCGCCCAACACTACGACACGGAATGGCTGATCGGGCCCGATGGCGTGCTCGACCCTACGCGCTACTTCATCATCATCCCGAATCTGTTCGGCAACGGCCTGTCGTCCTCGCCGTCGAATTCCGGCGAGGCGCCATTCCCGCAAATCACCTATCACGACGCCATCGCGATCCAGCACCGGCTGCTGACCGAGCGTTTCGGCATCACAAAACTCGCGCTGGTCTATGGCTGGTCGATGGGCGGCATGCAGACCTATCACTGGGCGGCGCTGCATCCCGACATGGTCGCGCGGGCCGCGGTGGTCTGCGGCAGTGCGCGCTGCGCGCCCTATAATTACGTCTTCCTCGAAAGTGTGAAGGCTGCGCTGACCGGTGATCCCGCCTTCCGCGACGGCCGCTTCGTCGAGAAGCCCGTTGCCGGCTATCGCGCCATGGGACGCGTCTATGCCGGCTGGGCGATGTCGCACGGCTTTTACCGCGACGAGCTCTGGCGCGAGGCGGGCTTCACCTCGCTCGAGGATTATTTGGTCCGGAACTGGGACGCGACCTTTGCCCGGCGTGATGCCAACGATCTCCTCGCGCAGGCCGGGATCTGGCAACGCGGTGACATCAGTCGTTGCGCTTCATTCGGCGGCGATCTCGACCGGGCGCTGGCCGCGATCAAGGCGCATATGCTGCTGATGCCGGGTGCGACCGACCGCTATTTCGATGTCCGCGACAACGAGGACGAGCTCGGCAGGCTGGTCAACGCAAAATCGGCGGTGCTGCATCCGATCCCGTCGCTGCACGGCCATCGCGCCGGCAACCCCGTCAACAATCCGCGCGACCAGGCCTTCCTCAAGGCCGAGGTCGCAGAGCTTCTCAGCAAATAGGACGAGCCTTCGATGATGACTGACGCGACCGTTTCAGAGCCCGGCCATCGTCTGAAGCCGCTGAACCCGGCCATGCTGCGCGAATTGTCGGTGCGCTCCAATCTCAGGGGGGCCGCGAAAAGTCTCAGCCATTACGGCCTGGTCGTGCTGGTCGGCGCGCTGGTCTGGAAGGTCTCTTCAGCCTGGGGCGTGTTATGGGCGCTGCCGCTGATGGCGGTGCAGGGCTATTTCGTCGCCTTCCTGTTCATGGCGCTGCACGAGACCGCGCACAAGACCGCGTTCAGGAGCCGTGGCCTCAACCTTGCGGTCGGCTATCCCTCGGCCTTCATCATCGGACAACCTTACGAATATTACTGCCTGTTTCACTGGGACCATCATCGCTACACCCAGGATCCGGACAAGGACCCGGAGCTGATCGTCGGCGTGAAGCCGACATCCGACACGCAGCTTGCGCTCGCCTATAGCGGCCTGCTTCAGGTCGCCGGCCGCCTCCGGTTGATGCTCGGCCACGCCGTCACCGGCAAGGTCACCGTGCCCTGGATTCCCGAAAACAAGCGCGCCACCATCGTGCGCGAGGCGCGCGCCTATGCCGGGCTCTATGCGCTGTTGCTCGCGCTCTCGCTGTGGTTTTCCTCGGCGTTGCTGCTCTGGGTCTGGATTGTCCCGCTGATCATCGGGCAGTCCTTCCTGCGGCCCTATCTCTATGCCGAGCACACCGGCTGCGACCGCACCCGCAGCGCCTTCCAGAACACGCGCACCACCTACACCAGCGCGATCGTCAAATGGTTCGCGTGGAATATGCCCTACCATGTCGAGCACCACGCCTATCCCTCGATCCCGTTTCACGCGCTGCCGAAGCTGAACGAGATCGTCGACGACGAGATCGTCCATCGCGGCCGCGGTTATATCAGGACGACGCGCGAGACCTGGGCCTGGTTTCGCCGGCATCGGCAGATTGGTTAACCCAATGCAAAACTCCGGCCGCAGTGCGACCGGAGCTTTGTCGAGGGCATCAGATATCAGTAGATCCCGTAGGCGCAGACATTCACGACGCGGACGCGCAGGCCATGGCGGGTCCTGACGACGCGCTCCTGGTAGCAGTTGCTGACGCCAGTGTTGACGTAGACGCCGCCAAAGCCCCAGCCGGGACCCCAGTGATGATGGAAGCCGTGGGCCGAAGCCGCGGTGGGCGCGAGAGCGGCCGCACCGAGCGAACCAGCAGCGATCAGACCAAGAGCAAGCTTACGAAACATTTTCATTCTCCAGTGTGGCGCTAAGGCCGTTGTTGTGTCCCTGCTTCTCCGTCGGGCTGAGACGCGAACGCGTTCAGGGCGCGAGGCAGGAATCGTGTTTCAGGAATGTTTCGTGAGCTTCGGTGAAATGCGCCGCTGTCAGGCTTTTCGCGCCGCTGCGCGATAGCGCGCAGCCATCGCCTGCGTCATCTCCGCCATCTTCTCGCGGAGATCGGCGGGCTCCAGCACTTCGGCTTCGGACCCCAGCCGCAACAATTCGGATGCCGCGTGCCATGACGTCTTGCCGGTCCGAACGCGCGCGATGCGCCAGCCGTCCGCATCCGCGGTCTCTTCAAGCTGGGTGCGCGCCTTGACGTAAGGCTGGCTCAGCGCGTCGAGCAGTTTGACGCCGAACGGCGACAGCCGCACGATCGCGACATTGGGATGCATCTCGGCTTCGAGGCGAAGCGTCGCAGCCTGCCAATAGGCGGCGAGATCGAACGCGGCGGGACGATCGAAGCGGTCGTCGAGCGCGGTGCAGTCCAGCACGCGCGCGATGCGATAGGTGCGCGTGCTGCCGTCGACGTGACCGGCGAGATACCAGCTGCCGCCCTTCAGCACCAGCCCGAGCGGTGCGACGCGGCGCTGCTTCTCCGCGCGCCAGCTCTGGTAGCGGATCTTGATCAGCGTCCCGCGCAGAGCCGCGCCGGCAATGGTGCGCAGATGTTTGGGCTCTTCCGTCTCGCCGAACCAGCCGGGTGCGTCTAGGTGAAAACGCTCCTGCATCCGCCCGGCGTCTTCGCGAAGGTTGGCAGGGAGTGCCGCCATCAGCTTGTTCTGCGCGGCGATCATCGCCGCGTCCAGCCCGAGCGCCGCGGCCGGTCCCGGCAGTCCCGCAAGGAACAGAGCCTCCGCCTCGTTCTGCGACAGGCCGTTCAAGCGCACGCGATAGCCGTCGAGCAGGCGATAGCCGCCCTCCGCGCCGCGGTCGGCATAGACAGGGACGCCGGACGCCGCGAGCGCGTCGATGTCGCGATAGATCGTGCGCACCGAGACCTCGCAGGCTTCCGCAAGCTCGGGCGCAGTGACCTGCCCCCTGGCCTGGAGGGTGGTGAGGATCGACAGCATTCTGCTCGCGCGCATGATCCCTTAGACCATACCTGACACCGGATGTCAGGTATGGTCCGCTACAAGCGCCATCGCCAGCCGGCCAGATGGAGACCTGTTATGACCGATCAAAACCGCATCACCCTGTATTATTCGCCGCAAAGCCGCGCCACCGGCACGCGGGTGCTGCTGGAGGAGCTGGGCGCGCCCTACGATCTCCACGTCCTCAACATGAAGGCCGGCGAGCAGCGCAAGCCCGCTTATCTCGCCATCAATCGGCTCGGCAAGGTGCCGGCGGTCCGCCACGGCGAGGCGCTGGTGACCGAGCAGGTCGCGATCACCATCTATCTCGCCGATCTGTTTCCGCAGGCGGGGCTGACGCCCGCACTGAACGATCCGCTGCGCGGTCCTTACCTGCGCTGGATCGCCTATTACGGCGCATCGTTCGAGCCGGCCCTGATCGACAAGTTCATGCAGCGCGAGCCGGCACCGATCATGCAGTCACCCTATGCCGATTACGACGCCATGCTGGGCGCGCTCGAGGTGCAACTGTCGAAGGGTCCGTATCTGCTCGGCGAGCGCATGACGGCGGCGGATGTGTTGTGGGGCGTCGCGTTCAGCTGGACGATGATGTTCGGCATCGTGCCGAAGAAAGACGTATTCGTTCGTTATGCCGAACGCATGACCTCGCGGCCTGCGTTCCAGCGGATCAATGCCGCCGACGACGAGATGGCGGCGCAGCACGCCGCGGCTGCTGGTGGTTGAATGATCCAGGGTTGCAGATGACAAAGTCGATGCACACGACCAACTGCTTCAACACCTTCATCCGGGTCGCTGAAGACTGTCCCGCGCATACCGGCGAGGAGCCGCCGCTGCGCGCGGGAAAGCCGACGGTGGCGTGCCTGCAGTACGGGATGATCGCCAAGGCACCCTACAAGCACACGTCCGACGACGTGATCTTCGCGACGTCCGCGCCGGGACGCGAGCTCGATGTGAAGGCGACGAAGACGGAGAAGCGCGCGGCCCGTGAAGCGTTCTTCTCCCGGGGGCAGGCGTGCATGAGGGCGTCGAGCCTGGGCAAGCGCTTCGGCTGGGGCGTTCATGCCGACAGTGAGGGCCGGATCGCGATTTACGCCGTCGACAGCAAGCGCTACCAGGCGCTCGTCCGCGATCCCAAGCTCACGCAGGTGCGCGCGATGCGGTCGCAGCGGGCGTGATCAGAATTTTGGCGACCGTTTTTCCGCGAACGCCTTGATACCTTCCTTGATCTCGTCGCCGCGCATGCTGTCGCGGTGGCGCTGATCGGCGGCGGCTTCATCCAGCT
This sequence comes from Bradyrhizobium sp. 61, assembly GCF_023073075.1. NCBI lineage: Bacteria > Pseudomonadati > Pseudomonadota > Alphaproteobacteria > Hyphomicrobiales > Nitrobacteraceae > Bradyrhizobium > Bradyrhizobium sp. 61. The sequence goes on along the minus strand of NZ_JADPIU010000112.1, from coordinate 44,288 downwards.
CTCCGCGGGCGAATTCATTGATGGCGCGCTTCATGCCGCGCATCGCCTGTGGGGCGTTGCCGGCGAGAACGCTCGCGAGCTTGTCAACCTCTTCATCGAGCGTTTCCTCCGGCACCATGGCCGTGAGGTATCCGATCCGCAGCATCTCCGGCGCGCTGATCTTCTGCGCGGTGAGGAACAGCTTTTTCGCATTGTCGACGCCGAGCCGCGTCACGTAACGCTTGATGCCGTTTCTGTAGTAATGCAGCCCGAGCCGCGCCGCCGGCATGAACATCTCGGCGGTGTCGACGCCGATGCGGAAATCACAGGCGAGCGCGAGGTCGGTCGACCCGCCATAGACGCCGCCATTGAGCCGGCAGATCGTCGGCACGCCGAGGTCCTCCAGCCGGTTGACGACGACCTCGAACGCCGAGCCCGCGCTCTGCTGCTCGTTGGCGCTGACCGCGCGCTCGGCAACCGAGTTGAGGTCATAGCCCGCCGAGAAGGCCCGCCCCGTGCCGGTCAGCACCAGCACGCGGATATCAGGATCGGCCTCGATCCGGTCGAAAAGTCTGACCAGCTCGCCGAGATCCTCGGCCTGGAGCCGGTTGAGATGTTTGGGCCGGTTGAGGCGGATGGTGGCGCGTGCGCCGTCACGTTCGAGCACGGGGCCTGAGGCTGCGTCGGCTGTGTCCGACATTCTTGTCTCCATTTATTTGTTCTCGAGTGTGCGGCGCTTGGCTTCCGCATCGATGGTCTCGGCGAGATCGGGGTGCCGCGCCATCAGCACGCGGAAGTCGACGAGGTCGAGCACCAGCAGCCGCGACACCTTCGTGGTCGAGACATTGGCGCCGCGCTTGTTGTTGCCGAGCAGCGCCATCTCGCCGAAGAACGCGCCCTCGCCGAGCTGGACCTTCTTGCCGGGCAGGTCGACCTCGACCTCGCCGGCGGCGATGAAATACATGCAGTCGCCCTGCGTGCCCTTGCGGATGATCATGGTGCGCGCCGGCAGCTCCATGGTGCGCAGCATGTGGGTGACGTCGGCGATGGCGGCAGGGCCGAGCGCTGCGAAGAACGGCACCTTGCTGACGGATTCCCAGGTCTTGAGGAAATTGTCGCGCCGGGTCTCGGCGGCAAAGCCGGTCGCCAGGATACCGGTCCACAGCCCGAACACGCCGAGGCCTGAGATCATCACCATCGCCGCCACGATGCGCCCGAGCGGCGTCACCGGCACGACGTCGCCGTAGCCCGTCGTCGTCAGCGTGACGACAGCCCACCACAGCGCGGCGGGGACGCTGCCGAAAGTCTGCGGCTGCACGTCCCGCTCCAGGAAATATTCGGCGACGGAAGCGAGGAACACCACCATCAGGAAGATCACGAGCACGCTGACCAGCGGCCCCGATTCCAGCACCAGCACCCGGCGCAGCTGCCGCAGGCCCGGAATGCCCGGCACCACCTTCAATACCCAGAGCACGCTGAGCAGCCACGCCGTCTTCGGCTCGATGCCGATCAGGAGCGCGACCGGCACGGCCAGCGCGCCCAGAGCATCGACCAGCCCGGCAGAGGAGGTCATGTAGAGCGACAGGCGCCCCGTTTGTGCCATGTGGCGCAGCCGGACCACCCATTCGAACACGAAATAGACGAGGCAGGCCCATAGCAGGGCGTCGACCCAGCGGTGAGCCGTCTCATAGGCCGGGTTGACCGTCAGCAGCACCATGCTGAGCACGCCGAGCCCGACCGCCACATAGGCCGCCTTGGTCATGTTGCGGCCGGCCGTGGCGGCCACGAACTGGGCCAATGCGGGGATCAGCGGCTTGGACATGCGGGAAGGCGGGCTCGATCGTGTCTGTTGCGGTCCCGGCTGGGACGCCGCCGCCAAAGTGCCCGCCCGGGCAGGAGCCGTCAACGACGGGCAGGGGACTGCCCGCAGCATCGTCGGACAGGAGCGCGGAAAGCCCGGTGCCGTGAGATCCGTGGCGCTACCTGAAATGCGGCGGCTCGTCGTAGCCGCGGCGGCTGCTGAAAAAAAGCAACATCATCAAGCCGATGCCGACGACGATGGCGAAACCCGCGCCCAGCGCCAACGCCACATAGCCTTCCGTCGGGATCGGCTCGCCCTCGATCGTCATTGCGGAATAGGCGAAATAGCCAGCCGCCACCAGCATGCCCAGAAGGATGATGACGAGGAGTGTACGCATGGCGCGTGCTCCGGTTGTATCCGGGAGCAAACGGTTGTGGATGGGGGCGGTTCCCGAATTCGGCCGGAGGATTCGCGGGAAATGCCGGCAGGGCGCCGCTGCGAGACCCGTCAAATCGATAGGTCAGGCACTCTGAGCTGTCTTCACCACGACGATCTTGCTCTCGTCCTGCTGGGGAGGGGCGGTATCCTGGGCGACCTTGTCGGCCTCGCCGCAGTGGCGTTTGAGATAGTCGCGGCGCATGCCGATCTCGTCGCGGACGAACTCGTAGCCGAGCTTGAAGGTGTCGAGCCCGTCGGTACTGATCGTGCCGTCCCTGAGACCTATGACCGCGCCGCGCAGAATGCCCTCCAGCTCGTCCTGGAGACATTCGAGCTGGTCCAGCGAATGGGCGTGCTCGATGCGTTCGCCGATGTCGAGGACGGCGGTGGAAAGCTCGCCAGCCTTCTCAGGCGCGATCCGGGTGATCTTGGCGTAGATCGCTGCGAAGATCGAGCCGATCACGCTGAGCGCGGCGGCGCCCAGATACATCAGGTCGCTGTACTTATCCATGAACGACTTGGTGTCGTCGTTGATGTAGTCGGCCGCCCCCTGATGCGCCATCACGTAGGCATCCTTCTCGACGGAGGCCGGCTCGATTCGGCTGGCGAAGCCGTTGTCGAGCCCGAGTGCGGACTTGTTCTCATAGACGACGCGCGCGAGCTCGCCCGCCGTGCTCGCCGACATCCTTGATTGCGCGACCAGCAGCCATTCGAGCCCGATCGTGTCGAGGTCGTCGTCGGGAATTTCCGGCGATGCGGACAGCGTGCCCGCAGTCAGCGTTTCGCTGGAAATGCCGGGAATCTTGCGCGCGAGCGCCTTGGCCTCGTCGATCGCGTTCAGCGTGAAGCCGCCGCGCTTGGCGACCTGCTCATAGGCCTTGTCCCGCACCGCCCTGGAGGCATGGACGATGGCGATCACCGCGCCGAAGCCGCTCGCCGGCGCAAACAGCTTGTCGAGCGTTGCACCCTGCGGCGCCATCTGGATCCTGGCGGCATCCGGACCATCGGGGATGTCGAGGATGCTGCGGACGAAGGCGAGCGAGGATTCGTTCTCGGCGACGACGGCAACCTTCTTCTTCTTGAGTTCGGCGAGCGACTTGATCTTCTTGTTGCCGGGACCGAGCAGCAGCACCAGATCGTGCTCGAGGATCGCGAGCGTGCGCGCCCGCAGCGGCACTTTGGTGTCGGTGCGAAGGACGGCGAGGTCAGCCTGCTTGCGGTCGAACTGTGCGAGCGCCTTGGCATTGTCTGCGTTGTTGACGATCTTGATCCGGAAGCGCGAGGCGTTGTTCTTCAGCAGCGTGGCGAGCTTGGCGGCGAACAGCGCCTCGTCGCTGTTGGGGGTGCCGACGGCAAAGGTCAGCGTCTCCGAATTGTGTAGCATGGCGCGGCCGCCCCAGACGGTGGCGAGCGACAGCAGCAGGGTCAGCACGACGTAGAGAAAGACCTGCTGCTGATTGGTCTTGATCACCTTGGGGCGCCGCGGCGGCGGTTCGGTCGGTGACGAGGTTGGGCCTTCAGTACTCATGGCAGCACTCCGGCCCTATTCCTGAGTGGCGGACGGCTCGCGGATGCGATCGCGGCGGGCGCCCTGCAATTCCTAAACGTCTGAAAAAAGAACGATATTCTCTGCCGACAATGATAGCGCGCCGGTACCGGAATGCAAAATTCGAGCCGGAGGTAACCTTACTCGATCTGGCCGCGGCGATTGGTCATCCTATCACCAGTTAGCCACAGTTGGCGATTTTCCAGTTCCCCCCGGCTGCATTCCGTCGCGGGAGATGTCATAAATCACACGTCCCGGCGATTTGACCGGTCCAAAAAGAAGTTGCGCTAACGCTCCGATCTTTCTTGTCACGTCAATGAGGGCGTCAGCTTGTCGTTTCCACCCATGTCATCGGCGGTTCCGGTCGAAGCGCTCATTGGCTGGATGTTGCTGCTCACCTTCAAGCACATCATCGCCGATTTCGTGCTCCAGACCGCCTGGATGGCGCACGGCAAGGACCAGAAGCACGGCTGGGCTTTGCCGCTTCTGGTGCATTGCCTGATTCACCTCGCGGTTGCGCTGCCGCTGATCCTGATAGTGGCGCCGCGATTCTGGTTCGTCGCGTTCATCGACTTCGCGATCCACATCACCATCGACCGCGCCAAGGGGTTCGTCTCCGCCAATTTCGGTGTCGACCTGGCGCATCCCTGGTTCTGGACCCTGATCGGCGTCGACCAGGCCCTGCATCATTTGACCGGCTTTGGCCTTTCCATCTTCATGGCGGCGAACTGAGGCCGGCGGCTCGCCGGAGTGGCTGCCGGGCCTGCATGGTTCGAGACGGCGCTTCGCGCCTCCTCACCATGAGGGGTTAAGATCTTTCAGCAGAAACAGACCTCATCCTGAGGAGCCCGCCAATGGCGGGCGTCTCGAAGGATGGCCGCAGGCGGTCGTCAACCCCGTTTTCAACCCACCAGGGCGCCTCCGATTCGCGACGAGGGCGCAAGGACCCCGGGTGACTACCGGGCGGCGTGGTTAACCTTTCATTAGAGAATTGCGCTGCATCTTCGGCAACGAGGAGAACCGCAATGTTTTCAAGCCGCGACGCATATGAAAGCGATTTCTGCCCGGTCCGCGACGAGCTCCTTGGTGAGATGTATCGCGCCAGCGAGAGTGGCCTGCCGAGGCTGGTTGAGAGTGTTTCCCCTGACGCGCGCGCCAGGCTGGCGCTGTTCTGCTATCGCCGCAGCCATCTGCACTCGCTGGCGGTCGCGATCGCAGCCAGCTGCAACGAGCGTGACCTGATCGACAACGGTGGCCGCGTCGGCTCGACGCTCTACGCGCTGTCGCGCGAAAGCACGGTCAAATCGTCGCCGTCACTGTCGGGGGGCCGCAAGCCGATCACGCTGTCGACCAAGCCGCTCTCGGTGCTTGCACCGCTTGAGGACGGGTTCGACGACGAGGTCAGCGAAGCCGTTCCAGCTGTAGCCGTTCCAGCCTAAGCGGCCTCGATTACCGGCAGTCCGAATTTCCGCCGCGCCATCGCGCATTCGGCGTCTCCCGGCATGCAGGTGCGGCACACCTCCGGCCGCACCTCGTAAATGCCGCAGGCCGTCTGCTTTCCGATCTCCCCCCGCAACGCCGAACAGCGATCGCCCTCGCAGCGCATGCCGGATTGGCGCGCGTTGACGAGCGTCTCGGGAATTGCGGCAAGCTCCTCGTCGCTCTCGATCGAGAAGCGCGGCCAGTTCTCCGAATAGCCACAGCAGGCGCCGCAGCTCTGGCACCAGCTCGACAGGTCGACGGGGGAGGTCTCTTCCATCGCGCTCACGTGTCCTTTGGCGGGCCCCAGACCAGGCTCTGCCGCCATCTTGCGCGCAGCACGTCGCGCCGCTCCGGATATTTATCGTCGAGATAGTTCGCATCCACGACGCGATCGGTGCGGAAGCTGCGGAAGTCGCCGCGCAGCTCGCACCAGGCCGCAAGCAGGCGCACGGCTTCGAGATAGCCGACCGAGATCGGCCAGATCATGCGCTCGCTGGGGCGGCCCTGCTCGTCGCGATAGCGCAGCATGATCTTCTTGCCTTCGTGGATCTGGGTGCGCGTGCGCGCCATGTCGAGGCGGTCCGGCTCCCTGTTCCAGCTCGGCCGCGCGCGGCTTGCCGGCTCCAGCACGAAGGGACGCAAGCGCTCAGGCACGGTGTCGGCGATCTTGGCCATCAAATCTTCGGCCGCGCGTGCCAGCGCGGAATCGGCATGGCCCGCGACCCATTGCGCGCCCAGCACCGCCGCCTCGATCTCGTCGGGTGTCAGCATCAAGGGCGGAAGGTCAAAACCCTTCTCGAGGATATAGCCCATGCCGGCTTCGCCGCGGATCGGCACGCGCTGGCCGATCAAGGTTGCGATGTCGCGATAGATGGTGCGCTTCGAGGTCTCGAGCTCGGCCGCGATCGCGTCCGCGGTCAGCGGCTTACGCGTGCGCCTCAGCACCTGGATGATCTGAAACAGCCGGTCGGCGCGTCTCATGGCAATTCTCTTATCGGGTGACGGATCAGAAAATGGCGCGCTGCTGCTGACAGGATGTTGGCAGCAGGGGGTGTCTATACCGGGACAACACATCGACTGAAGAGGATTTGTCCATGATCATTCCAACCCATTTCGGCCCGGCGATTCCGATGTTGCGGGCACAGGTCTGGTCCGCCTGGGGGCTCAGCCGTCTCGTTTCGCTCGATCTCATGGCCGTCGACCTCCGATTTGCTCTCGCAAGCGTGATGGCACGCTTGCTGACCCAGGCTGCGGACGCGCTGGCCCGCCATGTCATGGCCCGCGCCTGGCGGGGGGCCCGTTTCGCAGAAGATATCACGGCTGCTGCCACCATGGTGGCAGCAGCCGGTCACTAGGTTCCCTCAAAGTTTCGCAAGTCCAAATTTCGCAAGCCCAAATTTCGCAGGTCCAGGAGAGAGTTCGCATGATCACGCTTTATGGCTTTGGCGCCGGCTTCGGCCTGCCGGAAATCAGCCCCTTCGTCACCAAGACCGAGGTGCAGCTCAAGATGGCGGGACTGCCCTACCGGAAGGAGCGGGCGATGCCGCCGGCCTCGCCCAAGGGGCAGCTGCCGTTCATCGACGACGGCGGCGAGGCGGTGGCCGATTCCACCTTCATTCGCGCCCATATCGAGCGCCGCTATGGCTTCGATTTCGACGCGGGGCTGTCGCTCTCCGAGCGCGCGCAGGCCTGGGCGTTCGAGCGCATGATCGAGCATCACGTCTACTGGGCGCTGGTCGGGGCGCGCTGGGTCGATCCGGTCAACTTCGCCAAGGGGCCCTCGCATTTCTTCGACGGCGCGCCGGAGCACAATCGCGAAAAGTTGCGCGAGGATGCGCAATTTCGTGTCGCCGAGAACTATCTGCTCTCCGGCCTCGGCCGCCACGCGCCCGATGACGACGTCGATCTCGCGGTACGTTCGCTGTTCGCGCTTTCGGTGCAGCTCGGCGACAAGGCCTACCTGATGGGCAACAAGCCCTGCGGCGTCGATGCCACCGCCTTCGGCGCGCTCGCCGGAATCCTGACGCCCTTCTTCGAATCCGGCCTGCGTCAGCGCGCCGAGGGATTTGCGAACCTCACCGCCTATGTCGACCGCATGATGGACGATTATTATCCGGAGTTCGCCTGGACCCCGCTGCGGCAGGCGGCTTAGCGCTCACAAGACCGTAGTTCTCGAGGCGCTGAACTCTCCACACCGTCATGGCCGGGCTTGTCCCGGCCATCCACGCCTTGCGGTACGGTGCAAAGAACGTGGATGCCCGGGCCTTCGCCTCGCCGAAGCGGCTTCGGCCGCGCAGGCGGGACAAGCCCGGGCATGACGACCTCGGTAGGCAATTCGCCCCAGAAGAAAAACAAAAGAGCCGGCCCAACGGGCCGGCTCTCGTCGTCTCAAAACTCTTGCCGCGCCTTACCTCACGAGCGTGTACTTGCCGTTCTTCACCGTGAGCAGGATGCGCGAGCGCTCGTCGAGGCCGTAGCGGTCCTTTTCGGTGAAGTTGTAGACGCCCTGGCTCGCTGCCAGCTCCTTCTCCGACAGCAGCGCCTGGCGGATCGCTTCGCGGAATTCCGGCGTGCCGGGCTTTGCGGTTTTCAGCGCCGTCGGAATGATGCGCTTGAGGATCTCGAACGCATCATAGGAATGACCGGCGAACTGGCTGCGGCTGTTCGGGCCGTACTTGGCCTCATAGGCGGTGTTGAGCGCGAGGCCCGGCTTCTTGGTGGCGGCCTCGTCGGGCTGGTCCTCGGGGTCCATGACGGGACCGGAGGCCATCAGCACGCCTTCCGCTGCTTTGCCGGCGATGCGGATGAAGTCCATGCTGGCGGCGCCATGGGTCTGGTAGATCAGGCCCTGATAGCCGCGCTCGCGCAGCTCGGTCTGCGGCAGCGCAGCCGCGGTACCGGAGGCGCCGACCAGGATCGCGTCGGGGTTGGCGGCGACGAGCTTCAGCACCTGTCCGGTCACCGACGTATCAGGGCGGGCGAAGCGCTCCTCATCGGCGATGGTGATGCCCATCGGCACGGCCTGGGCCTTCAGGTCGTTGAACCAGAGGTCGCCATAGGAGTCGGAATAGCCGATATAGCCGACGGTCTTCACGCCCTTCGACTTCATGTGGTCGTACAGCACCTTGCCCACGATCGGGATCGGCTGCGGCATCGTCACCGACCACTTCATGCGCTCAGGCGTGATCGGGAACGGCGCCAGGCCGAAATGCGGAATGCCGGCCTCGTTGGCGACGTTGGAGACCGCGATGGTCGGCGGCGTCAGTGCCGAGCCCATGATGATGTCGGCCTTGGATTCGGTCACGAAGCGGCGGGCGTTGGTGGTCGCCGTGGTGGGATCGCCGCCGTCGTCGAGCACGATCACCTTCAGCGGCACGCCGCCGATCTCCTTCGGCACGAATTCCAGCGCGTTGCGCTCGGGAATGCCGAGAGCTGCGCCCGGACCGGTCGTGGTGGTGGTGATGCCGATGGTGATTTCGCTGGTCTGGGCCAGCGCAGGCAGAGCCGGCAGGGCAAGCGTCGCCGCGGCGATGGCGGCGGTCAGGTAAAAGCGTTTCATCTATTCCTCCCTTGACGTGTTTCTTTGAAAGCAGAAATCGGGGGGTAATTCAGCCCCCTCTTTTGGTGATGCGGCGATTTAGCTCCAGACCTAGCTCCCCGTGAATTTGGCTACCATTTCCGCCGGAAACGGTGCCGATTTCAGCTTGTCGGGGTTAACGGGATCGCGGCGGACCAGGACGCGGGTCTCAAAACCCTCGATCGCCAGCGCCTCGCCCTTGTAGACGTTGTGCTTCACCTCGAAGCTCGAGCGCTTGATGCTCTCGATCTTCGTTTCGATGGTGATCCAGTCGCCATAGGTCGAGGGGATGTAGAACTTGGACCGCGTGTCGACCATGGGGATGCCCACCAGGCCGTATTTGCGGACCAAATCCTGCTTGGAGAATCCGGCGACCTCGAACAGGGTCGACGTCGAATCGTCGAACATTGCGAAATAGCGCGGGTAATAGACAATGTTGGCGGGGTCGCAGTCGCCCCACTGGATCTGGACGTCGCGCCGGTTCACGAACATGCGATGGCCCTGCTTTCGTTGCGCCTTACTTCGGCGCCATGCGCAGCGAGCCGTCGAGGCGGACCACTTCGCCGTTCAGGTACGAGTTCTCGACCATGTGCAGCGCGAGCGCGGCGAACTCGTCGGCGTGGCCGAGCCGGCGCGGGAACGGGATCGCGGCGGCGAGCGAGTCCTGGGCTTCCTGCGGCAGGTTGGCCAGCAGCGGCGTCAGGAACAGGCCGGGCGCGATCGTCAGCACGCGGACGCCGAACTGCGCGAGCTCGCGCGCGATCGGCAGCGTCATGCCGACGATGCCGCCCTTGGAGGCCGAATAGGCCGACTGGCCGATCTGGCCGTCATAGGCGGCAACGGACGCCGTATTGATGATGACGCCGCGCTCGCCGGTCGCCTGCGGCTCGAGCTTGGACATCTCGGTTGCGGCGAGGCGCAGCATGTTGAAGGTGCCGATCAGGTTGACCTTGATCACCTTGTCGAAATCGGCAAGGGCCATCGGCCCGTCGCGGCCGACCACGCGCTTGGCGACGCCGATGCCGGCGCAATTGACCAGCACGCGCGCGGGTCCATGCGCCTTGGTCGCCTGCGTGATCGCAGCTTCAGCCGAGGCGGCATCGGAGACGTCGCAGGTCACGGCAACGCCCTTGAGCTCGGCGGCGACGGTCTCCGCGAGCTTGGCATTGAGGTCGAACACCGCGACCTTGGCGCCCTGCGCCGCCAGCTTTCGCGCGGTCGCAGCGCCCAGTCCCGATGCACCGCCGGTAACGATGACTGCCTGATCCTTCAACAACATGGCGTTCTCCTTTGGCGATGGTTTCTTAGCCGACCGATATCACACGGTCCGATGGATTGGCAGCGTAGAGCTCCTCGATCAGCGCGTCGCGATGTTCCAGCACCGCGCGCTGGTTGATCGAGCCCTTGTCGGTGACCTCGCCCTTGTCGATCGAGAGCGGCGTATCCAGCAGGATCGCGCGCGTGATCCGCGTCGAGGAACCGGTGGCCGAAGACAGAAAGCGCGTCAGGCGCTCGCGGAAGGCCTCACGTACCAGCCTGTCCCGGGCGGTGACGGTGAGATCGTCGGCCGGCAGCGTCGGGTTGATCAGCCGGCAGCCGTCGAGATCGAGCAGCACCAGCGCGGAGATTTCGTCGCGGTTGATGCCGGCGATGACGACGTCGCGCACCAGCGGCGCGCAGGCCGCGACGAAGCGCGCACGCAGCGGGCCGACACTGACCCAGGTGCCGCTGCCGAGCTTGAAGTCCTCGCTGACGCGGCCGTCGAAATCGAAGCCGGCGTTGAGATCGTCGGGATCGACGGGCTTGAGCGCATCGCCCATCTTGTAGAATCCTTCCTCGTCGAAGGATTTCGCGGTGATGTCGGGTTGGCGCCAATAGCCGGGCATCACGTTCGGCCCCTTGGCGCGCACTTCCATCTTGCCGTTGTTCGGCACCAGCTTGGCGTCATTGCCGGACACGGGCAGCCCGACATGGCCGGAGCGGCTGGTGCGCGGATTGACCGACATGAAGAACGGCGCGGTCTCGGTGGCGCCAAGGCCCGTCAGCATCGGCACGCGGTAGCCCTTCTCCTTCACCGCGAGCTCGTCGAGGCTGTTCCAGACGAACGGCGACAGCGCGGCGCCCGAGAAGAACATCGCGTGCAGGCGGTCGAAGAACTTTGCGCGCAGGCCCTGGTCGTCGCGCAAATACGGCAGCAGCGATTCATAGCCCTTGGGCACGTTGAAATAGACCGTCGGCGAAATCTCCTGGAGATTGCGCACGGTCTCCTCGATGCCGCCCGGCACCGGCTTGCCGGCGTCGAGATACATCGAGCCGCCATTGTAAAGCGTCAGCCCGATATTGTGGTTGCCGCCAAAGGTGTGATTCCAGGGCAGCCAGTCGATGATGACCGGGGGCTCGTCCTTGAGGAAGGCGAGCGTCTCGCGCAGCATCACCTGGTTGGCGCAGATCATGCGCTGGGTGTTGATGACGGCCTTGGGATTGCCGGTCGAGCCCGACGTCAGCAAGAACTTTGCGATCGTGTCGGGGCCGATTTTGTCGTGTATCGCGTCGAGATCGCTGCGAAGCGGCGTCGCCATGAGGTCGGCGAGCAGGGTGACGTCGCGACCCGGCACGCTGCCCCAGGACGCGGCGATCTCGGTGCCGAGCGAGACATTGGCGGCGAGCGCGTCCGCGAACTTGCCCGCATCCTCGGCAAAGACGAGGCCGGGCGTCAGCAGCTTCATCAGGTAAGAGAGCTTGCCGTAATCCTTCGACACCAGCGAATAGGCCGGCGACACCGGGCAGAACGGAATGCCGGCATAGAACGCGCCGAACGCCAGCAGCGCGTGGTCGATCGAATTGCCTGACAGGATGACGACCGGCCGCTCCGCCGACAGGCCGCGCGCAATCAGGCCGGAGGCAATGTGCCGGCTCGCGGCGAGCAGCTCGGCGTAAGTGATCTTGCGCCAGCCGCGGCCGCCTTCGCGCTCGGCCATGAAGACGCGGTCCGGCGTCGCCTTGGCCCAATGATGCAGGCGGTCGGTGAGGCGGACCGGATAGTCGCCGAGCGGCTGTTTGGGCCGCAGATAAATCGTGCCGTCGTCGCGCCGCTCGATGTTGACGACGGGATCGCCGAACGAAATGGGCCGCAGCGGGGAAGTGCTCGCGCCGCGCTCCATGCTGGAAGAGGACGGCTGTCCGCTCATGACTTCGGCTTCACCTTTGCGGTCTTGTGTTCGAGGAATTCGCGGATCCTGCGTTTTGCCTCTTTGTCGCTCTGCGCAACTGTTGCCATCAGCGATTCCATCAACAGGCCGGCCTGCGGATTGGCCTCCGCGATCATCGGCAGCGCCTGGAGCACGGCGAAGTTCGTCAGCGGCGCGTTGGAGGCGACCTTGGTCGCAAGCTCCAGCGCCTTGCCGAGCCCGTTGCCGGCCTCCGTCACATATTGGGTAAAGCCGTAGGAGGCGCCTTCGGTCGCGCTGTAGACGCGGCCGGTCAGCATCATGTCCATCATCCTGGCAACGCCGATCAGCCGCGGCAGCCGCACCGAGCCGCCGCCGCCGACGAAGATGCCGCGCTGCCCTTCCGGCAGGGCGAAATAGGTCGAGGGCTCGGCGACGCGGATATGGGCGGCGCAGGCAAGCTCCAGCCCGCCGCCGATCACCGCGCCCCGGAGCGCAGCGATCACGGGCACGCGGCTGTACTGGATGCGGTCGAACACCCTGTGCCACATCTGGGAATGGAGGAGGCCGCCGGTCGCGTCGTGGTCCTGGAGCTCGGAGAGGTCGAGACCGCTGGAGAAATGATCGCCGATGCCGTGGATGACGACCGCGCCGATATCCTCGGGCAGGGAGGCAAAGCACTCGCCGATTTCGAGGATAATGCCGTCATTGAGCGCATTGCGCTTGGCCGGCCGGTTCAGGCCCACGGTCAGAACCCGGTCCGCCCGCTCGATCCTCAAAAGCCCGGAGGCGCCCGCGTTAGCGGTCTCGGCGTTTCCCTGTGTCATTTGCGTCCTTGTCAGAATAGTTATGTTGTATAACGAATTCTGGGGGAGTCAAGGAGGGCGGGGAGGATATCACCCCCGGCGGGGATTGAATTGCCTGGATCTCATCCGGCGGTCAGGGGTCTCTACGGCCTTGTGATACGCTGCTGTTGCCGCATCCACCGTCATTGCGAGCGCAGCGAAGCAATCCAGAGTCTCTCCGCGGAAAGATCCTGGATTGCTTCGCTGCGCTCGCAATGACGAGGTGGCAGGCTTCTCACACCACCTGATGCACGTCGATCACCACGCGGTCCGCATGGCGTGCGGCTGAGCCGACAAAAATGTGCTCCATCAGCCAGCGATATTTTTCGTGCCCCGTCTCGAACTTCGGGACCGTGCGGAAATAGATCAGCTTCGGATCGACCGGCTCACCGCGCTTGAGCTTTTGCAGCAGCTCGACCGGGCCGAACCGCATGCCCTTGTTCTCGACATAGACAACGGCGCCGTCATCCGTCTCGAAGGCGTATCTGGCTTCGAGATCGATCAGCTCGTTGGGCCGGATGGTCTGGAAGTCGGCGCCGAACGGCAGCACCTTGCCGGTGATCGCGCCCGTCACCTCGCCGCCGATAATCGGGATGATGCGGCGAACGCCGATGCCGGTCTCGCCGGCCGTGACGACGTCGCCGATCTTTGCGGTAACGGTGAAGACGTATTTGGTCTCGAGCGCCGGTGTGGTCATCGCTTCTCTCCAATCTATTGCGCTAAGCGCAGTGATCTTCCTTCTCCCCTTGTGGGAGAAGGTGGCGCGAAGCGCCGGATGAGGGGTTGTCTCCGCAAACGCAGGTGTGCGGGCGGAGAGATACCCCTCACCCGTCTCGCCGCTACGCGGCGAGCCACCCTCTCCCACAAGGGGAGAGGGGACAACAGCGCGTCGCGCAATAGGCGTTCACTAGTGCGCCATCATCCGCGTCGGCAGCCAGGTCGCCAGCAGCGGGAACGCGATCAAAATCACCAGCCGCACCAGATCCGTCGCCACGAACGGGATCACACCCTTGAAGATCGTGGAGAAGGAAACGTCCTTCACCACGCTCTTGATGACAAAGACGTTCATCCCGACCGGCGGATGGATCAGGCCGAGCTCGACGGTCATCACGATGATGACGCCGAACCAGATCGGGTCAAACCCGAGATGCGTGATGACGGGAAAGATGATCGGCACGGTGAGGATGATCATCGCCATGGCGTCCATCAGGCAGCCGAGCACGAGATACATCACCATGATCAGCGCCAGCACGCCGTAGGGGCCGAGGCCGAGGCCGGTGAGGAATTCGGTGACCTTCTGCGGCGTCTGCGTCACCGTGAGGAAATAGCCGAAGATCAGCGCGCCGATCAGCACGGTGAACACGGCGGCCGCGGTGCGCGTTGCCTGGAGCAGCGAGGCCAAGATCTTCTCGCGGTCGAGCCGCCCCGTGACCACGCCGATGATGAAGGCGCCCGCGGCGCCGACGCCGCCGGCTTCGGTCGGCGTGAAGCGCGGCAGGAATGGCAGGCCGTAGAGGCCGCCGATCACGAACACGAACAGCAAGACCGGCGCCCAGATGTCCTTCAGGCCCGCAAAGCGCTCGCGCCACGGCAGCACCTTGCCCTTGGGCAGGAAGTCCGGGCGGAAATGACCGATCAGGAAGATCGTGATCATGTACATGGTCATCGCCAGGAGGCCCGGAATGATGCCGGCGATGAAGAGCTTTCCGATGTCCTGCTCGGTGATGATGCCGTAGACCGCGAGCACGGTGGACGGCGGCAGCATCGCGCCCAGCGTGCCGCCGGCTGCGATTACGCCGGTGGCGAACGACTGCGGATAGCCGAAGCGGCGCATCTCGGGGTAGGCGACGGCGGAGAAGGTCGCGGCGGTCGCGACGGAGGAGCCGCAGATCGCGGCAAAGCCGCCGCAGGCGCCGACGGTGGCGATGCCGAGCCCGCCGCGCAGATGTCCGACGAAACCGTTGGCGGCGCGGAACAGCTCGCGGCTCATGCCGGAATTGCTGACGAAGGAGCCCATCAGCAGGAACATCGGGATGACGCCGAAGGTGTAGTCGGTGACCGTGCGCATCGATGTCTGGCCGACCAGCTTCAGAGCGGCCGTCCCGTTGACGAGATAAGCGAAGCCGGTCACGCCGACGAGGCCCATGGCCATGCCGACGGGCACGCGTAGCAGCATCAGGACGAACAGGGAAACGAAGCCGATTAAGGCGACGGCATCGGTGCTCATGATTACTCCGTCGCCTTCAATTTGGGATCGTGCATGTCTTCGGGATGGAAGATCAGGCGGTAGGTGCGGATCGCGATCAGCAGCACCGCGGAGACGTCGCCGATCCACGCGACCGCGAAGAACGGCCAGGTCGGCATGTGCATGTCGAAGGTCTGGACGTTGTCGTTGTAGGTGCCGCGCACCTTGTCGAACAGCGTCCAGGTCTGCACGGTGACGACGAACAGCAGCACCAGCGTTGCGAACACGTCGATCCAGCGCTGATAGCGCGGCCCGACATTGCCCCAGACGAGGTCGACCGTGATGTGGGTGCCGCGATAGGACGTCGCCGCGATGCCCCAGAAGATGAGAATGCCGAGCAGCATGCGACCGATATCGAACGAATCGGGGATCGAGTAGTTCAGCGTGTTGCGCAGCAGCACCGACAGGAAGATGTCGAGCGCGACGATGCCGACGAAGCCGGCCGCGATCCATTCGATCGTGTCGATGATGCGGTCCATCCAGGAGCGCTTCATGGGAGGTGTCACGTCGTGTGCTGTCATTGTTTGATCTCGGTCTCGCCGCGCACTTCACCTCGCCCCGCTTGCGGGGAGAGGTCGAATTCGAGCGTCGCTCGAATTCGGGTGAGGGGGACTCTCCGCGAATCGAGCTGTCACCGTCTCTGCGGAAGCAGCCCCTCACCCCAACCCTCTCCCCGTAAGAACGGGGAGAGGGGGAAGAAGAGAGCCGGCCGCGGCCGCAGCTTGGCGCTACTCCGCCAGCGCGTTGTACTTCTTCAGCGACGCCTTCAGCTCGCTAAGCGCCGCGTCCGGATCGGCGCCGGCCTTCTTGGCGCCGTCGCCCCAGGTCTTGACTAAGGGATCGGCGGCTTTCTTCCAGGCGGCGGTCTGCTCCGGCGTCAGCTTGTAGACCTCGTGACCGGTCTCGGCCTTCACCTTGTCGATGCCCGCATCCTCGAACTTGCCCCAGTGCTCGCCGACCACGCCGGCCATCTCGGTCGAGCAGTTCTTGTCGATCGCGGCTTTCTGCTTGTCGGACATTGCGCTGTACTTGTCCTTGTTGATCACGAACACGAAGGTCGTGGTGTAGAGCGGCGCCTCCATGTCGTACTTGGTCACCTTGTCGATGCCGAACAGCACGAGGGAGCCCCAGGGGAAGGTGACGCCGTCGGCGACGCCGCGCTCGATGATGTCGCGCACTTCGGGCGCAGAGGACTGCACATTGGTGCCGCCGAGCGAGGTGACGAAATTCGCCATGGTGGCGTGTGCGGGACGGATCTTCAGGCCCTTCACGTCCTCCGGCATCACGATCTTTTTCGTCTTGGAATGGAACGACGAAGGCGAGTGGACGAAGGCGAGGCAGTATTTGACGTCCTTCATCTCCTTCTCGGCATATTTGCGGTACCAGGCGTCCAGGCCCATCGAGCCGCCCTTGGCGTCCGAAATCAGGAACGGCAATTCGCCGGCGCCGACGATCGGGAAGCGGCCGGGCTGATAGCCGGGATTGACGTAGGTGACGTCGGCGATGCCGTCGCGCGCCATGTCGTAATGGTCGAATGCCTTGCCGAGTTGCTGGGCGGGAAACACCTTGCCCGTGATGGTGCCGCCGGAATCCTTATTCACCGCGGCCACCCAGTCTTCCAGGGACTTCTGCAGCGGGTGCGACGCCGGCACCCAGTGCGAAACCTTCAGGTCGAAGGTCTTGTCCTGCGCGAACGCGGGGCTCACGCTTGCTGCCAGCAGCAACGCCAGACAGGCTTTCCTCATCGGTCGTCTCTCCCTGTTTCGACGGCGGGCTTCGATGGCCCGGTCTCATTAATTAACATGTTATCTAATTTGCCGGCGCGTTCAAGCCGGAACTGGCGCGGCGTGCCGCCGCGTCATCTACGTCAGCCATGTTGCATGGATTTGTCGCTGCCCGGGCGCACTCCCCTTTTGCCCAACGATTATATGATATAATTATCTTGCGCGGACCGACGCGACAAGCGAGCCGCGGCGAAAACCTACAGGATCGGGAGGAGCAAGTATTGCGGACAAAAGTCGCAATCATCGGGGCCGGGCCGGCCGGATTGTTGCTTGGGCAACTGCTGCACCAATACGGCATCGACAATGTGATTCTCGAGCGGCAGAGCCCGGACTACGTGCTCGGCCGCATCCGTGCCGGCCTCCTCGAGGAGGGAACCGTCGCGCTGCTCGACCAGATTGGCGCCAGCGCGCGGGCGCATGCCGAGGGCCTGGTGCATGAAGGCATCGAGCTCGCCTTTTCCGGGCGCCGTCACCGCATCGACATGAAGGCCGCGACCGGCAAGACGGTCATGATCTATGGCCAGACCGAGGTCACGCTCGACCTGATGAATGCGCGCAAGGCCGCGGGTCTCACCTCGGTCTACGAGGCCAAGGACGTGCAGCCGCATGATTTCGACGGCAGTCGGCCGCGCGTCACCTATGTCAAGGACGGGGTCACCCACACGATCGATTGCGACTTCATCGCCGGCTGCGATGGCTTTCACGGCGTCAGCCGCGCCAGCGTCCCGGCTACGGCGATCGAGGAGTTCGAGCGGATCTACCCGTTCGGCTGGCTCGGCATCCTCTCGGAGACGCCCCCTGTCAGCCACGAGCTGATCTATTCCAACCATGCCCGCGGCTTTGCGTTGTGCACCATGCGCTCGACCAAGCGCAGCCGTTACTACGTGCAGTGCGCGCTCGACGACCATGTCGACCAATGGCCGGACGACCGCTTCTGGGACGAATTGAAGCGCCGACTGGACCAGGAGGCGGCCGACAGTCTGGTCACGGGCCCCTCGATCGAGAAGAGCATTGCGCCGCTGCGCAGCTTCGTCGCCGAGCCGATGCGGTTCGGCAAGATGTTCCTGTGCGGCGACGCCGCCCACATCGTGCCGCCGACCGGCGCGAAGGGCCTGAACTTAGCTGCCAGCGATGCGCATTATCTGTCGAACGCACTCCGCGAGTTCTACGACGAGAAATCCAACGCCGGCATCGACGCCTATTCCGCCACGGCGCTGGCGCGGGTCTGGAAAGCGGTGCGCTTCTCCTGGTGGATGACCTCGATGCTGCACAAATTCCCCGACACCGGCACCATCGGCGGGCGCATCCAGCTCGCCGAGCTCGACTACGTCACGCAGTCGCAGGCCGCGATGACGTCGCTGTCGGAAAACTATGTGGGGCTGCCGTTTTAGGAGGGTGCCGTAGGGTGGGCAAAGCAAAGCGTGCCCACCAGCTTTTGCGTTTGCTACGAGATGGTGGGCACGGCGCTATGCGCCTTTGCCCACCCTACGGCATCGGGTGCTCTCTCCACATCGTCATTGCGAGCGAAGCGAAGCAATCCAGACTATTTCCGCGGAGAAAGTCTGGATCGCTTCGTCGCTTCGCTCCTCGCAATGACGGGAGTGCCCATTTCAAACACCCGCGCAAATTCCGTTTAAAACTTTGTAGGTGATGCGTCCGTCACGTCCATCGCGTTCAATGGCGCCAGCCAGCAACGCGAGACACGCTATGACCGACACCGACATCCCTGACGGCTTCGAGCCGCTTTCCCGCAAGAGTCCGCTCACCGAGCCGTGGGAGCCGCTCTACGCGAAGAAAACCGACAAGGCCGTGATCATCGGCCTGCGTCTTGCCAGGCCGCACACCAACGGCCGCGGCCTGATCCATGGCGGCCTCATCGCCGCACTCGCGGACAACGCCATGGGCTATAGCTGCGCGCAGATGACGAACTGGACCACCTCGTTCGTCACGATCTCGCTCACGGTCGATTTCGTCGGCTCCGCCGAGATCGGTCAGTGGCTCGCGATCGAGAGCGACGTGATCCGGACCGGCAAGACGATCTGTTTCGCGCAGAGTCTCGCAAAGGCCGACGACGTCGTGATTGCACGCGCGAGCGGGACGTTCCGCGTGGTGCCGAAGAAGGGATGAGCCCCCGGCCTTTCCGTCGTCATGCCCGGGCTTGTCCCGGGCATCCACGTTCTGACTTTCCGCGTCAAAGAACGTGGATGGCCGGGACAAGCCCGGCCATGACGGAGAGGGAGACCTCACCCAAACTTCCACTCCGCCGTCTCCACCACCAAATCGATGAAGGCGCGCACCTTGGCCGAGAGCAGGCGCGAGGTCGGATAGACGATGTGGATCGGCAGCGCCGGCTGCTCGTATTTCGCCAGCACGATTTTGAGCCGCCCGCGCTTCAGGCCCTCTGCGGCCTGATAGGCCAGCACCCGCGTGATGCCCCCGCCGGCTTCTGCATATTGCAGGGCGGCGTCGGCGCTGTTGCTGGTAAAACGTGGCGTCGGCGTCCACTCGATATCGCGGCCGTCCTGGACGAAGTGCCAATTGGCGTAGGGGCCGAACGCGATGGTCTGGTGCGCGAGCAATTCCTGTGGCGTCTTCGGCTCGCCGTGGCGCTTCAGATAGCCCGGCGTCGCCACCGTGATCCGCCGCATCTCGCCGACCTGGCGTGCGACCAGCGAAGAATCGGCGAGATGGCCGATCCGCACCGCGGCATCGACTGCGTCCTCGACGAGATTGACGAGGTTGTCCGAGAGCCTGAGCTCGGCCGTGACCTCCGGATAGCGCTTGAGATAATCGGTCATGACCGGCGAGACATGCAGCCGCCCGAAGCCGAGGGGCGCCGACACCACCAGACGGCCGCTCGGCCGGTTGCGCTCCTCGCGCGCGGAGCCGTCGGCCTCCTCGACATCGGCGAGGATGCGCCGCGCGCGCTCCAGATAGCGCGTGCCGACATCGGTCAATCTCACCTGCCGGGTGGTGCGCTGCAGCAGCCGCGCGCCGAGATGCTCCTCCAACGCCGCGATCAGCCGCGTCACGGCCGAAGGCGACAGCTGCAGCTTGCGCGCCGCCGGCGCAAAGCCGCGCAGATCGGCGACGGTGACGAAGACGTGCATGGCTTCGAGGCGGTCCATCGTATTATTGCATATATTGCAATGATGAAGTGTCAAGCGGCCAGATTGTTTTGCCCGCCGGAAGGTCCATTTAAGAGAGCGAAAGACGCAGGGATGCGCCGGGATTTCAGGAGATGTTCCGATGACGGCAACTCATACCTACGCCAGCGACGTGGCGTTCACGCCGGCGGTGAAATCGATCCAGACCCGAAAGGGATCGCGCGAAGGCTATGCCCATGCCGAGCAGCGCGGCTGGCGCACCGAGGTCGATGAGAACCTCGCGGCGTTCCTGGCTGACGCCAGCAGCTTTTATTTCGCCACCGCCTCGGCCGATGGCCAGCCCTACATCCAGCACCGCGGCGGCCCGAAGGGGTTTTTGAAGGTGCTGGACAAGCAGACGCTGGCTTTCACGGACTACGCCGGCAACCGGCAATACATCACGCAGGGAAACCTGTCCGAGAATCCCAAGGCCTATATCTTCGTGATGGACTACGCCCATCGCCGCCGCGTCAAGATCTGGGGCGAGGCGCGCGTCGTCGAGGACGACGAGGCGCTGACGACGTCGCTGATGCCCAAGGGGTACCGGGCGCGCCCTGAGCAGGTGATCCTGTTCAAGATCGCAGCGTGGGACACCAACTGCCCGCAGCACATTCCGCAGAAGTTCGATGCGCCGGATGTCGCGGCAGCGCTGGCGGCGAGGGACCAGCGGATCGCGGAGCTGGAAGCGGAGGTCGCGGCGTTGAAGGGAAAAGCGAGTCTGCCTTCAAGCGAAAGCTAGCGCAGCTCCCACGGTACACCCTCTCCCCCTGCGGGAGAGGGTGGCTCGCGGCGTAGCCGCGAGACGGATGAGGGGTTTCTCCCCGCCTGCGATGGTCCCACGTCGCAATTCGCGGAGAGAACCTCTCATCCAGCGCCATAGCCGATGCGAAGCATCGGCGTTCTTAAGAACGGCGGCCGAAGACCGCCTAAGCCGCCTCCTCCCGCAAGGAGAGAAGGGAAGTGGAGCTAGCCAAGAAATCAGATCACACTCGCGCCTTCGTGCTGGAAGCCGAGATAGCTGGCCGCCACGCGCTCGTTCGCGGCGACATCGCTCGCCTTGCCGCTGAGCACGAACTCGCCGAGCTCCATCACATAGGCCTGGTCCGCGATCTTCAGCGCGGCCTGCGCGTTCTGCTCGACCAGCAGCACGGAAACGCCGCTGGCGCGCAGCTCGGTGACGATGCGGAAGATGTCGGCGACGATGATCGGGGCGAGGCCGAGGCTCGGCTCGTCCAGCATCAAGAGCTTCGGCTCGCCCATCAGTGCGCGGCCCATCGCGAGCATCTGCTGCTCGCCGCCGGAGAGGGTGCCCGCGAGCTGCTTGCGCCGCTCCTTCAGCCGCGGAAACAGCGTGTAGACGCGTTCCATCGAGGCTTTCGCCTTGCTGCGCTCGATGCGGAAGGCCCCGAGCTCGAGATTGTCCTCGACATTCATGGTCACGAACAATTCGCGGTGCTCGGGGACGAGGCCGAGCCCCATCGCGACGCGGTCCTCGATGTCGAGCCGTGACAGATCCTGCCCGGCGAAGGCGACGCGGCCTTTCAGCGGCAAAATGCCCATGATGGCGGAGAGCAGCGTGGTCTTGCCGGCGCCATTGGCCCCGACGATGGTGACGATCTGGTTGGCGCCGACCTCGAGCGAGACCGAACGCACGGCCTCGACCTTGCCATAGGCGACATGTGCGTCGGCGACGGACAACAGCGCGCTCATGCCGCCACTCCGAGATAGGCCTTGATCACTTCGGGATTGGTCTTGATCGTGGCGGGCGTGCCTTCCGCGATCTTGGTGCCGAAATCGAGCACCACGATGCGGTCGGCGAGGTTCATCACGAAGCCCATGTCGTGCTCGACAAGAAGCACGCTCATGCCGCCGTCGCGCAATTCGCGCAGCAGCGCGGCAAGGCGCTGCTTCTCCATGTGGCGCAGGCCGGCGGCCGGCTCGTCGAGCAGCAGCAGCATCGGATCGACGCACAGCGCACGCGCGATCTCGACGATGCGCTGCTGGCCTAGCGAAAGCGAGCCTGCGAGCTGATGCATCTGCTCGGCGAGGCCCACGCGCTCGATCTGGCGGGCGGCCTCCGCGAGCAGCTTCGCTTCATCGGCGCGGTCGAGCCGCAGCATCGAGGAGATCGGGCCGGAATGGCCGCGCAGATGCGCGCCGATCGCGACATTCTCCAGCACGGTCATATCAGGGACGAGCTTCACATGCTGGAAGGTGCGGGAGATGCCGAGCTTGACGATCTCCTGCGGAGGCGCTCTGTCGACCTTCTTGCCGAGCACCGAGATCGAGCCCGATGTCGCCGACAGGACGCCGGTGATCAGGTTGAACGTCGTGCTCTTGCCCGCGCCGTTCGGTCCGATTAGCGCGACGATCTCACGGGCCTGCACGTCGAAGGAGACGTTGTTGACCGCGATCACGCCACCGAACTGCTTTCGCGCCTTCTCGACCTGGAGCAGGACGCCGGACTGGCCGGCCGCGCGGGTGCGCTGCTCCAGTTTCAGCGAGGTGTCCGGCTTCTTGCCGCTGGTTCGCTCGGGCAGGAACGACATCAGCCAGGGCCAGACGCCGCCGGGCGCAAGCTGGAGCAGCGCCACCAGCATGATGCCGAACACGATGGTCTCGACCTGTCCGGAGCCCGGCAGGATCAGCGGCAAATAGCTTTGCAGCACCTCCTTCAGGACCACGACGATCGCCGCGCCCAGCACGCCGCCCCAGACATAGCCGGCGCCGCCGACCACCGCGATGAAGAGATATTCGATGCCGGCCTGCGCGCCGAACGGCGTCGGGTTCACCGCGCGCTGGAGATGCGCGTAGAGCCAGCCGGAGAGGCCGGCGAGCACCGCGGCGTGGATGAACACCAGGAGCTTCGCGCGCGGCGTGTGCACGCCGAACGCTTCGGCCGCGACGTGTCCGCGCCGCAGCGCGCGGATGGCGCGGCCGGTCCGGGAATCCAGCAGGTTCATCGTGAGCAGGGCCGAGAGGATCACGGCAACCCAGATCGCGTAATAGATCGAGCCGGGCGAGAGCATCTTGAACGAGCCGATCGACAGCGGCGGGATCGCCGAGATGCCGTCGTTTCTTCCCAGGAATTCCAGCTTGCTGAAGAGATAGAACAGGCCCAGCCCCCAGGCGAGCGTGCCGAGTGGCAGATAGTGCCCGGAGAGACGGACGGTGACGAGGCCGAGCAGCACCGCCAACGATCCGCTGACCACCAGCGACAGCGGCAAGGTCAGCCACGGCGACAGGCCATAGGCCGTCGACAGCACCGCGGTGGTGTAGGCGCCGAAGCCGACGAAAGCCGCCTGGCCAAACGAGGTCAGGCCGCCGACGCCGGTGAGCAGCACGAGGCCCATCGCGACCAAGGCGGTCAGGCCGATATTGTCGAGCAGCACGATCCAGAACGGCGGCATGCCCGGAACGAACGGGATCGCCGCCATGAGAAGCGCGAAGACGAGGATGGGAAGCCGGCTCTGCATGCGCGTCAGTCCTTCTCTTCCTCGACCGCGGGCGCGGCGAGCGAGCGCAGCAGCAGCACGGGGATCAGCAGCATGAAGACGATCACTTCCTTGTAGTTGGAGGCGTAGAAGGACGAGAACGCCTCGACGATGCCGACGACCAGCGCCGCGACGGCGGTGAGCGGATAGCTGACGAGGCCGCCGATGATCGCGGCAACGAAGCCCTTGAGGCCGATCAGGAAGCCGGAGTCGTAGTAGAGCGTCGTGATCGGCACGATCATGATGCCCGACAGGGCGCCGATGACGGACGCCAGCAGGAAGGCGATCTGGCCGGACAGCGTGGTGCGGATGCCGGCAAGGCGGGCGCCGAGCCGGTTCACGGCGGTCGCGCGCAGCGCCTTGCCGTAAAGCGTCAGCCCAAAGAACAGCCAGAGCCCGATGATGAAGGCGACGGTGATGCCGTAGACGGTGATGCTCTGGCCGGTGAAGCGCAGCGCGCCGGCGGTGAAGGAGCCGGACAGCACGGCAGGGCCGCGCTGGCCTTCGGCGCCGAAGAACAGCAGGCCCAGCCCCTGAAGCGCGAGGTGGACGCCCACCGATGCGATCAGCAGCACCAGCACGGAGGTGTGCGCCAGCGGCTGGAACGCGATGCGGTAGAGGTAGAGGCCGATCATCGCGACGATCACCAGCGACAGCGCGATGCACACCGCCACCGGCGGCTTCTGGGCGGCGAAGTAGACGGTCAGCGCCAGCACGATGGCGGGCAGCACGACGTTGGTGACGAGGCTGCGCGCGATCAGGCGGCCGTGCAGCGCCTTGCGCGCCACGAACAGGTCGAACACGAAAACGCCGATGCCCAGCGCCAGCGCTAGCTTTGCCGTGCCCGGCATCTGGCCCGCGGCCAGCGAGGCATAGGTCAGCGCGCCGTAGGTGACGAATTCGCCCTGGGGAATGAGGATGACGCGCGTGACGGCGAACACCAGCACCAGCGCCAGGCCGAGCAGCGCGTAGATCGCGCCATTGGTGATGCCGTCCTGTACCAGGAACAGCATGATGGTGGTATTCAAGACCGGACGCTCCCCCTCAAAGATCGGGACCGGGCTCCGCAATTGCGGTGGACGGTCCGCTCACAGCCATTGAAACGCTGACGATATTTGATATGGTCCATAACAATTATCAAATATAACTTCAAGGGTGGGGCGGACGACCCGCCCCGAATTTAGCGGGATCACGAGCACGAGGCGATGACCGTTTCCAAAACCGCTGAAAAGTCTTCTGAAAAGCCCGGCGACGCGGCCAAGGGCCGCAAGGACGCGGCCGAGGCCCAGCCCGAAGCCCTCCAGCTTGGCGAGCTCTCCGAACAGCTCGGCTACGTGCTGAAGCGGGCGCAGCTCAAGGTGTTCGAGAACTTTTTGCGCTGCATGGCCTCGCTCCAGCTCACGCCCGCGCAGTTCTCCGTGCTGCTGCTGGTCGAGAAGAACCCGGGCCGTAACCAGACCGAGATCGCCTCGACCCTCGGCATCCTGCGCCCGAACTTCGTGGCGATGCTCGACAATCTGGAGAGCCGCGACCTTTGCGCGCGGATCCGCTCCACCAACGACCGCCGCTCGCACATCCTGGTGCTGACCGACAAGGGCAAGGCCGTGCTGACCCGGGCGAAAAAGCTCGTCGCCACCAAGCACGAGTCCCGGCTGAACGAGCTGCTCGGGCAGGCCAACCGCGAAGCCCTGATCGGGATGCTCTCGAAGATCGCGAACGAGTTTTGAGGCCCGGCTGTCATCGCCCGGCTTGACCGGGCGATCCAGTACTCCGAGACGTTTGTGATCGAGCCGATAGGCCGCAGCGTACTGGATTGCCCGCCTGCCGCCTACGCTAAAGCTTCGGCGCCCCTGGACCTCAACCCCGGCGAAGCCTTGGCGTAGCCGGGTCGCGGGGAATGACAGTGAGACCTGGGCAGGCGCCTCAATCCACCAAAATCACCCTGATATCGTTCACGTTCGTCAGCGTCGGTCCCGGCATCAGCAGATCGCCGGTTGCCTCGAAGAACGTCGTCGCGTCGTTGTTGTCCAGATAGGCCTGCGGCTGAAGCGCCAGCGCCTTCATCTTCGCGAACGTCGCCGCATCAATCAGCGCGCCGGCGGGATCGGTGGGGTGGCCGGCGCCGCCATCGGCGCCGTCGGTGTCGCCGGCGAGAGCGGAGATATCAGGCGTGTCCTTCAGCAGGCCGGCGAGCGCCAGCGCATATTCCTGGTTGGGGCCGCCGCGCCCATTGCCGCGCACGGTGACGGTGAGTTCTCCGCCGGAGAGGATCGCGAGGCGCTTGCCTTGCGCGCGTGCTTCAAGCGCGAGCCTGGCGTGATCGGCTGCGACCTCGCGGGCCTCGCCTTCGAGATCGGCGCCGAGATCGATGGTCTCGTAGCCGGCCTCCTTGGCGAGCTTCACCGCGGCGTCGAGCGATTGCTTGGGCCGCGCGATCAGCTCGAAATGCGCGCGGGCGAAGGCGGTATCGTCAGGCTTAGCGCTTTCGTTAGCGGGATCGTCGAGCGCGCGGCGGACGGCGTCGTCGATGGCGAGCTTGTACTTCGCGACGATCGCGCGCGCATCCGCCAGCGTGGTCGGGTCCGGCACGGTGGGGCCGGAGGCGATGGCGGACGGATCGTCGTGCGGCACGTCGGAAATCGCGAGCGTCACGATCTCGGCGGCATTCTTGCCGGCGCGCGCCAGCCGGCCGCCCTTGATCCGCGACAAATGTTTCCTGACCGTGTTCATCTCGCCGATCGGCGCGCCCGAGCGGAGCAGTGCCTTGTTGACCGCCTGCTTCTGCGCGAAGCTGATGCCGTCCACCGGCGCGATCCAGTTCGCGGAGCCACCGCCGGTGAGCAGCACCAGCAGCAGATCGTCGGGCCCGGCCTCGCTCGCGAGCGCGAGCGTATCGGCGGCGCCCTTCAGGCCGGCTTCATCGGGAACGGGATGACCGGCCTCGACCACGCGGATGCGGCGCGTCGGCACGCCGTAGCCGTGGCGCGTGGTGGCGATGCCGACGAGGCGCTCCGGCGCGAGCTTGAGCGTGTCGAGATAGTGCCGCTCGGCGGCCGCGGCCATCGCAGCCGCGCCCTTGCCGGCGGCGAGGCAGATCACGCGTCCTTTCGGCGCGGGCCGCAGATGCGGCGCCAGAATCGTGCTGGGATGGGCGGCGGCAACGGCGGCGTCGTAGAGCGCGCGGAGCAGGGGACGTCGGTCGGTCATGACGAAGGCCTTCAGCGAACTGAAATGATGGCGACAAAATCGCCAGCTCCCTGCCTACCGCATCAGGCGCCAAAGCGTAAGCGGGCTTTACCATCATTCGATTGTGCAATCGCGTGATCATAATCCGCGCGCAAGCAAAAGCCCCCTGCGATGGCCGCGCAGGGGGCTCTCTGTCGTTTGGGGTTAGCCGCCGACGTCGGCGCTGATCACGTCTCCGAACAGCTCCCACTTCTCGCCCTTGAACTTCTCGAGTTGAAGCTGGCTGATCGGCGCGAAATCGGTCGGCGAGGTGTTGACCTTCACGCCCGGCAGCAGCGCCTCGGTGCGGAAGTCCTTCACGTTCGCCGCCTGCTTCATGATGTTCTCGCGCGTGAGATTGTCACCGCACTGCTTCAAGACCTGGACCAGTGTCTGCGCCACGGCATAGCCGACGATCGTGCCCTTATCGAGCTTGTCGCCCTCGGGGAAGTATTTGGTCATGAACGCCAGAAACTCCTTCATGCCGGGATCGTTGTTCCACGCGGGATCCGACACGTCCTTCAGATAGTCGGCCGAGATGATGTCCTGGCCGTTCTCGAAGCCAGCCGGCTTCATCACGCTGCCGACGGAGGCCGAGACGTTGTTGAGGAAGTGCAGCGGCTTCCAGCCGATCTCGGAATTCTTCTTGATTGCCTGCGCGGCGAATTTCGGCGTCGTGATGTTCATGAAGACGTCGGCGCCGGTCGACTTCAGCTTGACGATGTGGTTGTCGATGGTCGGTTCGGAGGTCTCGTAGCTCTCTTCGATGATGATCATCGAGGCGGCTTTCGAGCCGAGGCCATCCTTCAGGCCCTTGAGATAGTCCTTGCCGTAATCGTCGTTCTGGAACAGCACGGCGATCTTGGCGTCCGGCTTGTTCTTGAGCAGCCACTTCGCATAGATCTGCGTCTCGCTCTGGTAATTGGGCTGCCAGCCCATCGTCCAGGGGAAGTTCTGCGGATCGTTCCACTTGGTGGCGCCGGTCGCGACGAACAGCTGCGGCACCTTCTTCGAGTTCATGTATTTGTGGATCGCCGAGTTCGGCGGCGTGCCGAGCGAGTTGAAGATGAACAGCACCTCGTCGCTCTCGACCAGCTTGCGAGCCTGCTCCACCGTCTTCGGCGGCGAGTAGGCGTCGTCATAGGAGATGTAATTGATCTTGCGGCCGTTGATGCCGCCCTCGTCGTTGATCTTCTTGAAATAGGCGGCTTCGGTCCGCCCGATGATGCCGTAGGCGGAGGCCGGTCCGCTGTAGGGCATGATGTTGCCGATCTTGATTTCGGTGTCGGTCGCGCCGGTATCGTATTTCTTCTGGGCCGATGCAGTGGAGGCCGAGGCCGCAATGAGCGCAAGCGCCAGTGACGCGGCCGCAAGTTTGCCGGTGACAGCGGGCATTCCTATCTCCCTATTTTCTTGGTGTGTGTGCGTCCCTTTTCTTGGCTTGATGATTTTTGGCGGCGCGGAGGCAATTCAATACGATTTACCGGGAGCCTTCAACAGAAAGCCCCCGCGGCTGTGTCGCAGGGGCTGCTCCTTTAGTAGTCAAGGACCGGCGCGCGCTCGTGTGCGACTGCGAGACGGCGCCGCTGTCTTGAGTTGATTAGCCAGTCTGAGGCGATTTTGAGTTGCGCCGCTTCAATGGCCGAGCTCGCTCGAGATGATGTCGCCGAACAGCTCCCATTTCCTGCCCTTGAACCGCATCATCTGGAGCTGCTCGATCGGGGCGAAATTATCGGCGGAGGTGTTGATCTTGATGCCGGGCAGCAGCGTGTCGGGCTCGAAATCCTTCAAGGAAGCGGCCTGCTTCATGACGTTCTCATGGGTGAGCTCGTCGCCGCACATCTGCAGCACCTTCACCATGGTCTGGGCCGCGGCATAGCCGAACACCACGCCGGCATCGAGCTTGTTGGCCTTGGGGTCGTACTGCGCGAGGAAATTATAGAACTTCTTCATGCCGTCATCGGCATTCCATTGCGGGTCGGAGCCGTCCTTGGTGTAGCTCGCCGACAGGATGCCTTGCGAGATCTCCAGGCCCGCGGGCTCGAGCACGCCGCCGACCGACGCCGAGACGTTGGAGATGATGTGGACCGGATGCCAGTTGATCTCGGCCGCCTTCTTGATCGCCTGCGCGGCGAATTTCGGCGTGGTGATGCTGAGGAAGACGTCGGCGCCCGAGGCCTTCAGCTTCACGACGTGCTCGTCGATCGCGGGCTCCGACGTGTCGTAGCCGTCTTCGAGCACGATCATCGACGCCTTTGCGCCGAGGCCGTCCTTCAGCCCCTTCAGATAGTCCTTGCCGAAATCGTCGTTCTGGTAGAGCACGGCGATCTTCGCGTCCGGCTTCTCCTTCATGATGTATTTGGCGTAGATGCGCGCCTCGCTGGCGTAGCTCGGCTGCCAGCCCATGGTCCACGGATATTGCTTCGGATCGTTCCATTTGGAGGCGCCGCTCGCCACGAACAGCTGCGGCACCTTTTTCTCGTTCATGTATTTGCGGATGGCGCCGTTGGTGGAGGTGCCGAGCGAGCCGAAGATCAGCAGCACGCCGTCGCTCTCGACCAGCTTGCGCGCCTGCTCCACCGTCTTCGGCGGCGAATAGCCGTCGTCGTAGGAGATGAACTTGATCTTGCGGCCGTTGATGCCACCCTCGGCATTGATCTTGTTGAAATAGGCTTCCTCGGTCTTGCCGATCGCGGCATAGGCGGAGGCCGGCCCGCTATAGGGCATGATGTTGCCGATCTTGATCTCGGTATCGGAAGCGCCGCTGTCGTATTTCTTTTGCGCCAGTGCCGGGCTGCTCACCGCAGTGCACAACGCGAGCGCGGCCGAAACGGCCGCAACCTGAAATCGAACGACAGTCATCTTTCTCCACCCGGAATGGATCGGCGCCGCATTGAACAAGATTGACGCCTGACGTCAACAAAAAGCCCCCGCGGTCGCCCGCGGGGGCTTTGTCAGATTTGACTAGACTTGAACTGACCAGACTTGGACTATTGCGTCAGCATCACTCGGAGGCGACGTCGCCGCTGATGATCTCGCCGAACAGTTCCCACTTCTCGCCCTTGAAGCGCTGCATCTGGAGCTGCGAGATCGGGGCGAAGTCGGTGGCGCTGGTGTTGATCTTGACGCCGGGCAGCAGGGTGTCCGGTGCAAAATCCTTCAAGGAAGCGGCCTGCTTCATCAGGTTGGCGCGGGTGAGGTCGTCACCGCACATTTCCAGCGTCTTGACCAGGGTCGACGCCG
This sequence comes from Bradyrhizobium sp. 61, assembly GCF_023073075.1. Classification (NCBI taxonomy): domain Bacteria; kingdom Pseudomonadati; phylum Pseudomonadota; class Alphaproteobacteria; order Hyphomicrobiales; family Nitrobacteraceae; genus Bradyrhizobium; species Bradyrhizobium sp. 61. The sequence continues at coordinate 14,316 of NZ_JADPIU010000112.1, read as the reverse complement.
CGCCGTAGCCGTAGACCATGCCGGTGTCGGTCTTGTCGGCGCCGGGCATGTACTTGTCGACGAACTCGTTCCACTTCTTCATGCCGGGATCGTTGTTCCACTGCGGGTCGGTGGAATCCTTGGCATAGGCCGCCGACAGCACGTCCTGCGAGGCCTCGAAGCCAGCCGGCTTCATCACGCTGCCGACCGAGATCGACACGTTGGTGAGGATCTGGAGCGGCTTCCAGCTGAGCTCGGCGGTCTTCTTGATGGTCTGGGCCGCGAACTTCGGCGTCGCGTAGATGAGCAGCACGTCGGGATTGGCGGCCTTGATCTTGACGATGTGGCCGTCGATCGACGGCTCGGAGATCTCGTAGCTCTCTTCCATGATGATCATGGACGCGCCCTTGGCGCCGAGACCGTCCTTGGTGCCCTTGAGGTAGTCTTTGCCGAAATCGTCGTTCTGGTAGAGGATCGCGACCTTGGCGTTCGGCTTTTCCTTCATCAGCCATTTCGCGTAGATCTGCGCTTCGCTCTGGTAGGAGGGCTGCCAGCCGATGGTCCAGGGGAAGTTCTTCGCGTCGTTCCACTTGGTGGCGCCGGTGGCGACGAACAGCTGCGGGATCTTCTTGGCGTTCAGGTACTTCTGGATCGCGGTGTTCGAGGGCGTGCCGAGCGGATTGTACACGGCCAGCACTTCGTCGCTCTCGACCAGCTTGCGGACCTGCTCGACGGCCTTCGGCGGCGAATAGGCGTCGTCATAGGTGACGAAGTTGATCTTGCGGCCGTTGATGCCGCCCTTGTCGTTGATCATCTTGAAATAGGCTTCTTCGGTCTTGCCGATGATGCCATAGGCCGACGCCGGACCGCTGTACGGCATGATGTTGCCGATCTTGATCTCGGTATCGGACGCGCCGGTGTCGTATTTCTTCTGGGCAAGTGCTGCGCCGGAGGTGAGGGTCGCGACCGCCGTTACGAGTGCGGTGGTTCGCAGTATTCTTCCGAAAAGCAATTGGGTCTCCTTGGTTAAAACAACAGTCTGGATGGACGTTTCAGTTCTTCCTGAGCCGACCGGCGAGTTGCTGGCCCATGATCGCGACTTGCCTTGCGCCATGCGGCACGAGGTAGATGACGAGGAACAGGAGCACGCCGAACACCGCGCCGGAGAGGCCCTTGGAGATGCCCTCCGCGATGTTCGGCACGAAGATGATGAAGGCGGCGCCGACGATCGAGCCGGGCAGCCAGCCGACGCCGCCGACGACCATGCCGAGGAACAGCGAGATCGCGAGCGTGATGGTGTAGCTGTCGGGCGCCACGAACTGCACCGCGATGGCGCCGAGCGAGCCGGCGATGCCGGTGATGGCGGCGGAGACGCCGAACGCCAGCGTCTTGTACAGCGCGACGTCGATGCCCATCGCGGAGGCCGCGATCTCGTTGTCGCGGATCGCCATGAAGGCGCGGCCCGAGCGGGAGCGCAGCAGGTTCACCGAGAAGATGTAGATCGCAATCACGACCACGAGCGTGAAGTAATACAGCCACATGTCCTGCGACATCGGCAGCCCGAACGGCGCGTCCGGCTTGGTGACGACGAGGCCCTGCACGCCGCCGGTCCAGTGCTCGAGGAAGTTCAGCTTGAGGAGCTGCGGCATGGCGGTGGCGAGCGCGAAGGTCGCGAGCGCGAGGTAGACGCCGGAGAGCCGCAGCGCCGGCTGCCCGAACAGGAAGCCGAAGCCGAAACAGACGACGCCGGCGATCGGCAGCGTCAGCGCGTAATTGACGTTGAAGTGCTCCATCAGCACCGCTGTCGTATAGGCGCCGACCGCGTAGAACGCGCTCTGGCCGAGCGAGAACTGGCCGCTTCCGCCGGTCAGGATGTTCAGCGCCAGCACCGCGAGCCCGTAGATCAGGAGCATCGTCATCTGGAAGATGATGAAGTTCTTGACGAAGACGGGCGCGATCAGCAGTGCCGCGAGCACCACCAGCGAGGTGCCGGTGCCCAGCGTCATGGCCCGCTTCGGAACGGCCTCGACCGCCTCGTGGCCTTCTGCAACGACTTCTTCTGCAGCGCTCATGATCAAACTCGCTTGACGATGTGCCGGCCGAACAGGCCAGCGGGTTTGACAACCAGGACGGAGATGATCAGCGCGAGCGCGATCGGGAGCTTCAGCTCATTGCCGACGCCGGGGATGTAGGTGCCGGCGAGGTTCTCGAAGATGCCGACCAGGAAGCCGCCGACCACGGCGCCGAACGGGCTGGTGAGACCGCCGAGCACGGCGGCGGCAAACCCGTAGATCAGCACGCCGCCCATCATGTTGGGCTCGAGGAACACGACAGGGGCGATCAGCATGCCGGCGATCGCGCCGATCGCGGTCGCCATGCCCCAGCCGAGCGCGATCATCCAGGACGTGTTGATGCCGACGAGGCGGGCCGATTCAGGCACCGAGGCGGCCGCGCGCATGGCCAGGCCGATGCGCGTGTACTGGAAGAAGAAGTAGAGGCCGAGCAGCAGCAGCACCGTGACGCCGATCATGCCGGCCTGGTGGGTCGAGATCAGCTGGCTGCCCAGGAACGGCGCGGAGCCGAACGGGGTCGGGTACTGCTTGATGGTGAAGTCCCAGATCAGGCCGGCCGAGGAGTTGATGATCGCAAACAGCGCGATGAAGCCGGCGACGTTGGTCAGCACCGGCGCTTTCGCCAGCGGCTTGAACAGGATGCGCTCGATCGCGATGCCGGCGACGAAGGAGAGCGCCAGCGTGAGGATGAAGGCGGCCCAGTAAGGCACGCCCCATTGCATCAGCTGCCAGGAGATGAAGGTCGAGAACATCGCCATCTCGCCCTGCGCGAAGTTGAGATGGTCGATCGCCTGGTAGATCATGACCACGGCGAGCGCCATGCAGGCGTAGATCGCGCCCGTGGCGATGCCGGCCAGCACTTGGTTGGTGAACAGCTCCATCGTGCCGGCTCCTCAGTAACCCAGATAGGATTTGCGGATTTCTTCGTTGTTCGCGATGTCCTTGGCATTGCCCGACATCACGATGCGTCCGGTCTCGATCACATAGGCCTGGTCGGCGAGCTCGAGCGCGAGCTGGGCGTTCTGCTCGACCACCAGGATCGACACCTTGTCCTCGCGGTTGATCTTGCCGAGGATGCCAAACAGGTCGCGCACGACCAGCGGCGCCAGTCCGAAGGACGGCTCGTCGAGCAGCATCAGGCGCGGCCGCAGCATCAGCGCACGGGCGACCGCGAGCATCTGCTGCTCGCCGCCCGAGAGCGTGCCGGCCTGCTGGGTGTGGCGCTGCTTCAGCACCGGGAAATGTGCGTACATGCGCTCGATGTCGGAAACGATGCCGGCGCTGTCCTTGCGGGTGATGGCCCCGAGCTGGAGGTTCTCCTCGACCGTCATGGTCGTGAAGGTGCCGCGGCCCTGCGGCACGTGGGCGATGCCGAACCGCACGATGCTCTCGGTGGAGCGGTTGCTGAGCGGCTTGCCTTCGAACTCGATTGCACCGGTGGAACGCACCATGTTGCAGATCGCGCGCAGGGTGGTGGTCTTGCCGGCGCCATTCGCGCCGAGCAGCGTCGTCAACGATCCCTCGTTGAGCGAGAAGGACAGGCCATGGAGCGCCTGGACCTGGCCGTAATAGGCGCGCAGGTCCTTGACGTTGAGCAGCGTCGTCATTGGTCCTTGCTCCCGAGATAGGCCTTGATGACGTCGGGGTCCGCCTGCACCTGGGCCGGCGTGCCTTCCGCGAGCTTCTTGCCGAAATTCAGCGCGACGACGTGGTCGGCGATCGACATCACGAGGCCCATGTGGTGCTCGACCAGCAGCACGGTCATGTGGCGGTCGTCGCGGATGCGGCGGATGAGGTCGCCGAGCAGATAGACTTCCTCGTGGTTGAGGCCGCCGGCCGGCTCGTCGAGCAGCAGGATCTTCGGGTCTGCCGCGAGCGCGCGCGCCAGCTCGACGCGTTTCTGCGTGCCGAAGGGCAGGCCGGACACGATGGTGTGGGCGACGTCCTCGAGCTTGAGATAGGCGAGGATCTCCTGCACCTTCTTGTTGACCTCGGTCTCGCTGCGCCGGACCCAGGCGAGCCGAAGCGAGTCGCTGATGATGTCGCTGGAGGTCTTCGAATGGGCGCCGACGCGGACGTTGTCCATCACCGAGAGGTTCGGAAACAGCGCCACGTTCTGGAAGGTGCGGCCGATGCCGATCTCGGCGATCCGGTGCGGAGGCCGCGACAGGATGCTCACGCCTTCCATCAGGATGTCGCCCGACGACGGCTGATAGAGCCGCGAGAGGCAGTTGAAGAGCGTAGTCTTGCCGGCGCCGTTGGGGCCGATCAATCCGAGGATCTGGCCCTTGTGCATGTCAAAGGACACGCCGTTGAGCGCGATGATGCCGCCGAACACGACGCTGACGTCGCGAACCGCGAGCAGGGGCGATGTCCCCCGCGCGAGCTGTGCCTGCGTCATCTCGTCTCGCCCACACACGTTAGTGGGTGAAGGGGCGATGCGAACCGCTCCCGGTGATGACAAAGGCTATCTGAACCCCTCGGCCACACGCGCAACTTTTCCTCCTGATTTCAGCTTTTTGCTGACTTCTTTTTTGGATTGCGGCATCAGTCCCCCGAGTGCCGCTTCAATGTTCCTTACCATCGCCAGCAGACGCGGTCCAATGTCGTTGATCAAACGCTCTTCCGTGAAGCGGAATGCGGGCGCGCCGCAATTGAATGCGTAAGGTCCGGTTCCGTCGTTGAGCTTGAGCGCGACGCCGGCGGCGCCGATGTCGTCGTGCCAGTCGCCGACGGACATCGCGAAACCGTATTTCGCAACGGTCTCGCCGGAACGTTCCAATCCGTCGCGCATCTTCGGCCACCGGCTGCCGTAATGTTCGCGCAGGATGCGGGACACCTCGGCGCGCCCCTCGTCATCGAGCGCCCAGAAATAGGCGCGGCCCATCGCGCTGGTTGCAATCGGCACGCGGGAGCCGACGTCAAGTTGAACGCCGACCGTCTCGCTGCCGCGACTTTGCCCGAAATAGATCATGCTGTGACGGTCGCGGCCGCCGATCGCGACGGCGCCGCCGGTCGCGCGCATCAATTCCTCGCGAAATGGCTCGGACAAATGCCGAACGCCGAGATTGGATAACGCCGCATAACCGAGCGCCATCGCGGCGGGCGCGAGCTGATACTTCTCGAAACGGGGAACCGGTGTCAGATAACCGAGCTTCGTCAACGTGTAGGTCAGGCGCGAAACGGTCGGCTTGGGCAGGTTCGTCCGCGCGGCGATCTCCTGGTTGCCGAGAAGTCCGTCGCTGGGTTGGAATGCGCGCAAAACATCTAGTCCGCGGGAAAGCGCGACGACGAAATTCCGATCGGTCGCAGTCTTCTTGCCTGTACGCTTCATCCCTGATCTGCTTCTTGCGCGGAGTCGTTGACAACGTCCGTGCTTCAAAATAACCCTGCCGTCAAGATGCGGAATTAAATTCCGCACCGCGAAATCGAACAAAAGTAAATCCCCACCAAGGAGGGAAGCCGTGAGCGAAGTGGTCAAGCTTGAGCGTCATGACGAAGTCGGGATCGTCACGGTCAACAGTCCTCCGGTCAATGCGCTGAGTGCCGCAGTGCGTGGCGGTATTCTCGAATGCATCAAGGCCGCGATCGCCGATCCCGCGATCAAGGGCATCGTGCTGACCTGCGCCGGCCGCACCTTTATCGCCGGCGCCGACATCACCGAGTTCGGCAAGCCGCCGAAGCCGCCCGCCCTCAACGACGTCCTCGCCGAGATCGAGAACTCGCCCAAGCCGGTCGTCGCCGCGATCCACGGCACCGCGCTCGGCGGCGGCCTCGAGGTCGCGCTGGCCTGTCATTTCCGCGTGGCCGTGAAGGAAGCCAAGCTCGGCCTGCCCGAGGTGAAGCTCGGCCTGCTGCCGGGCGCCGGCGGCACCCAGCGCCTGCCGCGCGCGGTCGGGCCGGAACTCGCGGTCAAGATGATCGTCGGCGGTGATCCGATCGGTGCTGCTGAAGCGCTCAAGAACGGCCTGATCGAGGAGATCGTCGAAGGTCCGGCGTCCGGCGGCGAAGCCTTCGTGCGCAAGCTGCTCGCCGAGAAGCGTCCGCTGCGGCGCCTGCGCGACGACGATTCCAAGCTCGCGGCGGCCAAGGCCGACCGCTCGATCTTCACCAATGCGGTCGCCGCCATGACCAAGAAGTCGCGCGGCCTGGAAGCGCCGTTCGCCGCCGCCGACGCCGTCGGCTACGCCATCGACCTGCCGTTCGACGAGGGGCTGAAGAAGGAGCGCGAGGGCTTCCTCAAGCTCGTCTCCAGCGACCAGTCCAAGGCGCAGCGTTATGCTTTCTTCGCCGAGCGCGAGGCCAGCAAGATCGCCGGCGTCCCTGAAGGCACCAAGTCGCGGCCCGTGAACCGCGTCGCCATCCTCGGTGCCGGCACCATGGGCGGCGGCATCGCGATGTCCTTTGCCAATGCCGGCGTGCCCGTCACCCTGATCGAGACCGGCGAGGAGCAGCTCAAGCGCGGCATGGGCATCATGCAGAAGAACTGGGAAGCGACCGCCGCGCGCGGCGGCATCCCGGCCGACGCGCCCGCCAAGCGCATGGCGCTGATCAACGGCGTCGTCGGCATCGAGAACGTCGGTGATGCTGACCTGGTGATCGAGGCCGTGTTCGAGACCATGGCGGTGAAGAAGGAAGTGTTCGGCAAGCTCGACCAATACGTCAAGCCCGGCGCCGTGCTCGCCTCCAACACCTCCTACCTCAACATCGACGAGATCGCGAAGTCGACCAAGCGGCCGCAGGACGTGCTCGGCATGCACTTCTTCTCGCCCGCCAACGTCATGAAGCTGTGCGAGATCGTGCGCGCCGACAAGACCGCGCCGGATGCGCTGGTCACCGCTGTGACCATCGCGCGCAAGATCGCGAAGGTGCCGGCCGTGGTCGGCGTCTGCGACGGCTTCGTCGGCAACCGCATGCTGGCGCAGCGTGGCAAGCAGTCCGAGAAGCTGCTGTTCGAAGGTGCCTTGCCCCAGCAGGTCGATGCCGTGGTCACCAAATTCGGCATGCCCATGGGGCCGTTCGCGATGGGCGATCTCGCCGGCCTCGACATCGGCTGGCGCTCGCGCAAGGACCGCGGCATCAAGTCGGAGATCGCGGACGCGCTCTGCGAAGCCGGCCGCTTCGGCCAGAAAACCGGCAAGGGTTACTACAAGTATGAAGCAGGTAGTCGCTCGGCGCTGCCCGATCCGGAGGTCGAAAAGCTGATCGACGAGACGCTGCTCCGTCTCGGCCGCAAGAAGCGCGTCGTCAGCGACGAGGAGATCCTCGAGCGCATGATGTACCCGATGATCAACGAGGGCGCGAAGATCCTCGAAGAGGGCATCGCGGCGCGTCCTTCCGACATCGACGTGGTTTGGCTCTACGGCTACGGCTGGCCGATCTACCGCGGCGGCCCGATGTTCTGGGCCGACACCGTCGGCCTCAAGCACATCGCCGATCGTCTCTCCTTCTACGCCAAGGAGACCAACGATCCGAGCCTCGAGCCCGCGCCGCTGCTGAAGAAGCTCGCGGCCGAAGGCAAGACGTTCGCGTCGCTGGCCGCGGCGTCGAAGGCGGCGTGATGGCCGCTTCATCTCAACCCTCGTCATTCCGGGATGCGCCGCAAGGCGCAGGCCCGGAATCCATAACCCCAGCTGGTGGTTATGGATTCCGGGCTCGCGACTTTGTCGCGCCCCGGAATGACGGTCTCTGTTAGTTGCTCGCTCAACCAATCAAGAATAATGACCCATCCCGGCGAACAGTTTTATCCCGAGGGCGTGCGTTGGGACGACACCATCGTCCAGGGCTCGCTGCCTGACCTCTTGTCGAACGCCGCCGCCGATTACGGCCCGCGCACCGCGCTGGAATTCCGCGATCGTCCGATCAGCTATACCGAGCTCGCCGCCATGGCCGAGCGCGCGGCAGCGGCGTTCCTGCGTGCCGGCTGCGGCAGGAACAGTTCCGTCGCGCTGTTCCTCGGCAACACGCCCGATCACCCCGTCAATTTCTTCGGCGCACTGAAGGCCGGTGCCCGCGTCGCGCATCTCTCCCCGCTCGACGGCGAGATTGCGCTGACGCACAAGGTCTCGGATTCCAGCTCGCGCCTGCTCGTCACCTCCAACCTCGCGGCGCTGCTGCCAACCGCGCTGAAGTTCCTGGAGAAGGGCCTGATCGATCGCCTGGTCGTCTGCGAGGACGACGATTGGGGCAAGGTCGGCACGCCACAGGCGCCGATCCCCGACGATCCCCGCATCGTCACCTTCAAGAGCTTCGTCGAGGGCGCCACCGCGCCGGCCGAGTGGCCGTCCGTGACGGCGGACGACGTCGCGCTGCTGCAATATACCGGCGGCACCACCGGCCTGCCCAAGGGCGCGATGCTCACCCACGGCAATCTCACCTCCGCGGTGTCGATCTACGATGTCTGGGGCAAGCCGTCGCGTGCGGCGCGCGGCGACGTGATCGAGCGCGTGATCTGCGTGCTGCCGCTGTTCCACATCTATGCGCTCACCGTCGTGCTGCTGTCCTCGCTCAGCCGCGGCAATCTGATCTCGCTCCACCAGCGCTTCGATGTCGAAGCGGTGATGCGCGACATCGAAATCAAGCGCGCGACGTACTTCCCGGGCGTGCCGACGATGTGGATCGCGATCGCAGCGCTGCCTGATCTCGACAAGCGCGACTTCTCCTCGCTCGCCGTCATCGGCTCCGGCGGCGCGCCGCTGCCGGTGGAGATCGCGAACTTCTTCGAACGCAAGGTCGGCAAGAAGCTGCGCAGCGGCTGGGGAATGACCGAGACCTGCTCGCCCGGCACCGGCCACCCGCCGACGGGACCGGACAAGCCGGGGTCGATCGGCCTGATGCTGCCCGGGATCGAGATGGACGTGGTCTCGCTGGAGAACCCCACAAAAGTCCTGCCGCCGGGCGAAGTCGGCGAAATCCGCATCAAGGGCCCGAACGTCACCAAGGGCTACTGGAATAAGGCGAAGGAATCCGCGGAGTCTTTTTCGGACGGCCGCTTCCTCACCGGCGACATCGGCTATGTCGACACCGACGGTTATTTCTTCCTGGTCGACCGCAAGAAGGACATGATCATCTCCGGCGGCTTCAACGTCTATCCGCAGATGATCGAGCAGGCGATCTACACCATACCAGGCGTGCACGAGGTGATCGTGCTCGGCATTCCCGACCAGTATCGCGGCGAGGCCGCCAAGGCCTTCATCAAGCTCAAGCCGGACGCAAAACCGTTCTCGCTCGACGAGCTGCGCGCGCAGCTCGCCGGCAAGGTCGGCAAGCACGAGCTGCCGGCAGCCGTCGAGTTCGTCGACGATCTGCCGCGCACGCCGGTCGGAAAATTGTCGCGCCACGAATTGCGCCAGCAGCAGAAACCAGCACAATCCACCCAACACCCATCAGGAGGTCGCTCTTGACCGACGCCGTCATCGTTTCCACCGCCCGCACCCCGATCGGCAAGGCCTATCGCGGCATGCTCAACGCCACCGAGGGCGCAACGCTGCTCGGCCACGCCATTGGCGAGGCCGTCGCCCGCGCCAAGGTCGATCCGAAGGAGGTCGAGGACGTCGTGATGGGCGCGGCGCTGCAGCAGGGCGCGACCGGCGGCAACATCGCGCGCAAGGCGCTGCTCCGCGCAGGTCTCCCCGTGACCGTCGCCGGCACCACCATCGACCGGCAATGCGCCTCGGGCCTGCAGGCGATCGCGCTCGCCGCGCGCTCGGTGATCTTCGACGGCGTCGAGATCGCGGTCGGCGGCGGCGGCGAGTCGATCAGCCTCGTGCAGAACGACAAGATGAACAGCTTCCACGCGCAAGATCCCGCGCTGCTCAAGATCAAGGGCGAGGTCTACATGCCCATGATCGACACCGCCGAAGTCGTCGCCAAGCGCTACGGCATCTCGCGCGAGAAGCAGGATGAATATTCGCTGGAGAGCCAGCGCCGCACCGCCGCGGCCCAGCAGGGCGGCAAGTTCAAGGACGAGCTGGCGCCGATCACGACGCAGATGGCAGTCACCGACAAGGCGACCGGCGCCGTGTCGATGAAGGAAGTGACGCTGTCGCAGGACGAAGGCCCGCGCCCCGAGACCACGGCTGAAGGCCTTGCCGGCCTCAAACCCGTGCGCGGCGAAGGCTTTTCGATCACCGCGGGCAATGCCAGCCAGCTCTCCGACGGCGCCAGCGCCTCCGTCATCATGAGCGACAAGGAAGCCTCAAAGCGCGGTCTCAAGCCGCTCGGCATCTTCCGCGGCTTCGTCTCCGCCGGCTGCGAGCCGGACGAGATGGGCATCGGCCCGGTCTTCGCCGTGCCGCGTCTGCTCAAGCGCCACGGCCTCACCGTCGACGACATCGGCCTCTGGGAGCTGAACGAAGCCTTCGCGGTGCAGGTGCTGTATTGCCGCGACAAGCTCGGCATCGACCCCGAGAAGATCAACGTCGACGGCGGCGCGATCTCGGTCGGCCATCCCTACGGCATGTCGGGCGCGCGCCTCACCGGTCACGCCCTGATCGAAGGCCGCCGCCGCAAGGCCAAATACGCGGTCGTCACCATGTGCGTCGGCGGCGGCATGGGCGCAGCCGGCTTGTTCGAGGTGTTGCAGTAATTTCACCGTCGTCCTGACGGCGACGAAACAAAGAAGCTCACAGGAGGATCCGATGGATCTCGCATTCACGAAGGAAGAGCAGGCGTTTCGCGAGGAAGTGCGGTCATTCTTCCGCGACAACGTACCGCCGGATACGCGGCGCAAGCTGGTCGAGGGCCGTCACCTCTCGAAGGACGAGATGGTGACGTGGTGGCGCATCCTCAACAAGAAGGGCTGGGGCGTCAGCCACTGGCCGAAGCAATATGGCGGCACCGGGTGGACCTCCGTGCAGCACTACATCTTCAACGAGGAGCTGCAGTCCTATCCGGCGCCGCAGCCGCTCGCCTTCGGCGTCAGCATGGTCGGTCCTGTCATCTACACCTTCGGCAACGAAGAGCAGAAGAAGCAGTATCTGCCGCGCATCGCCAATGTCGACGACTGGTGGTGCCAGGGCTTCTCCGAGCCCGGCTCCGGCTCCGACCTCGCTTCGCTCAAGACCAAGGCCGAGCGCAAGGGCGACAAGTGGATCATCAACGGCCAGAAGACCTGGACCACGCTCGCCCAGCACGCCGACATGATCTTCTGCCTCTGCCGCACCGACCCCTCCGCCAAGAAGCAGATGGGCATCTCCTTCATCGTCTTCAGCATGAAGTCGAAGGGCGTCACCGTGCGTCCGATCCAGACCATCGACGGCGGCGTCGAGGTCAACGAAGTGTTCTTCGACGACGTCGAGGTGCCCATCGAGAACCTGATCGGCGAGGAGAACAAGGGCTGGGATTACGCCAAATTCCTGCTCGGCAATGAGCGCACCGGCATTGCCCGGGTCGGCGTCTCCAAGGAGCGGCTGCGCCGCATCCGCGATTTGGCCGGCAAGGTCGAATCCGGCGGCAAGCCGATCATCCAGGACGCCGCGTTCCGCGAGAAGCTGGCGGCCTGCGAGATCGAGCTGAAGGCGCTCGAGCTGACGCAGCTCCGCGTCGTCGCCGACGAGGGCAAGCACGGCAAGGGCAAGCCCAATCCGGCGTCCTCGGTGCTGAAGATCAAGGGTTCCGAGATCCAGCAGACCACCACTGAGCTCTTGATGGAAGTGATCGGCCCGTTCGCAGCACCCTACGACGTGCACGGCGACGACGGCTCGAACGAAGCCATGGAGTGGACCGCCCAGATCGCGCCGAGCTACTTCAACAACCGCAAGGTCTCGATCTACGGCGGCTCCAACGAGATCCAGCGCAACATCATCGCCAAGGCGGTGCTGGGGCTCTAGGCGTCATTCCGGGGCGCGCGCAGCGCGAGCCCGGAATCCATAGCCACGATCGGGAGTATGGATCCCGGGCTCGCGCGATGCGCGCCCGGGATGACGAAGCCAGATAATTTCGGGTACGAGGAACCAAAGAAATGGATTTTGATCTGAACGAGGAGCAACGGCTTCTCAAGGACAGCATCGACGGCCTGCTGACCGATTCCTACGATTTCGAGAGCCGCAAGAAGTACATGAAGGAGAAGGGCGGCTGGAGCCAGGCCGTCTGGGGCAAGCTCGCCGAGCAGGGCCTGCTCGGTCTGCCGTTCACGGAGGCCGATGGCGGCTTCGGCGGCGGCGGTGTCGAGACCATGATCGTGATGGAAGCGCTCGGCAAGGCGCTGGTGCTCGAGCCGTATCTGGCAACGGTCGTGATCGGCGGCGGCTTCCTGCGCCACGCCGGCTCCGATGCGCAGAAGGCCGCGCACGTGCCCGGCATCATCGACGGCAGCAAGACGCTCGCCTTTGCCCAGCTCGAGAAGAACTCGCGCTACGATCTCTTCGACGTCTCGACGACCGCGAAGAAGAAGGGCGACGGCTGGGTGATCGACGGCGAGAAGTTCGTCGTGCTCAACGGCGAGAACGCCGAGACCCTGATCGTCACCGCCCGCACCAAGGGCGACCGCCGCGACAAGGCCGGCATCGGCGTGTTCCTGGTGCCGGCGGGCGCCAAGGGCGTGACGAAGAAGTCGTACCCGACGCAGGACGGCCTACATGCCGCCGACATCACCTTCACCGGTGTCGAGGTCGGCGCGGATGCGGCGCTCGGCAATCCCGACGACTCGCTCGCGCTCATCGAGCGTGTCGTCGACGAAGCCCGCATCGCGCTCTGCGCCGAGGCCGTCGGCCTGATGGACGAGTCGCTCAAGACCACGGTCGAGTACATCAAGACGCGCAAGCAGTTTGGCGTTGCGATCGGCTCGTTCCAGTCGTTGCAGCACCGCGCCTCCGACATGTTCGTCGCCGCCGAGCAGGCGCGATCGATGTCGATGTTCGCGACCATGGCCGGCGATTTCGAGGACGCCAAGGAGCGTTCCAACGCGATCGCCGCCGCCAAGGTGCAGATCGGCAAGTCGCTGAAGTTCGTCGGACAGCAGGCGATCCAGCTCCACGGCGGCATCGGCATGACCATGGAGGCGAAGATCGGTCACTACTTCAAGCGCCTCACCATGATCGAGAACAGCTTTGGCGACACCGACTACCACCAGCGCCGCGTCGCGGATGGGAGCGGGTTGATCTGAGTTGATCGAGGCCACGCGAAGACTGTCATGCCCCGGCTTGGCCGGGGCATCCAGTACTCCGCGGCGGCAGTTCGTTCACGCAACTTCAGCCGCCGAGTACTGGATCGCCCGATCAAGTCGGGCGATGACATCGAGTAAATGGAATCAGCGGAGCCCAACAACAATGAAAAACACCCCGTTCGATCTCACCGGCAAGGTCGCAATCGTCACCGGCTCCAGCCGCGGCATCGGCCGCTCCTCCGCGGAGCTGCTGGCAAAGCTCGGCGCCAAGGTCGTGGTGTCATCGCGGAAAGCGGAGGCCTGCAAGGAAGTCGCCGACGGCATCATCGCGGCTGGTGGTGATGCCATCGTCATTCCCTGCAACATCGCGCGCAAGGCCGAGGTCGAGGCGCTGATCTCGGGCACGATCAAGCACTACGGCAAGATCGACATCCTCGTCTGCAACGCCGCCGTGAACCCGTATTACGGCCCGCTGCTCGACATCACCGACGAGGCCTTCGACAAGATCATGGGCAGTAACGTCAAGAGCAACATCTGGCTCTCCGCGCTGGCGATCCCGCAAATGGCGGAGCGCGGCAACGGCTCCGTCGTCATCATCTCCTCGATCGGGGGTCTGCGCGGCTCGACCGTGATCGGCGCCTACGGCATCTCTAAGGCCGCCGACTTCGCGCTGTGCCGTTCGCTCGCCGGCGAATGGGGCCCGAAAGGCGTCCGCGTCAACTGCATCGCGCCCGGCCTCGTCAAGACCGATTTCGCCCGCGCGCTGTGGGAAGACGAAGCCAACCTCAAGCGCCGCACCGCCACCACGCCGCTTCGCCGCATCGGCGAACCCGACGAAATCGCCGGCGCCGTCGCCTACCTCGCCTCCGACGCGTCCAGCTTCATGACCGGCCAGACCATCGTCATCGACGGCGGCGTGACGACGGCTGCGGTGTAGCCTTCTTCCCCTCTCCCCTTGTGGGCCTGTTGCGTTATCGGCTCTTGAGGCTGAAGACGTCAGGAGCAAATGCCCTGGTCCCGGCAATTGCCTGCCAAGATCTGTAGTTGTCGCCCTCGGAGGGGGGCTCACGCGGCGATCGTGGCCCACCGCCTCATGTTGAAGGCGATCGAGGCGAGCACGACTTGTCCGGTCGCCTTGATCAGACCGACGTAGCGGATGCA
>NZ_JADPIU010000122.1:0-1164 GCF_023073075.1 Bradyrhizobium sp. 61 | reverse complement strand
GAGATCGGCGATGCGCCGGCGAAGGGGCATTTCTCCTTCAAGTGCATGACCGGCAAGCGCGACCGGAACAAGAACACCTTCTTCGGCATCGTGCGCGCCATGAAAGACCCGGCGCGCTGGTCGAACAAGTGGATGTCGCAGACCATGCACATCATGAACTCGACCGCAAAGGGTGGCATCGCGGTTGAGAAGGGCGGTTTCTTCGACAATGACGCGGCCGGCGAGGCGTCATGGGCGCACCAGGAGCAGGTCACTTACCTGAAGACCGGTGCCATCTCCGGCCCGAACCCCAAATTCATTGCTAAGCCTGTTTCCGCGTTCCCGCAGGGCTCATTTGAGCTGATGCAGTACGCGAACCAGTCGCTCCGCGATGTGTCCGGCGTCAATGTCGAGATCCTCGGCATGCAGAGCTCGGCCGGGCAGGCTGCAAGCCTCGATCTCCAGCGCAAGCAGTCAGCCTTGACCATTCTGCAGCCGCTGTTCGACAGCCTGCGCCGCTATCGGAAAGAGCAGGGGCGCCTCCTGCTCTATTTGATCCAGCATTATCTATCCGACGGGCGCCTGATCAAGATCGAAGGCCCGGAAGAGGCGCAGTTCGTCCCGCTGATGAAGCAGGACGTCTACGACGGCAAGACCTCCTATGACGTGATCGTGGACGAGAGCCCGACCTCTGCCAACCAGAAGGAGGCCACCTGGGCGATGCTGCAGCAGATCCTGCCCGTTATCGGCAAGATGCTGCCGCCGGCGACGTGGCTTGCGCTGCTCAAATACTCGCCGCTTCCGACCTCGGCTCAGAAGGACATCTCGGACAGTATCGAGAAGTCGCAAGCGCAGCCTGATCCGGAGCAGCAGAAGCGCGACGCCGAGCTCAAGCTCGAGAACGACAAGGCGCAGGCCAAGATGGCCAATGACAAGCAGTCCTCGGACGCCAAGATCCAGACCATGCAGGCCGAGAGCCAGGCCAAGATGAAGATCGCGGCCGAGGAAGCGCAGCACAACGCCATGATCAAGGCGTTGACCGCGCCCGCGCCGACGGATGCCGAGGGAAACCCTGTGCAGGGCGGTGGCGCGGACAGCGCGGCCCTCATCATGGCCTTCATGCAGGAAATGCGGCGCGACATGAACGTGCTCGCGACCGCTTTCAACACGCCGAAGAGGCTGATC
>NZ_JADPIU010000065.1:0-1165 GCF_023073075.1 Bradyrhizobium sp. 61 | reverse complement strand
CGTCCGACAGCCATTCAAGACGGACGGGCGAAGCGTAAGTCTGCGACTGACGAGCAAGGGCAAAAAAGCGCTTGCACGCGATCCGTTCGAAGTTCTGGTGCGCGCCGTGGATTCGCTCGACGCGACAGAGCGAACTGCGATGCGTCGCGCCCTGCACCAAGTGCTGTCCACTCTAGCTACGGGTGGTGCGCATCGGCGGTTCGGTGTTTGCCCGGACTGCACGCACTTCGGCAGAGAGATGTGCGGCAACCTGCCTAGCACGGGCCCCTCGGCCGTTGAATGCCTGCTCCTCGGTGTTCCGATTCAGCCAGAGGATGTAGGTCTTCTGTGCGTCCATTTTCAACCCATGAACGAGCACCGCGAGGACGGATACCATGAATGAGTTCACTGCTGCGATCTGCTGAAAGGACGCTTAATTGACCTTCGTCGTCAACGAGAGCTGTATTCGCTGCAAAATCATGGACTGCGTCGAAGTGTGCCCCGTGGACTGCTTCTACGAGGGCGAGAACATGCTCGTCATCCACCCGGACGAATGCATCGACTGCGGGGTCTGCGTGCCGGAATGCCCGGTCGACGCGATCAAGCCTGACACCGAGCCGGGGCTAGAGAAATGGCTGTCGCTGAATGCGGAATACGCGAAAATCTGGCCAAATATTATGGTCAAAAAAGCGCCCCCGCCCGACTCTAAGGAATGGGAGGGGAAGCCGGACAAACTCCAATACTTCTCGCCAAATCCCGGCGCGGGTGATTGAGGCGGACAGCGCCCGCGCCGCAACATTCACCTTCGCAGTTTGCCAGCCTTGGTTCGCGTTTGAGATCCCTCAGGCGCATACTTAGACAACCACCGCTCCGCCTCCTAGGCATTACTACCGGTGACAGAGAGTGCGCTCCCCCTGTTCGAGGGAAGCATCATGCCCCAATCTCAACGCCTCTCGTCCGTCATTCCATTCGCTGCAATTGAGCGTCCCGCCTGCCCGAAGTGCAAGGCCCGGATGATGCTCGTTAGCATCGAGCCATAGCACGCGCCCGGGGCGTCGACTTGCGCTGTTTGCAATCAGGTACTTACGACCTTTGCCGCGTTTGAAGACCCCATGAAGTCCAAGGGCCTTGGCCGCTGGCTTCTAGGCGATTTGCACCCACCGAAGTAAGGCCCGCCGGCGTGAAC
>NZ_JADPIU010000059.1:0-1204 GCF_023073075.1 Bradyrhizobium sp. 61 | reverse complement strand
GGCCGGCAGGCCGATCAGGGCCGCCGCGTCGCCTCTGCGCTAGCTGAGGGTTTCGACGCACCGCAGACAGCCGCACAGCAGCGGACGGCCATGGAAGGGGCGCGCCGCACGACGGCCGATGCTGAATACGGCGCGGCCCGGGCTGGCGCCGGACAAGTCGACGTTGTTCCGGCCCTCAACAACATCGACCGCACCATCGGCACCGGCCCCGGGCAGGCGCTGCAGGCTCCGAACGATACGATCGAGGGCGCACTTCACCCGTTTCGGCAGCGGCTCGCCCGCGTCGACCCCAACGATTTCGAGGCAGTGCAGCGCATCCGCAGCGACATGGCGGACACAGCCCAAAACGCCCTGCAGAACGGCTACGGCAACCGCGCGCGCCTCATCGGTCAAGCCGTGCGTGAGCTTGACGCGGCGATGGAAGCCGCAAGCCCGGGCTATCGGGCTGCAAACGCCAACTTCGCGCAGTCCTCGCGCAACATCGAAGCGATCGACCAGGGCCGCACCGCGGCGCTACGCGGCCGCCCAGAAGACACCATTCCAGCCTTCCAGGGGCTCACGCCAGAGGGGCAGGCTGGCTTTCGCACGGGCTACGCCGACCCGCTGATTGAGCAGGCGCAAGGCGCTGCCATTGGCGCCAACAAGGCGCGCCCGCTCACCAGTGACGCCTTCCGGGATGAAGCGGCCGCGCTCGCGCCCGGCAACGACATGATGCAGCGGCGGCTCGGCCGCGAAATGACGATGTTCGAGACCCGCAATCAGGCGCTCGGTGGGTCACGCACAGCCGACAATCTGGCCGATGCCAACGCCATGGCGGTAGAGCCCAAGGTCGTGTTTGGGGTGGTGCGCAACATCCTGTCCGGGAACCCCGGCGCCGCAGTGCGCGACGTGCTCGCGGCTGGATCAAACGTGCTCAGCGGCAACACGCCGGAAGTGCGTCGGCACGTCGCCGAAATCCTCCTGCAGCGCGCGCCCAACATGAACCCGCATGCGCTGCAGAACATGGTCGACCAGACCATCCAGCGTATCCAGCGCGTCCAGCAAATCGCCCGCTCGATCGGCCGCGGCGGCGCCGGCGCGCTTGCCGTGGAGACGAGCAACACGGGCCGCCGTCAGTGACGAAACCAGTAGATCACCGCTGAAACGAGGATCCAGCCAATTGCATAGGCAAGCGCATCAGGGGCACCCGAACCAAAAATCGGCT
>NZ_JADPIU010000100.1:0-1273 GCF_023073075.1 Bradyrhizobium sp. 61 | reverse complement strand
TCAAGTGTTCAGCCCGGGGACATGACCGACGGGTGTTCGGGGACATAGCCGACACATCATAGTGCAGGGATTTGGCAGCGTGGGAGGCCAAGTCCATGCCCTGGCGAGAGGTGTCGGTGATGGATCAGCGGCGGGAGTTCGTTCGGCTTGCGATGCAGGAGGGAGCGAACCGGCGGGAGCTCTGTCGACGGTTCAATATCCATCCCGACACAGGCTACAAATGGCTTGCACGATGGCAGGCCGACCAGAACATTGAGGACCGCTCGCGGCGGCCGCATGTGAGCCCGGGACAGACCGATTGCAAGCTGGAGGCCCGCATTATCGCGGTACGCGATGCGCATCCGGCATGGGGAGCTCGCAAGATAGCTCGTTGTCTCGAGCGAGAAGGCCGTCACTCGCCAGCCGTTTCAACGGTCCATCAGATCCTGCGTCGGTCTGGCCGCATCACGCCTCCGATCGGCGGTGCGGTGGCCAGCCAGCGTTTTGAGATGCCGGCACCCAATCTGTTGTGGCAGATGGACTTCAAAGGCTGGGTTCGGCTCGGCAATGATGTCCAATGCCATCCTCTGACGGTCGTGGACGACCACTCGCGCTATGATCTGTGCCTGCAGGCCTGTGCAGATCAACGCACAGATACCGTGCGCAGCCGCCTGGAGAAGACCTTTCGCCATTATGGTCTCCCGGAGGCCTTCTTCGTCGATAATGGTTCACCCTGGGGTGATCCTTCCGGCGAACGATGGACACGGTTCTCGGTCTGGCTGCTCAAGCTTGGCGTCGCCGTCATCCACAGCCGCCCATATCATCCGCAAAGCCGCGGCAAGAATGAACGGTTCCACCGCACGCTCGCGGCTGAGGTGTTCGCGCTGCGGCAGTTCCGCGATCTCGCAGAAACACAGCGTGCCTTCGACGCCTGGCGGGAGGTCTACAACTTCGAGCGACCGCACGAAGCGCTCGGGCAACAGGTCCCGGCTAGTCGATATCGGCCGAGCCAGCGGGCCATGCCCGAGCGATTGCCGGAGGTCGAATACGACAGCCATGAGATCGTGCGCCGCGTCTCCACGACCAAGGCCTATGTCAGCTTCAAGGGATGTCTTTGGAAAGTGCCACAGGCCTTCCGTGGTGAGCGCCTCGCCATCCGCCCCTCGGCAAACGATGCGCAATACGGGGTCTTCTTTGCCGCCCACCAAGTCGCTATCATCGACTTGGCGAGCGGAAAAAGTGTCGGCTATGTCCCCGAACACCCGTCGGTCATGTCCCCGGGCTGAACATCAAG
>NZ_JADPIU010000014.1:0-212378 GCF_023073075.1 Bradyrhizobium sp. 61 | reverse complement strand
GGTCAGCCGCCCAGGCGTTGACCACGGACAGAAGCATGAGTTCGGCGGCGTGACGTTCACTCGGGAGGCTTGACATCATCGGGCCCATTACAGAAGGGCGTGTATTCCTAAGGCGATAAATATCGCCCCATTAGGCCGCAGCCGCCGAGTGCCGTATTCATGTCCGCTATTGGAGAACAGGCTGACCAATTTCAAACGCCAACTCGTCGGACAGGGCAACGGTTTACGACCGCTACTGACCTTCCATACCTGTGGTGCAAGGCGAACGTTGTTCAAGTATGTTACAGAACTCGATGAAACCTGGAGGCTATGATGAAATTTCTGGCGCTGGCGTTTTGTTTCTTGTTTGGCGCTTCTGGAACGGTTGCGTTTGCGGGGCCTGCAGAAGAGGCCAACGCTGTGATCGATCAATGGTCAGCGACGTATAGTGCAAACGACCGCGACGCGCTCGTAGGTCTATACGCCCCCGACGCGGTTTTGCTTGGAACGACAAGCCCGGCAATTTCCGAAGGAACAGAGGGGATACGGAAATATTTTCAGGAATTGCCGGGAAGCGGTCGCAAGAACTCGATTGTCGAGATACGAACGCTCGTCCTCAGCGAGACATCCGTCTTGGGAATCGGATTTTACAATTTTGCTCGAGCTGCAGAGAACGATACACCCCGGCCATCACGCTTTACTTTCGTGCTTGTGAAGCGCGACGGTCGATGGATGATCGCGCACCACCATTCGTCACCGCTGTCGGCCGCGCGTCAGTAGCTGTCGGAATTTTGGGAGACATCCTGCAACGATAGCAAGCGAGTGCTCATGGCCGCTAACGGGCTCGGCCGCGGTTCGGACCGATGTCAGCTAAATGGCCCCAACTCGGACCATAAGTGGATCCGCCTTTGCGCCGCTGCCGAGCCATAGTGGACATCGAAGGGGACTGATCTACGCATCGCGATTTATGAAAACGCGCCCTAGTCTAGGGTATGTAGCGGAAGTACGCGGCTTTTTGGGGAGGCTCAGGGAAGCCCCGGATTTCAATTAGCCGTGGTGGAGGCTTGCCTTCCATAAGTAGTATCGCAAGATCGTTAAGCACATTTCGTGTTGTGGCGAACGTGTTATGATTTAGTCCGAACAGTTCATCTCCAATTAGACTGACATCAATCGTCCAAAGTCCAGGCAAAACAACTGGCCCGGCATCAGGTACATCTCCTGCGCGCGGGATACCTCCGGCAATACGCTTCGATAGCTGCAGGGCCTTGTCGTTCTTGGATGCGTAAAGTGTAAGCCCCTTAGTGACCTTTGCAACGCCGGAAATGTCTTGAACAAACATGTCTCGGTCCACATCGGGGGCGACCATAATCAGCTGCGCGATAGCCGTGGGTGATCGTGTCGCGGCGCTATTTGATAGGGCCTCAACTGCGATCAAGTTCCCCATACTGTGAGCTATCACATCGATGTCGTCATATCCGGCTTTGTAAAGATCGTCGATCACGCGAAGAAAGGCCGTGCGCGAAGCCAACGCGCTTTCTTTGTCATAGAGATAGTCCGCGATATCCCCGCGAGACGGCCATGAGAATAAGATTGTGGTGCCTCTGAACTGAAGATCCCAAGTTATCTGCGCTGCCCGGAAGACGGCGTCGCGGAATTTGGTATTGAAGCCATGGACAAACACGAGAGCCTTTTTCTTCTTCGTTGACGCTAGCGTTTTTATCCATTTCGCTTCGTCTGTTTTCTCGATGCTGCGAATAGTAAAATGCTTCGTTGGGTCAAGTGTGTCTCTTCTCAACTCAAATCCGAAGAGCTTAAGGCTCGGGGGCAATTCTATGTTTCCGATGTGGTGTCCTTCAGGCACCCGGACGCGAACGATCCCGACACTCAGATCAGGGTTGCGCTCGCCTGTGTAGCCGCTGACAGCGGTCCAGCCGTTTGAGCTGTAGACAGGAGGTCCGTCGCTTGTGAATGCGGGCTGGGGATGGCCTTCGACATCGGGGGGAGTGTCCGACTGTTTGCGGTTCGTTGCATAGAAAAACTCAACGATACGTGTGTCGATTCTGGAGTCTTGCGCTGCGCTTTCTACGGATTTGTCCGTATCTTTAGCCCCGCTCGCTGTACTTTGATTCCCTTTCTGAATCGCGCCGCCTTGGATATCCGGGTCTATTTTGGTGCCGCCGGGTTTAATCGTTGGCCTGATCGGGGCTGCTATCACGTCAAAAGGCGCGCGCCATGGCTCATCATCTGCCAGCGTGACGGGCCTAAACCTCTCGATAGAAATCCATTGAACTGAGTTGGAGTCAGTGAGGAACTTCCAGTAACTCTCATACCGTGTGTTCTGAATCAAAAAAGTCACGCTATTTGGTTCACGCTCGCGCTCCGCTGCCGATAGGCAGCCTCGTAGCCGGTCCGAAAAGCGAGCGTATCTCCCAACGAAATTTTTGGCAGCTTCCGGCTGAACAATTGCCGGCATTCGCTCTGGGGCCTTCCGCGAAAACGCTTCGCAAATTTGAAGGACGTCTCGCTCGGCGACGATCGGTTGCGCGTAGCTGCTCCCGAAGCCCGTTGCGAAAGCAATTGACCAAACAGCTAGGTATTTCAACCAATGCTGGGGCACGGCACTCCCCTCAAAATGAAAATGCAAGAGACCGGGCAGGCGTTCGTCGCGGAGTTTCTCTTCGTCCAGTGGGGGCTCCCCAGCGGGCCCCGCTCGGTAGTACGCAGTCGTCGTCGGACATCGGCTGTTGAGAGTCGGGAAGGTCGGGCCTCATTGCCGCGCTCCAGCAAAGGTGTTGCAGCTCTTCACCAATCCAGTCGCGTAACCGACATCGAACCAATGATGGCGCTGCGCAGCGCTGCCATGAGTGAACGAGTCAGGCACTACGTACCCCAAGGCACTTTTCTGCAGGGTGTCATTGCCTAGTGCTTCTGTCGTTCGAATTGCCGCTGCTATGTCGCTCGCGTTGACCTTCGCTTTCTCTTTAATTTTACGCGCCCAAATGCCGGCGAGACAATCGGCCTGCAATTCGAGACGAACTTGTAACCGGTTTCTCTCCGCCTCCGTTTCCATGCTCCCTTGAAGCTCGCGCACTTTTGGCATAATTCCCAGCAAGTTCTGAACGTGGTGTCCGATTTCGTGGGCTATCACATAGGCCTGAGGAAGTTGACAGTCGGCGCCGCTCGAATCGCAGGCGTGAAGGTCAGTCTGCATCTCTTGGAAGAACGAAAGGTCGAGGTAGACTTTCTGATCATCAGGACAATAGAATGGTCCCATGATTTTCTCGGCTAATCCGCAGGCCGCGTAGGTGGCGCTTGTGTACAGGACGAGACGGGGTGGCCGATAAGTTAGGCGATCGGATGCGAAGATTGCCTGCCAGACCTCCTCCGTGCTGCCCAGAACTCGCGAAACGAAGAGATACATTTTGTCGCGCGGTGCACCGGTCTGGTCGCCCGACTTCGCTGGAAGCTCAGCATAAAGCCACGCGGCTTGCGCGTCATCGCTACTCGTTGTTGCCGTGAATCCTTCACCGAATAGGCGAGCCCGCATGAAGCTGCCAACCTCGATCTGTTCAGTTTGAGCCACGCCATGACGTTGGTGCGGCCGGACGGTTATTGGCTCCTGATAGCCGACCGTCATTTCCGTCGGAGGATTAAAGACAACTGAACCCGGACCAATCTTGTCGACTTGGTTACGGAGGATGGCAGCGGGGTCTATCGCTGCTGGGCGAACCGCCCAGGCTAAGCCGTCTGTGCAAAGCACCCAGACAGCCACTGCTATCGAAACAAGCGGTCCTTTGGGCATTGCCGGCCCCCGGCGCTCACGATCCGTGCGAAAAGAGCATTCCAGGGTTGTATGTTCAATGAAATATTTCACACTTTGCGCGCGGCATAGGTGCAAGCGATCGGGCCGCCGAATTGTTCCTCCGCGGACCTAAGCGCGTGGGCTACGATGCAAAGGCCCCAACCACTTGGAGACTATCCGTTTTTTGACCGGACATTGGCGCGATGTCGACGCGGCCGTCATCGATGAAGCGCGTTGGGCCTTGCCAGTGCGAGAGGGTGTCGAGCGCTGGATGATGTGCGCGATGGTTAAAATCCGAAGAACTCACTTTGAGTACAATTGGTCCGCTGCGCTGTCTCGGAAGCGTACTTCCCATCCGGCCCTCTGTGAGTGCACACCCTAGCTCGCGCCAAACGCCTTGAAGGTGATGATGGTCAGGGTGTCCTGGATGCCCGGCAGCACCTGCACCTTCTCGTTGATGAAGTGGCCGATGTCGGTGTCCTTATCGACGTAGAACTTTACCAGCAAATCGTAATGGCCGGCCGTGGAGTAGATCTCGGAGGCGATCTCGGCTTCGGCAAGCGCGTTGGCGACCGTGTAGGACTGGCCGAGCTTGCATTTGATCTGGACGAAAAAAGGAACCATTGCAGTCACTCCGAAGCTTATCTGGCGGCTAATAGGCCAAAATCGGCCGGATTTAGCAAGCGAACTTGCGGGCCACCGGGGTGCGCGCTAGGACGGGCGATGGTCTCAAAAACGCGGAAAATCGCCCCATGACGACGCCCGTGGCGCTCACCATCGCCGGCTCCGATTCGAGCGGCGGCGCCGGCATCCAGGCCGACCTGAAGACCTTTGCCGCGCTCGGCGTCTATGGCGCCTCCGCGATCACGGCCCTGACCGCGCAGAACACGCGCGGCGTCACCGGCATCCACGCGGTGCCCGCCGACTTCGTCACCGCGCAGATCGATGCCGTGTTTTCCGATCTCGAGGTCGGCGCGGTGAAGATCGGCATGGTGGCGCAGGCCGCCAGCATCGATGCGATCGCAGCGGCGCTGTCGCGCTGGAAGCCCGAGCATATCGTGCTCGATCCCGTGATGGTCGCAACCTCCGGCGATCGCCTGCTCGCCGCGGAGGCGGTGGAAGCCCTGCGCAAGAAACTGATGCCGCTGGCGTCGGTGATCACGCCTAATCTGCCCGAGGCCGCGGCTCTGCTCGACGAGCCCGTCGCGACACGCGAGGCCGAGATCGAGAGCCAGGGACGCCGGCTGCTGGCGCTGGGCTGCCGCGCGGTCCTGATCAAGGGCGGGCACGGCGAGGGCGCCGAAAGCATCGACTATCTCGTCGAGGCCGAGAACACGATCGCGCTTGCGGCGCCGCGCGTCGCCACCCGCAACACCCACGGCACGGGGTGCTCGCTGTCCTCGGCCGTCGCGGCGGGGCTTGCCAGGGGCGAGGATCTCGAGCGCGCCGTGCGGAACGCCAAGGCCTGGATCAGCGCAGCGATCGCGGCCGCCGACCGCTTCAGCGTCGGCCACGGCCACGGGCCGGTCCATCATTTCCACAAATTTTACTGATCCGGGCCGCCAGCGGCGCGCGGGACCGCTGCCGTTAACCTGATCAGCCATCGGTTCCGGGGTCTTGCGGAGGCCGTTGCGGCGTCATGTCGCCTGATTGTCGCATGCGACTGATATTCGCGGGACGGGCGAGGCGAGGTTTGATTCGTATCCGAGGGTGCCTCAAAGGTTCATTGGTCATCCCCCTGTCACGGGATATTGTTACAGGCTGTCGCATGGGAAGTTACGATGTGAGTGACGAGAGCCCTGAAAGGCGCTTTCGCACGTTGTTCATCTCCGACGTTCATCTCGGAGCCCGCGGTTCTCAAGCCGACCTGCTGCTCGACTTCCTGCGATACCACGATGCCGACACGATCTATCTCGTCGGAGACATCGTCGACGGCTGGGCGCTGAAATCGAGCTGGCACTGGCCGCAATCGCATAACGACCTGGTCCAGAAGCTGCTGCGCAAGGCGCGCAAGGGCGCCAAGGTCATCTACATTCCCGGCAATCACGACGAGTTCCTGCGCAACTATTACGGCACGCATTTCGGCGGCATCGACGTGGTCGAGAACACCGTCCACACCGGCGTGGACGGCAAGCGCTATCTCGTTATCCACGGCGACATCTTCGACCTCGTGGTGCAGAACGCGCGCTGGCTCGCCCATCTCGGCGACAAGGCCTATGACTTCGCGATCCAGATGAATCGCTTCGTCAACTTCTTCCGGCGCATGTTCAAGGTGCCCTATTGGTCGCTGTCGCAATGGGCCAAGCAGAAGGTCAAGAACGCCGTCAACTATATCGGCGCGTTCGAGCAGGCGCTCGCCGCCGAGGCGCGGCGCCACGACGCCGACGGCGTGATCTGCGGCCACATCCACTACGCCGTGATCCGCGACGAGGGCGGCATCCGCTACATGAATTGCGGCGATTGGGTCGAGAGCTGCACGGCGCTGGTCGAGCATGACGACGGTCATTTCGAGATCATCACCTGGGCGGATCAGGCGCGGAAGCCGGCACAGGTCCCGCAGGTCGCAGCCAGAGCTGCATAACAAGGGCCCCTTGATGCGCATCCTGGTCGCGACCGACGCCTGGCACCCGCAAGTCAACGGTGTGGTTCGGACGCTGACCAAGCTCGCTGACGCCGCCAAGGGGCTCGACGTCGAGTTCACGTTCCTGACGCCGCAATCGTTCCGCACCTTCGCGATGCCGAGCTACCGCGACGTGCGGCTCGCCATGCCGCGCCCGGCGCGAATCGCGAAGCTGATCGAAGAGGCGCGCCCCGACAGCATCCACATTGCGACGGAGGGGCCGATCGGCCTGATGGTCCGCCGCTACTGCCGCCAGCGCAAGCTGCCGTTCACGACCAGCTTCCACACCCGCTTTCCCGAATATGTCCGCGCCCGCGTGCCGGTTCCGGAATCCCTGATCTGGCGGGCGCTGCGCCGATTTCACGCGCCCAGCCGCGCCGTGATGGCGGCAACGCCGGCGCTCGCCCGCGAGCTTGGCGAACGCGGCTTCGACAACGTCGTGCTGTGGCCGCGCGGCGTCGACACCAGCCTGTTCCACCCCCGTGGGATCGACCTCTGCCTGCCGGCGCCGGTGTTTCTCTCGGTCGGCCGGGTTGCGGTGGAGAAGAATCTCGAGGCGTTTCTCGATCTCGATCTGCCCGGCACCAAGGTGATCGTCGGCGACGGCCCGGCGCGGGTCGCACTGGAAGAAGCCTATCCGGATGCGATCTTCCTGGGCGAGAAGCACGGCGAGGCGCTGGCGGCAATCTATGCGGCGGCCGACGTGTTCGTGTTCCCCAGCAAGACCGACACGTTCGGCCTGGTCCTGCTGGAAGCGCTCGCCAGCGGCCTGCCGGTTGCGGCGTTCCCGGTGAAGGGCCCCCGCGACGTGATCGGCGATGCACCGGTCGGCGCCCTCGACCACGATCTGCGCAACGCCTGCTTCGCTGCGCTCGACGTGTCCCGGCAGGACTGCGTCGAATTTGCCGCCAATTACACCTGGGAGGCCTCGGCGAGGGCTTTCGTCGATAGCATCAGGGCGGTCGGAGCGGTGCTTCCAGGCAGGAATGGGGCGGAGCCGGTTAGTTTCGTAGCCTGAAAACCAAGGTTCATCGCGCGCAGGTGTCTTGCCCCGCGCCTCGTCCGGCGCGATAACATTAGGCATGACCGAACAGCTCCTCCCGATCGGCCCTGCCGATATCGATGCAGCAGCACGCGTGATCGCGCCCTTCGCCATCCGCACCCCGCTGTTGTCCTTTCCCGTGCTCAACGAGCGCGTCGGCGCAAAGGTCTTCCTGAAGCCGGAGATGCTCCAGCGCACCGGCTCCTTCAAGTTCCGCGGCGCCTTCAACAAGGTCGCCTCGATCCCGCAGGATAAGCGCGCCGGCGGCGTCGTCGCGTTCTCGTCCGGCAACCACGCCCAGGGCGTGGCGGCGGCTGCCAAGATCCTCGACATGCACGCGACCATCGTGATGCCCGCGGATGCGCCGCTGTCGAAGCGCGAGCGCACCAAATCCTATGGCGCCGAGGTGGTGCTGTACGATCGCGATCGCGACGACCGCGAGGCGATCTCGCGCGGCATCGCCGAGAAGCGCGGCGCGACGCTGGTCAGGCCCTATGACGATCCGTTCGTGATCGCGGGGCAGGGCACCGCAGGTCGCGAAATCGCGGAGGACATGGCTGCGCTCGGCCTCAGTCCCGACATCGTGGTGGCGCCGGCCTCCGGCGGCGGCCTGATCGCGGGTGTCGCCACGGCCGTGAAGGCGCGCTATCCGCTCGCCGAGATCGTGGTGGCCGAGCCCGAGGCGTTCGACGATCACGGCATTTCGCTGACCGCCGGCCACCGCGAGCCGCATGGGCCTGCGGGCCGCACCATCTGCGATGCGCTGATGGCCCTGATCCCCGGCGAGATGACCTTTGCGATCAACAGCAAGCTCTTGGCGCGCGGCGTGACGGCATCCGACAAGGAAGTCGGCGCTGCCGTGGCGTTTGCCTATCGCGAGTTGAAGCTCGTGGTCGAGCCAGGCGGTGCTGTCGGTCTTGCCGCGCTGCTTGCGGGACGTCTCGACGTCGCCGGGAAGAACGTCGTCATCGTGCTCTCCGGCGGCAATGTCGATGCGGATCTGTTTGCCGAACTGGTGGCCTGAGAGCGGTTTCCCCGTAGCCCATCCTTCGAGACGCCCGCTTCGCGGGCTCCTCAGGATGAGGTCGGAATGCGCGGCAGAAGTTTCAACCGGCACCGATGCTGATGAGCCTCATCCTGAGGAGACCGCGAAGCGGTCGTCTCGAAGGACGAGGCGCGCGCTCGGGCCGCGCCACGAGGTAAGGACTGGCTGCAGTCGAGCTGATCGTGTCTATTCCTCGGCATGAAGAAGGGGCAGAGCGTCACCGCTCCGCCCCTTTGTCGTTTCGCTTGTGGCGATCAGCGCATGAAGCCGCGGTGATTGTTGCCGCTGCCCATGGAGGGCGCCTGGTTCATCGACTGCCGGAAGTTGTTGCCGCCGTTGTTGACCACACGGTTGGTCGCATTGAATTGCGGGCGGTTGTTCTGCTGGTTGTTCTGGACCTGCACCTTGTTCACCGGGTTGTTGTTGAGCTTCACGCCGTTGTTGACGCGGATCGGGTTGTTCTGCGTCTGAACGACCGGCTTCGTATCGACAGTCGTGCCACCCTTGCCGACATTCACCGGCATGCTGACGATCTTGCCAGGCGTGCCTTTGGTCGTACCGTTATTATTGCTGCCGCCGCTCTGCGTATTGTTGGTCGCGGGCAGCGTCACGATCTTGCCCGTGCCGCCATTGGTGTTGGTCGGCGCAGGCAGGGTGACGATCTTGCCCGGGGTCTGCGACGGCGTGCCGTTCGGCTGGTTGTTGCCCGCCGGCAGGTTGACGACCTGACCGCCATTGCCGAGCTTGCCGATGACGTTGCTGTCCACCGGCTTCTGCACGACCGGCAGATTGCCATTCATCTGCCCACCGCCATTGCCCTGCTGCATCAGCGGCATGTATTTGGGCTGGCCGAGATTGCCGACCTTGAACGTCGGAGCAATGTTCTGCGGCGCCAGGAACTTGGTCGCCTGCATCAGGGGGATCAGCTTTGGCTGCACCTGGAGCTTCAGCGCGGATTGCGCATAGGAGCTGTTGCCGTAGCTGTCATAGAAGCTCTTGTAGCCGAGCGGGGAGTTCGCGAGCACCGCCTTGTGCCAGGCCTGCGTGATCAGCAGGTTCGAGAGCAGCCAGCGGATGTGGTCGCACAGCGGGTCGTGCGGGTACATCTGGATGAACTCCTGATAGTACTCCGGACGTCCCTCGGACACGACGTAGTCATAGGCCTGGCGCGTCGAACGGCTCGGCAGGTTGGAGGCCACCTGCACGACCGACGCATTCACCGGCGCGCGGGTGGCGGCGACGGCGGTGTCGCCGAAGAAGGTGAAGTCCGAGGTCAGCGACGAGCTTTCCCACGGGATCTGCGCGCCGCTGGTGGTCTGGTTCACTTCGAGGCGCACGCGCTTGAACAGCTGCTCGATCGGCACGTTGGGTTCGCGCGCGACGTTGAGGAAGGCCTGGGTGTAGGGGCTGTGGCCGTTGGTGCCGTCCTGTGCTTCCGCACCCGGCGCGGTCGAGTAGCCGACGATCGAGCCGTTCGGCGCATCGACGATGGCCAAGCCGCGGCCGGCGTCGTTGACATCAGGGAACGGATTGTTGCGGCAGGCATCGAGGATGACGATGCGCATGCGGCTTGGGATCGTCTCCAGCGTCGACATCACGTCGACCAGGCGCACTGAGTTGCTCACGAGCTCGGTGGGGTTCGAAACCTTGGCATCGACAGGAACGAGATAGTTCTCGCCGGCGAGCTGCACGCCGTGACCGGCGTAGTAGACCATGGCGACAGTGTTCGGACCCCGCGCGGAAACCTTGGCGGAAAAGTCCTGGACGACGCGGAGCATGTCGTTCTGGGTCAGGTCGGTCGCGGCGACCACCTCGAAGCCGGCGGAGTTCAGAAACTGCGCCATCGACTCCGCGTCATTGTCGGGATTTTGGAGCTGCGGCGCGTTCTTGTAGTTGGAATTGCCGATCACCAGCGCGAGCCGCTGCTCCGGCCCTTGCAGCGCGGTCGGGGCAGGCTGGGCCGGGGCGACTTGCGCGGAAGCAGGGCCGCAGGCGAAGCCGAACAGGCTTCCCACGAGGCTAGCCGTCATCAGGAAAGGCTTTAGGCGGAACATGGCGTGCTCCTCTGGCACTCATCTCGATGCGAGATTGGTTGCGAGGAAGCCTGGCCGCGTTCGAGCCCGTGGTCCGTGATCGCAATCACCGTGGTAAGCTGCGTGATCTGAATCACGCTTCGGAACCGATCCCGATCCGGTGCGCGTGATGGCGCCGGTCGACGATCCCGATCGCGTTCCCGACGTGCAGCGCGCGGTGCTGGCGGAAATCGAGCGCGCGGTTGGCCGCGCCGTCAGTCCCGGCAAGCTCTCGCGCCCGGAAATCTATCGCGCGGCGGCGGCGGGGTTTGGTGTCGTGCAGGTCGGCGACAGCAGGGGGTATGGATGCTTCCTGATCCGGAAGGGCGTGATCAGCTAGGGCGATGCATCAGCTCTGACGGCCAGCCGATCCTGACGAGAAGACCGTCAGGTCCGTTGATGCCCACCTCATACATCCCCCATTCGCGGTGACGCAGCACGCCACCGGGGCGGATGATCAGATCGTCCACGCGCGCGGCGATGGCCTCGACGTGGGGCGTGCGAATGAAGACGCCGAAGGGATTGTGCTCGGGCACGCGCCACGGGCCATCGCCGGCTTGCGTGAGATGCACCTCGCAGCCCCAACCGGTCATGATCACGTAGTCGGCGTCACCGCCCGCGCGCGCAAAGCCGAGGCGTTCCCAGAACGGAATCGCTGCGGCAAGGTCGTTGCTGGGAACGATGGCGAATGCGCCGACGGGCGGGGTTTCAGACATCCGCTCACTCCGGAATATGCAAATTTCACGCGCAGCCCTCATGCTGCGCTAAGCGAGCTTATCGGGAGAAGCCAATGAGTCGAAGCGGCGAAAAGTCTCGCACTCGGATTTGAATGGCCTTCTCGCAAGCGCCTGTCTATGGTCGGTTCATGTCGCGCCTTATGTGTCTATCTATTGCTGTCATCCTGTCCCTGCTGCCCGCCGTCGCGCCGGCTGCATCAGTTCAAAAACGCCCCAAACAGGCCTGGCATGGCTACGGCTTCCTGCCGGGCTATCGCCAGCCGCTGAGCAACAGCATTCCGCTCTACAAGCAGAAGGAAGCGATGCGGCGCCTGTCGCGCAGCGATCGCCGTCATTGGTACATCGATCCGGTCCCGCAGTATTACGGCTGGGATGGCGAATGGCGCTATTTCGGCCGGCCCGGCTTCGGCGGCGGCCGCTACAATGGCGGCAGCTTCGGTCCGTGCTGGACGCGGACCCCGATCGGCGCGGTCTGGAACTGCGGCTGATCGGCCTCGCATCGCTTCGTGCGACAGATTTCAATCGTAACCGAATCCGGTTCGGCTGAAACCGGGCTGTCTTTCCGGTGTCCTAGCTCTTGTCCGGACCTTGCGGTTTCGGATGGAGTTATTGGCATGAATGATCGGTTCAGGGATAAAGTCGTCATCGTTACCGGCGCCGGCAGCGGCATCGGCGCCGCAGCCGCAAGGCGCTTTCACGGCGAAGGCGCCATTGTCGTGCTGAACGGGCGCCGGGAGGTCAAGCTGGCTGAAGTCGCTGCCGAACTCGGCACCGATCGCTGCATGATCCGATCCGCCGACGTTTCGATCGTCGCAGATGTCGAGCGCCTGGTCGCCGACGTGGTCCTTCAATTCGGCAGGATCGACATTCTCGTCAACAATGCCGGGACGGGCGCACTGATCGATTTCCTGGGCTCGCCGGTCCAGCTGTGGCGAGATCTCTTCGCGGTCAATGTCGACGGTGTCCTCTACATGACGCGCGCCGCGCTTCCGCACCTGATCGAAAGCGGCGGCTCGATCGTCAACGTGTCGTCTCTCAGCGGGCTTGGCGGCGATCGGGGCTTGAGCTTCTACAACGCCACGAAGGGGGCCGTCAGCAATCTGACACGCAGCCTGGCGCTCGACTTTGGCCCGAGAGGCGTGCGCATCAATGCGGTGTGCCCATCATTGACCCTCACCGACTTGACGACGCCGATCATGGAGCAATATCCGGAATTGTTCGCGAAGCTGGTGGAACGTATCCCCCTGGGGCGCGGAGCCCGGTCCGAGGAAGTTGCGAGCGTCATCGCATTTCTCGCAAGCGACGACGCCAGCTTCGTGAATGGGGTGAACCTGCCGGTCGACGGCGGCGTCGACGCATCGACCGGGCAGGCCCCCTTCGCGTAGCGCGGTTAGGTTTGCGAGAGCACCCGTGCAACAGCCTGGGTCCCGGCTCTGCGCCGCAACGCGTGCGCGTTGCAGCTTGTCCGGGACACGAGAGAGGGTGCGGTGATTCACCTTGCTCCGTCATTGCGAGCGCAGCGAAGCAATCCAGAATCTCTCCGCGGAAAGACTCTGGATTGCTTCGCTGCGCTCGCAATGACGATGTGGAGAGCGCGCGCCCCCTTACGAGAAGAACGCGATCTTCTCGGCCTGGGTCATGCGGCGGATTGGCGCCATGGGGTCGTTGGCCGCCGCGCGGGGCTTTTGCAGGATGCCGCTGGCGAGGATGGTGGCGCCGAGCGAGGGCTCGGGCAAGGAGGCGGACAAGGGCGAGGGCATCGGAAGCGTCGCGGTCGGGGCAGCACCGAATGTCGCGGCGGCCGCCATGGCCGGGGCCGGCTGCTCCATCACTTCGGCGGCGGCCTCCGCAATGGCGTCGGTGAGGCGCGCGAGCGAGTCCATCGCGATCGGTGCGTCTTCGGCGGGCTCCTCCGCGACTGCGGTGACGGCCGGCTCGGCTGCGACCGGCTCCGGAAGCTCTGCTGCAATCGGGGCTGCGACCTCCGCGGCCATCGGCTCCGGAATGGCCGCTTCCAGCTCGACCGGTTCGGTGATCTCGTCGAACTCCGGATCGGGCGCGGCCATTTCCAGCGCGATGGCATCGAGTATGGCTTCGTCCTCGGCTTCCGCGGCCGCGTCGAGCGAGACCCCGTCAGTCACCTCTGTGAAGGCGGCGGCCTCTGCGACCTCCTCTTCGGGGCCGACGTGATTGCCGGCGATGAGCTCCGGCTCGGTGGCGACGTCGATTGCCTCCTCGCCAACGGCGCGTGCTTCGGCGACGCTGGCCTCGACCGCTGCTTCGGGCGCGGGAGTCGCTGCGATGTCCTGCGGCGCCTCCGTAAAAGCCACCGGTGCTTCGGTGGCCATCGCAGCAGGCGCGGGATGCACCGCCGCTTGCGGCGCTGTGTCGCCGTCACCATCAAGCTGCTCGACCCGATCCCTGAGCAAATCGAATGCGGCCTTGAGCTCGGCGCGGGGGTCGATGGTCGATAGCTGGCCGCAAGCGGCCTCGATGGAGGCGAGCTGCGAATCAATGAGATCGCAGATTCGCCCGTCGGCGCCGATCTCGCGCCAGCGCCAGGAGATCTCCTTGATGATGCGCACGCCGCGCGGAATCGGCGCGAGGCTGGCCTCGATCGCCGCAGGATCGAAGGCGGCGATCGCGATGGTCTCGGCTTCGCGGATGGCGCGGCGGATCTCGACCAGCGCCTCGGGCAGGCGATCCTCGACGACCGGTAGTCGCTGTGCCGCAAGGGTTTCTTCGATTTTCGCGACCGCATCGAGCACCATGCGGGTATCCGCATTGCGGTTGCGCTTGGCATATTCGCCGAGGAACCAGCGGCCGCGCGCGGTCTCCATGAAGGCTTCGCGGATCGCGTCGTAATCCTGCTCGTTCGGCTCGGCCGCACGGGCAGACATAGGCGAGAGGGCGAATGCTTCGTTGGCCATGACAATCTCGTCGCGCAAATCACTACGCGTTACTGTAACGATCACCACGATATCGACCGAATCGCAATTGGTTTGATGGCAGGCGAATCACAAATCCCCACGCAAGCCGCCGTGAAGCGGCGATTCGCCGTGAGTCTGGCGCTGTTCTATTCGGCGGTCTTCGCGGTGTCCGGCACGCATCTGCCGTTCTTTCCGCTCTGGCTGAAGGCGATCGGCATCGACGCAAGCTGGATCGGCCTCATCAATGCGCTGCCGGCGATCACGCGCTTCACCACGCTGCCGCAGATCACCGCCCTTGCCGAAAGACGACATGCCATTCGCGCCGGCATGATGGTGTCGGTGCTGGCAACCGCGATCGGGTTCACAGCGGTCGGCTTGCAGCAGCAGCCGCTGGCGCTGTTCCTGATCTATGCGCTGACCTGTATGATGTGGACGCCGACGACCCCGCTGACCGATGCCTATGCGCTGCGCGGCGTCGCCCGCTACGGGCTCGACTACGGACCGTTGCGGCTGTGGGGCTCGGCGGCCTTCGCCGCGGGCTCGCTCGCCTGCGGCTTTCTCGTCGACCACATCGCGGCGCGCGATCTGATCTGGATCATCGTCGCGTGGGCCGTCGTTGCGGTCGCCGCCAGCCTGCTGCTCCAGCCGCTCGACGATGTCAGGCGAAGGACGACGGAGACGCATGCCGGCAAGGCCTTGCTGCGCGATGGCGGCTTCTGGGCCGTCATCGCGTCGGCCGCGCTGATCCAGGGCAGCCACGTCGCCTATTACACGTTCTCGGCCATCAACTGGCAGCTCCATGGCTTCGGCGGGCTGACGATCGCGGGCCTCTGGACGCTGGGTGTGATCGCCGAGATCGTCGTCTTCGCGCTGTCGCCGCGGTTCTCGCTGCATCCGTCCACGCTGATCGCAATCGGCGGCGTGAGCGCCGTGGTGCGCTGGATCGTCACCGCGCAGGAGCCGCCGCTGGCGCTGCTCGTGATCGTGCAGCTCGGCCACGGCCTTACCTTCGGCATGACCATCGTCGGCACAATGAACCTTCTGGTGCAGCGCGTGCCATCGCATCAGATCGCGCGGGGGCAGGGCTATTATGCCGCGTGCAACGGGTTGCTGGGTGCAGCGACGTCGATCGCGTCAGGTGCGATCTACGCCCGCATCGGCGACAGCTTGTACTACGTCATGGCAGCGATGGCCGCGGCCGGCGCGCTCGTGATCTGGTCGGCGCGGCATCGGCTCAAGGCTCATCCCCAGAGCGAGGTATCAGGCGGATAGACCAGACTGTCGTCGTAGCGCAGCCCGTGATCGCGATCGCGCGCCAGCAGCAGTGGGCCGTCGAGATCGACGAAGCGCGCCTGCGGCGTCACCAGCATTGCGGGTGCCATCGACAGCGAGGTCGCGACCATGCAGCCGATCATGATCTCGAAGCCGAGCGCCTGCGCCGCGTCGGCCATCGCGAGCGCCTCGGTGAGGCCGCCGGTCTTGTCGAGCTTGATGTTCACGGCGTCGTAGCGCTCGCGGAGCGGCGCGAGCGAAGGGCGGTCATGCACGCTCTCGTCGGCGCAGACCGCGAGCGGCCGCTTGATCCGCGCCAGCGCGCCATCCTTCCCGGCCGGCAGCGGCTGCTCGACCAAGGTGACGCCGACGGCGTCGCAGGCGGCGAGATTCTGCTCCAGATTGGCCTCGGTCCAGGCCTCGTTGGCATCCACGATCAGTTCGGATTCGGGGGCGGCCTTGCGAACCGCCGCGATCCGCTGCGGATCGCCGTCGCCGCCGAGCTTGATCTTGAGCAATGGCCGGTGCGCGGCCCTGGCCGTCGCCGCCGCCATCGCCTCGGGGGTGCCCAACGAAATCGTGAAGGCGGTGGTGCGCTCGCCCGGCACCGGGCGGTCCAGCAGGTTCCAGGCCCGCAGGCCGGTCGCCTTGGCCTCGAGGTCGATCAGGGC
Source organism: Bradyrhizobium sp. 61 (assembly GCF_023073075.1). NCBI lineage: Bacteria > Pseudomonadati > Pseudomonadota > Alphaproteobacteria > Hyphomicrobiales > Nitrobacteraceae > Bradyrhizobium > Bradyrhizobium sp. 61. Next base: position 196,208 of record NZ_JADPIU010000014.1, on the reverse strand, counting down.
GCAATCCAGCGCGTTACGGGCCGCTCCCGGCGGCATGGCGGCTTGCAGGGCCTCTCGCGAGAGGCCGCCCGCGACGGCCGCCTGCATGGCCTGGATGGCCGCAAGGGTCGCCTCGGGGGTCTCGCCATAGCGCGGATAGGGGACGCATTCGCCGCGGCCGGTGAGGCCGTTCCGGCTCACTTCGGCCACGACGGTCACGGCCTCGGTCTTGGCGCCCCGGCTGATGGTGAAACTGCCGGCGATGGGAAATCGCTCGATTCGCGCCGCGAGGGCCGGAACTTTGCTGGAAGTCATTTTGAACTCTGGCGAAATCTGAACCTGCTAGTTACCTCTAGCAACTAACATTAACCAGTTGGGGATACCTTCTCCGGGTAAGGGCGTGTGCACAACCATCTGATTCTATCCGTTTCTCGCGCCCCAGCACGGGAGCGGAGACCTTGAGCGGCGATCCGAAGCTGGAACGGATTGCCAAGGGCAACGCGCTGGCACTCTGCGCCACCGGAACCTGGACCGCGAGCTTCGCGCCGGTCCTGGAGCGGATGGTGGCTGACGCCGAGAAGCTCGCCGGCAGTTCGCAAAGCATCTTCATCGACGTCTCCGAGGTCGCCAAGCTCGACACCTTCGGCGCCTGGCTGATCGAGCGGCTGCGCCGCAGCCTGACCCAGGGCGCCGTCGAGGCGCAGATCGCGGGGCTCTCCGCCAATTATTCGAGCCTCGTGGACGAGGTGCGGCGGGTCAGGGCGACGCCGGTCGTCGACAGCAGCGCGGTCACCATCACCGGCATGCTGGAGCAGATCGGCCGGGCCATGGCCGGGGTCGCCGGCACGGTTGCGGGCCTCGTCGACATGCTCGGCGCGGTGCTCGCGGCGGGGTTTCGCGTGTTGATCCACCCGCGCTCGTTCCGCCTGACCTCGACCGTGCACCACATGGAGCAGGTCTGCTGGCGCGCGGTGCCGATCATCGTGCTGATCACGTTCCTGATCGGCTGCATCATCGCCCAGCAGGGCATTTTTCATTTCCGCAGGTTCGGCGCCGACATCTTCGTCGTCGACATGCTCGGCGTGCTGGTGCTGCGCGAGATCGGCGTCCTCCTGGTCGCGATCATGGTCGCGGGGCGCTCGGGCAGCGCCTACACGGCCGAGCTCGGCTCGATGAAGATGCGCGAGGAGATCGACGCGCTGCGCACGATGGGTTTCGACCCGATCGAGGTCCTGGTGCTGCCGCGCATGCTGGCGCTGGTGCTGGCGCTGCCGATCCTCGCCTTCCTCGGTGCCATGGCCGCGCTTTATGGCGGCGGCCTCGTCGCCTGGCTCTATGGCGGCGTCGATCCCGAAGCCTTCCTGCTGCGCCTGCGCGACGCCATCTCGATCGACCATTTCATCGTCGGCATCGTCAAAGCACCGGTGATGGCGGCCGTGATCGGCATCGTCGCCTGCGTCGAGGGGCTCGCCGTGCAGGGCAGCGCGGAATCTCTCGGACAGCACACCACGGCCTCCGTGGTGAAGGGCATCTTCTTCGTCATCGTCATGGACGGCGTGTTCGCCATCTTCTTCGCCTCGATCGGGATGTGACGATGGCGCAAGAAACTCAAAACGCGATTCAAGATCCGATCATCCGCGTTCGCGACATCACCGTGCAGTTCGGCGCGACGCGCGTGCTCGACGGCCTCAACCTCGACGTCAAGCGCGGCGAAATCCTCGGCTTCGTCGGCCCATCCGGTGCCGGCAAGTCGGTGCTGACGCGCACCATCATCGGCCTCGTGCCGAAGGTCGCGGGCTCCATCGAGGTGTTCGGCGTCGACCTCGATTCCTCCAGCACCTCGCAGCGCCGCAGCGTCGAGCGCCGCTGGGGCGTGCTGTTTCAGCAGGGCGCGTTGTTCTCCTCGTTGACCGTGCGGCAGAACATCCAGTTTCCGATGCGCGAATATCTCCGGGTCTCGCAGCGGCTGATGGACGAGATCACACTGGCCAAGCTCACCATGGTCGGGCTCAAGCCGGAAGTCGCGGATCGCTTTCCCTCGGAACTGTCGGGCGGCATGATCAAGCGCGTGGCGCTGGCGCGCGCGCTGTCGCTCGATCCGGATCTCGTGTTCCTCGACGAGCCGACCTCGGGCCTCGATCCGATCGGCGCCGGCGATTTCGACGAGCTGGTCAGGACGCTCCAGCGTACTTTGGGCCTGACCGTTTTCATGGTAACGCACGACCTCGACAGCCTTTACACAGCCTGCGACCGCATCGCCGTTTTAGGGAACGGTAAGATCATTGCGGCAGGGTCGATCGCCGACATGCAGGCCTCGCAGCATCCCTGGCTGAGACAATATTTCCACGGCAAGCGCGCCCGTGCGGTGATGGGCTGAGGTGCCGGAGTAGCTGATGGAAACGCGGGCCAATTACGTACTGATCGGATCGTTCACGCTGGCGGTGATCGCCGCGGCGATCGGCTTCGTGCTGTGGTTCCAGTCGCTGCACACCACCAAGCAGCGCAGCCCCCTGCGCGTCGTGTTCGAGGGCCCGGCGGCGGGCCTGCGCAACGGCGGCAGCGTCAACTTTAACGGTATCCGGGTAGGTGAGGTGGTCTCAGTGAAGCTCGACAACCCGCGGCGGGTTGTCGCACTCGCCATGGTCGAGAACAACACCCCGCTCCGCAAGGACACCCTGGTCGGCCTCGAATTCCAGGGCCTGACCGGCGTCGCCGCGATCTCGCTCAAGGGCGGCGAGGAGGCGGCGCCTCCGCCGCCGCTCGATGAGGACGGCATCCCGTCGCTGACGGCCGATCCCAACAAGCTCCAGGACGTCACCGAGGCGATCCGCGGCACGCTCCAGAACATCAACAAGATCGTCGCGGACAACCAGGAGTCGGTGAAGAACTCGCTGAAGAACCTCGAGACCTTCACCAACTCGCTCGCGCGCAACTCCGAGAAGATCGACGGCGTGATGGCCAAGGTCGACGGCGTCATGCACAAGGCCGACAGCCTCATGTTCGGCCTCAACACGCTCGCCGGCGGCAAGGACGGCGGCGAGCTGTTCCAGGCGGTGAAGTCGATCCGCGAGCTGGCCGAGGATTTCGACAAGCGCTCCGGCGCATTGATGACCGACGGCCGCCGCACGCTCGGCGACATCAGCCGCGCCGTGAACAATTTCGATCGCAACCCGACCCGCGTGCTGTTCGGCGCCAGCAACAGCGCGCCAGCGGCCGCGCCGCCGCCGGCCGAACCGCCGAGGCCGGCGCCCGCCGCGAGCGGCAGGCGGCAGTAGGCGTTTAGTACACGGACGTCACCTCGTCATTGCGAGCGTAGCGAAGCAATCCAGATCGTCTCCGCGGAAGCAGTCTGGATTGCTTCGTCGCAAGGACTCCTCGCAATGACGGGCTCAAATAAAAACGGAGGCCGTGAGGCCTCCGTTCTCATTCGCTATTCGTTGTCGCTACGGGCTGATCACCCGAGCCGACCCGCGGCGTGTGCGAGCAGGGTGTAGACCAGACCCGTCTCCGAGGTCAGGTGGCTGCGCAACTCCTGCGGACCACGGCCGTCGCGGGCGACTTCGTCGAGCAGACGCTCGAACTCGGCGACGTAGCGGTCGACCGTGCCCTTGAAGTTGCGGTCGGCGCGGTACTTGCGGGCGACCTCGTCAAAGGCCTTCTGGCCGGCGGGCGTGTAGAGGCGCTTGGTGAAGGCCTTGTTCTCGCCGCGCTGGTAGCGGTCCCACATCTCGGCGGCGAGGTTGCGGTCCATCAGGCGGCCGATGTCGAGCGACAGCGACTCCAGCGGATTGCTGCCACCCTGCGGAGCCTGCGGCTGCGGCGCGGGTGCCGCGCGGCCACGTGGGGCCTCACGTCCGGTCGGAGCACCCTGGTTGGCGTCCGTGCGGTTCAGGAGGTCCGACAGCCAGCCGTCGCGGCCCTGGTCGTTGCCCGCGGGCGCGACCGGCGGCGCTTCGGTGCGGCGCGAGGAGGCGGGCATGCCGAGGTCCGGCGGCGGCAGCGTCGAGGCGCTGCCGGTGTCGCGGCCGCGCGTCTCGGTGTTGCGCGTGCCGACGGCTGCCAGCAACGGCTCTTCCTGGCGCTGCGCGCTGGCGCGGCCCGTCGTGGAGACGTCGAGGCCACGGCCATGCTGGGCCACGATGCGGTTGAGCTCGGCGAGGGCCTCGATCTGGTCGACGATCACCTTGCGCATCTGCGCAGTGCTCTCGGCGGCCTCCTGCGGCATCTCGAGCACGCCGCGGCGCAGCTCGTTGCGGGTGGCTTCGAGCTCGTTGTGCATCTCGAACGCCATCTGCTTCATGCTGGAGACGAGGTTGGTGAACTTCTCGGTCGACTGCTTGAACATCGTATCCGCCTCGTCCGTGGTCTGGCGGTAGATGTCGTGCATGGCCTCGATGGTCTGGCGGTGCTCCTCCTCGGACGCCACGCGCACCGCCTCGAACTGGCGGGTGATCGCGGCGGAACCTGCGCCGGCGGTCTCCGCGACGACGCGGGCGATGTCGCGGGCACGCTCTTCGGCGGCTGCCAGCGATTCATCGAGCAGGCCGGTGAAGCGCGACAGACGCTGGTCGAGATCGGCCGTGCGCAGGTCGATGGTCGTGACGAGCGATTCCAGCGCCTGCTTGCGTTCGGCGAGGGAAGCGGTGGTGTTCTTGTTGCTCACCTCGACGACCTGCGCGGCCTCGACCAGCGCCTTGCCGTGCGCGTCGAACTGGGTCGACAGCTCGCCGAGGTCCTGCAGCGCCCGCGTGGTCTTCGTATTGAAGACGTTGAGCTGGTCTTCCAGGTTCTGCGTCGCAGCGCCGTTGCGCGAGGTGACGTCGTTCATCGCCGAGACGAAGTCGGCGACGCGCGTCACCAGCGCCCGCTCGAGCGAGTTGAGGTTGTCGTGCGCACCGGTCAGCACCTCCTGGAGCAGGATGTTGCCTTCGCGCAGACGCTCGAACAGGGCCACCGTGTCGGTACGCAGGATCTTGCTGGTCTCCTGCATCTCGGTGACGGCCGCAATCGAGACCTGGCGCGACTGGTCGATCGCCGAGCGGGAGGCCTGCTCGAGGTCCTTGAGCGACTTGCCGACCGCGCCCGTGGCCATCTCGCTCGCCGCGTTGATGGTGCGGGCGACTTCGGAGCCGTTGCCCATCATCGTCTGCGAGAACGCATGACCGCGTGTCTCGATCGACTTCAACGCATCCGAGGTGACGCGGTCGATGTCGAGCGTGAGCTGGCTGGTCTTCGAGCCGATCGCATCGACCAGCGCGCCGCGCTTGGAGTCGATCATGTTCGACAGACGGTCGGCCTGCTGCTGCACGTAGGTGACGATCTCGTCGGTCTTGCCGGTCATGGCCTGGCCGAAGCTGCTGCTGGCGGCGAGCACCGAACGCTCGACGTCGGCCGAGCTCGACTTGACGCGCGAGCTTGCCTCGTTGGAGGCGTTGATCAGCGCGTTCTGGGCGTTGAGCGCGCTGGTCTGGATGTCGTTGGTGGCGTTGGTCGTCGCCGTGCTCAATACGCGCTCGATCTCGGTCGAGATCGTGCGGATCTGGCTTGCGGCATCCGCCGACGTCGACGTCAGCGAGGTCTGCGCCTCACGCGCGCTGTTGAGGATGGTCGAGGCGGTGTCGGCGCCGACCGAGGTCAGCGTGCGCTCGATGTCCGTGGTCAGCGACTTGATCTGGCTTGCCGCGTCCGTCGAGGCGGTGATCAGCGTGCCCTGGGCCTCGCGCACGCCGCTGGTGAGCGCCTCGATGGTGGCGCCGCCGGCGGTCGCCAGCGCGCGCTGCATCTCGGCCGCCAGCGAACGGACCTGGCTGGTCTGTTCGGCCGAGACGGAGAGCAGGGTGCTCTGGGCGTCGCGGGCGCTGGTCGTGATCGTCTCGGCGGTCGACTGGCCGACCTGCGAGAGCGACCGATGCACTTCGACCGCGAGCGACTTGACCTGGGTCGCCGCATCCGAGGACGCGTTGACGAGCGTGGTCTGGGCTTCGCGGGCGCCGGTCATGATGGTCTCGGCCGTCGAGGTGCCGGCCATCGAGAGCGAGCGCTGCACGTCCGAGGACAGCGCCTTGATCTGGTTGGCGGTCTCGGTCGAGGCCGCGATCAGCGCGCTCTGCGCATCGCGGGCGCCGGCGGTGATCGATTCCGCCGTGGTGGCGCCGGCCAGCGACAGCGAACGCTGCACGTCGGCGGTGAGGGTCTTGACGTGGTTGGCCGCGTCCGAAGACGCCGTGACGAGCGTGGTCTGCACCTCGCGGGCGCCGGCCAGGATCGAGGCCGCGGTGGCAGAACCGGCCGCCGACAGCGTGCGTTCGACGTCGACCGCGAGCCCCTTGATCTGGTTGGAGGCATCGCCCGAGGCCGCGACCAGGGTCGACTGCGCCTCGCGGGCGCTGCTCAGGATCGAGTTCGCAGCACCGGTGCCGACCGCGGTCAGCGCGCGCTCGACCTCGGTGGAGGTCATCTTGAGCTGGGCGTTGACGTCGGAGGAGACCGTCATCAGCGACTGCTGGGCGGTGCGCGCACCGGTCTGGATCGTTTCGCTGGTGTTGACGACGAGGTTGGTGAGCGAGCGTTCGGCGTCCTCGACATGCGAGCGGATCGCGGTCGAGATCATCTCGGCGCGGGACATCATGTCCTCGCTGGCCTGACGGCCGCTGCTCTCGATGCGGCCGGCGACGGCTTCGACACGCGAGCCGAGCAGGTCCTCGAACTGCGCTACGCGCACGTCGATGTCGTTGGCGACCGAGCCGACCTTGGTCTCGATAGCCTGGTGGATGTCCTGGAAGCGCGCCGTGACCGTGTCGGTCAGGTGCGTGCTGCGGCCGTCGATCATCTCGGCGACGCCGGTGATGCGGCGGTCGACCGCCTCGATCGCCTGCGCGGTGCCGTCCGTGAGCGTCGAGGTCAGGAGGGTGAGGCGCGTGTCGATCGACTGCACGGCCTGCGAGGCGCCATTCGTCACCGCAGTCGTCAGGTAGGTGAGGCGCGTGTCGATGGATTCGAGCGCCTGCGAGGCGCCGCCCGAGAGCGTCGTCGTGAGGTGCGTCAGCCGCGTATCGATCGACTGGATGGTCTGCGATGCGCTATCGGTGAGCGAGGTCGCGAGATAGTTGAGGCGCGTATCGATCGTCTCGATGGCCTGCGATGCGCCGTCAGTGAGTGACGTCGTGAGGTGGGTGAGGCGGGAGTCGATCGACTGGATCGCCTGCGCGGCACCGTCGGTCAGCGACGAGGCGAGGGTGTTGAGGCGTCCGTCGATGGTTTCGGTCACCGACTTGGCGCGGGTGTCGAACGACTGTTCGAGCGCGGCGACGCGGCCGACGAGCTGGTCGTCGAAGGTCTTGATGTGGCCTTCGATCGTGCCGTCGAGGCTGACGATCTTGTCGTTCAGCGAGGCGTCGAGGTTGGTGACACGTTCGCCGACCGTGGTCTCGAACTGCACCAGGCGCTGGTCGAGCACGGCCGTGATCGCCCCGCCGTTCGAGGTGAAGCGGGTATCGAAATTGTCGACATAGGTCTTCAGGCTCTCGGCGATGTCCTGGGTGCGCTGGCCCATGCGATCGACGATATCACCGCCGAACGTCTTCACGGTGCGGTCGAACTCGGAGATGTGGCGGGTGATCAGCGCGCCGAGCGTGCCGGAGTCGCGGGCGAACCTCTCGACCAGCTCGGTGCCCTGGTTCTTCACCAGCTCGTCGAACGCGCTCATCTGCAGCGACAGCGAGTCGTGCGCGGTCTCGGTCTGGCTGACCACCTTGGCGACGAGCGTGTTGACGGTGGCGTCGAGCGCCTCGCTCGCCTTGTCGCCGGAGGTCATGATGTGGCCGGCGAGCCGGTTGCCGGCATCGTCGATCTTGGCGGAGAGGTCGTTGGAGCGTAGCTCGAGCTCGAGCAGCAGCGAGTCCGACGAATTCTTCAGGCTGTCGTGCACCTGCTCGGTGCGCTCGGAGATGCCATCGACGATCGCGGCGGAGCGCTGCTCGAACTCGCCGGTGATGCGGTCGATACGCTCGTTCAGCATCTCGTGGACGCGGTCGGCGAGGTCGACGAACTCGTCGTGGACGTGGCCGGTCTTGAAGTTGAGGCTGGTGGTCAGCCGCTCGCTGGCGTCGAGCACGGCGCGCGTGGTCTCGTTGCTGGCCTCCTCGAGGCGGTCGAGCAGGTCGCCGCCGCGCTCGCCGAGCGCGAGGATCATGTTGTCGCCGGCGTTGCTCAGTGCGCCCGTGATGTGGGCGCCGCGCTCTTCCAGCGCGCCGGTGATGCTCTTGGCGACCTCGTCGACGCGCGAGGCGATCGCGTCCGAGATCAGCGCGATGTCGTGGCGCAGATCGATCTGCACGCCGGAGATGGCGCTGCGGACCTGCTCGGCCTGGCCGACCAGATTGTCGCGCTGGTGCGCGATGTCCTGGAGCAGCGAGCGGATGCGCACTTCGTTGTCGGAATAGGCGCGCTCGAGCGCCGCAACCTCGTTGGCGACCAGCGTCTCGAGCTCGCCGGCGCGCGCGATGGCGCGCTCGATGCCGTCGCCCATCGCCGCGACCTCGCGGCGGATGGCCTGGCCGACGGTGACCATGGAATCGGACGCCGAGCCCTCGGGCTCGGAGAAGCGGATCGCGACCTGCGCCATCGCCTGCGCGATCATGCGCATTTCCTGGCCGCGCCAGACCAGGCTCGCCAGGAAGTAGAACAGCATGATCGGCGCGAAGAACATCGCGATCAGGCCGGCGATGACGAGCACGCCGCCGCTCTGGCCCATGGCAGCCTGGATCGAGGGCAGGAAGCCGACGGTGAGCGCGGCGCAGGCTGCGAGCCAGACGCCGGCGAAGATGGTGGCGAAGGTGTAGACGCTGCGGGCAGGGCGGCCCTTCTGAAGCGCCTGGAGCAACTGGCCGATGGTCTCGCGGTCGTCGTTGGCGGCACGGCGCGAGCTGCGCGGCTCCTCGATCGTATCGAACACGGTGGTGCGCTCGTTGGCGGCAGGACGCGGCTCGAAGGTCGGCTCGTCGAAGATCGGGGGAGCCGGCGGCCCCACCGGAGACGACGTTTCGTTGCGCATCGAGGCGTTGCGGCTGGTGTCCGCGGCCGTGTCGCTGATGTTCAGGGCTTCCTGGATCGCAGAAAGCGCAACTTCTGTCGGGTCTTTGACCTTTTTCGGAGTGTTCGCCATGTTCAGTCCGAGCCCTCGTTACTTGTACGCGTCCCCCCGCGAGCCCAGCGCGCTACGCAAGCCCACAGACCGGATCATGCCGCTTACGCGGATTCCCAGCCGTCCCCACCCGGACGGCTTGTCCGCCAATTTCCGCAACATCCTATTGGCAGAGCGTCGCGAATGAAATGCCCGGGATTAAGACAATCTTAATCATCGTTAACAGGATAGCGCCGTAACGCCTTAGCAATAAATGGAATTCTCCACCGGACTCGCCGGATTGCGGCAACTTTTCGTCAATAAACAGGCGGATTTGCGTAAAACGGCCCAAACACTTCGTTAACCATTTCCATGCTTCGGTGGGGGGAACTTGACCGCCGGATCGGCGGACATCGCGCGATGCCGGGGCCTGCGCCATGACGCCTGAACTGCAACGGATGGACTGGATGCCTTCGCCCCCGCTTGCACCCATCGACAGCCCGCTCGACCTCGATCACCTCGCGCGCATGACGCTCGGGGACACTGAGCTGGAACAGGAAGTGCTCGCGATGTTCGCCGAGCAGGCGGTCCGCCTGGTCGCGGCGATGGCAGCACTGCCGGCCGAGGCCGGCGCACTCGCCCACAAGCTCAAGGGCTCCGCGCGCGGAATCGGCGCCTTTGCGGTGGCTGATGCCGCAGCCAGCCTGGAGACCGCGGTCCGGACCGGCCATGGCCAGCCCCACGCCTTCGCCGCGTTGAAAGAGGCGGTGACCGAGGCTCGCGCCGCCATCGAGGCGATCCTGAAGCCCTAGGGCGACAAGGCGAGAAACCGCGCTCTAGTCTTTTGTTTTGACGCGTTTTCTTCCCGCGAAGCGGGATTCACGTCGCTTCAAAACCCTATGGCGCCGGGCGGATCGACCCGTTATAGGACAGCCCGGACCCTCCTTCATTCGCAACATCGCGGCAGCACGAGCACACATGGCCAAGATTAACTTTGTCGACCACAAGGGCGAAACCCGTACGGTGGAAGTCGAGAACGGCGCGACCGTGATGGAAGCCGCCATCCGCAACAGCATTCCCGGCATCGAGGCCGAATGCGGCGGTGCCTGTGCCTGCGCAACCTGTCACGTCTATGTCGACGAAGCCTGGCGCGAGAAGGTCGGCAGCCCGACGCCGATGGAAGAGGATATGCTCGATTTCGGTTTCGACGTGCGCCCGAACTCGCGGCTGTCCTGCCAGATCAAGGTCTCCGACGAACTCGACGGGCTCGTCGTGGCGACGCCGGAACGGCAGGCCTGATCGTCCCTCACTATACTAGACGCTCGGCGGCGCGACCTCGATACCGCGCTTGTGCCAGGGTCTGAGCTTCTCGATGATTTCAGCGGTGAGTGGTGCGGGCCGCCGCGTCGCCTCGTCGAGCATGACGCCGACCGACATCGCCGAGGCGATGCACTTTCCTTCCGAAAACACCACCTGTTCGAAGGTCACCGACGTCCGTCCCAGCTTGACCACGCCGAGGCCGAGCTCGATCTTGTTCGGCCAGTGCAGCTCGGCACGGAAATGGATGTCGAGCCGCACCATGATCCAGGCGAGGCCCGGCGGCGTCAGCCCGTATTCCGGGCTCTTCATCAGCGTGACACGGCCGGTCTCGAAATAAGTGGCGTAGACTGCGTTGTTGACGTGCTGGTTCGGATCGAGATCGCCGAAGCGGACATTGTCGCCGAGACGATAGGGATAGTCCTCCAGGCGCGGCGTCGTATCGAGGCGGCTTGGTGCGTTCACCGATTGATCTCCGTCATGTCGCATCCCGTTACAGCCCAGTTATCCTGACCCGGCAAGTGGGTGCGGCTGCGGGGTGCTCCCGCTTTTATGCCTTCCCTGATCCATCCCCGTTGGCTAGACAGGCAGGGTCACTTCTGCCCCCGGGCGGCGTCCAACCGATAACGATCGATAAAGAGACGACATGAGCGACGTGATCAAAACCGATGTGCTGATTATTGGCGCCGGCCCCTGTGGTCTGTTCGCCGCCTTCGAGCTTGGCCTTCTCGACATGAAGGCGCATTTCATCGACATCCTCGACAAGATCGGCGGCCAGTGCGCCGAGCTCTATCCGGAAAAGCCGATCTACGACATTCCCGGCATTCCGCACGTTTCGGGGCAGGGCCTCACCGACGCGCTGATGGAGCAGATCAAGCCGTTCCATCCGACCTTCCATCTCGGCGAGATGGTGGAGACGGTGGAGAAGATCGGCGATCCCTTGTTTCGCTGCACCACCGACGCGGGCAAGGTGTTCGAATGCAAGGTGGTGGTGATCGCGGCCGGCGGCGGCTCGTTCCAGCCCAAGCGCCCGCCGGTGCCGGGCATCGAGGCCTATGAAGGCACTTCGGTGCACTACGCCGTGCGCAAGATGGAGACGTTCCGCGACAAGAGCGTTCTGATCGTCGGCGGCGGCGATTCCGCGCTCGACTGGACGCTCAATCTGCATCCGCTCGCCAAGCGCATCACGCTGCTGCACCGACGCGACGATTTTCGCGCCGCGCCCCACAGCGTCGAGCAGATGCGCGCGCTGGTGGCCGACGGAAAGATGGATCTGCGGCTCGGGCAGGTCACTGCGCTGTCCGGCGCCGAGGGCAAGCTGACCGGCGCCACCGTCAAGGGCAACGACAACAGCGTGAGCGAAATTTCCTGCGATACCATGCTGCCGTTCTTCGGGCTGACCATGAAGCTCGGTCCGGTTGCGAACTGGGGTATCGCGCTCGAGAACAATCTGGTGCCGGTCGAGACGTCCGCGTTCGAGACCAACGTATCAGGCATCTTCGCCATCGGCGACATCAACACCTACCCCGGCAAGATCAAGCTGATCCTGTGCGGCTTCCACGAGGGCGCGCTGATGTCGCAAAAAGCCCATCGCTACGTCTATCCGGAGAAGCGGCTCGTGTTCCAATACACGACCTCGTCCTCCAGTCTGCAAAAGAAGCTCGGTGTCAACTGACGGCACCGGGTTCGGCAGGCAATGCCCCATGTTTCTGGTGCTGGAACCGTTCGCGAAATCGCCGTAGTCTGCGGCCATTGCAGTGGCGGCTTAGCAAGGTGATCATAATGCGGACTCTCTTTTCCAGCTTTCGGCTGCTCTCGCTCCTCGCGCTCGCTGTTGCGCTGACGCTTGGCGCGGTTGGGCCGGTAGCCGCACAGGCGCAGCAGCCAACCGCCGCGGGTCTTTGGCAGAAGATCGAGGACGGCAAGACGGTGGGATGGTTTCTCTTCGTCGACCACAACGGCATCTTCGAAGGCGTGATCGCAAAAACCTTTCCGCGCCCCGGCGACGACCCGAACGAGGTCTGTGCGAAATGCACCGATGATCGCAAGAACGCGCCGGTGCTCGGGCTCTCCTTCATCCGCGACATGAAGCGCGACGGCTTGAAGTATGATGGCGGCAACGTGGTCAATCCGCGCGACGGCAACATCTGGAAGGCCAAGATGTCGGTCAGCGCGGACGGGCAGACGCTGACCATGCGCGGCTTCCTCGGCATCTCCCTGTTCGGCAAGGACGAGACCTGGACGCGTCTTCCCGACGCCTACATCGCCCAGGTCGATCCTGCCATCGTCGCCAAATATCTTCCGGCACAGGCGACCGCCGCGACGACGAAGCCGGCGCCTGCGCCCGCAGCGAAGAAGGGCGGCGCGATGATGGCGCCCGCGCCGAAGCAGTAGGGCTCCTCCGTATCCTCGCGCTGTCTCTGGAATAGTGGATCGCCCGATCAAGTCGGGCGATGACAGTTGAGTGCGTGGCCCGGGCGTGCCTCAGCAACGACGGTCTCGACGACCGTCAATACGTCCGTGCCTTCTTGCAGGGCGCGTAGAACGTGCCGTTGCCGGCGACGACCCGCTCGAGGCATTGCCGGGGATCGGTGATCTCGCCGTCGACCTGGAAATAATAGGCCTGCGATCCCAGGCTCAGGACGTAATGTCCCGGCGCAAGCTCGAGCCCTGAATCGCCGGTGTGAAGCTCGTACATCTCGGGCTTCCCCGGGATCGGCGACACCCGGAACGGATAGGCGAAGTTTCGGATCACCCCGACATCTTCTCCGCCGCCCAGATTTTTGCCTGCGGCGTCGGTCGAAAACTCCCTGGCGATCTTCGCGACGACCCGAACCTCGACGCGCTCCGGGATCACGTTCGCGGCGTCCCGCCGAAACACGATGAATTTGACGCGGCCGTTCGGCAGATGCGGGCGATCAGGCTTCTTGAACTCCGGTGAAATCGCGATGCGCATGTCCGGCGCCATCACGCCGGTCGCATTCAATTCCGCCAGCGATTTGTCGTCGATCAATGCGTAGATGCCGTAGTCGGTTGGCAATACGCGCGTCGGGGGAGGCGGGGCAGGGGTGACCATCTCCGGTTTGGCGACCGTGATCGTCGTCTCCGGCTTGGGCGATACCTGCGCGATCTCCGGGGCCTGGGACGAAATCTGCCGGCGCAGCGCGGCGATGTTGTCTCGCTGCGAGACGATCAGGATGACTGCGCCAACGGCAAGCAGGATGGCCGCCGTACGCTTGATCACCGGTAGAAGCGGGCCCGAGATCGCAGGCAGCTTGCTGCGGGATATCTCGATCCTCGATCGCAAGACGGTCGCGTCGCCGGACACCAGGAGACCGCCTGTCTCGGTCGCCTTTGACGACGTGAGCTGTTGTGACGGCAGGCGCTCCAGCGGCGCCTGGTCGCGCGAGAATTTTTCGACCTCCTCGATCGCGACCTCGAGCGCCCGCTTCATCTGGTCGATGTTCCTGGCGTCGGCGTAGGTGAACTGCTCCTGGAGCTTGTAGCGGGCGAGGTCGTAGACCATCTGCCGCCTGGCATCCGCGTCGTCCTTCACCGTCTCGAGCATGCGCGAAATCACGAGTGCAAACTGCACTTCGCTTGCGGGCAAGTCGGTCGGATCCTGCTGGCCAGGAAGCAACTCTCTCGAACTCATAGCGCTGACGGTCCAATGCCAGTCACGCCAACACCTGATTTCTCTAATTGAAACAGTTGATTAAACGATGCGGCCCGCGTCCGCGGCCGTTTCGTACACGTCCTCGCGGAACAAGGAAAGCCTCCAAAACGGCTGCGGCAAATTGCCGGCGCATTGGACATGCAGCACGTGCGCGCCGGCCGGGGCAAAACCGTGCGGCCGTAGTTCTCCGGAATGCGCGCTGGCGCCGGATTTGCATAGCTGTCGCAAAGCCGCTGGGGAGCGAGTCGCCGTCTCCACGCCTGCCGCCACCGTGCGGAAGGCGGACGGCGGTGTCTGTCCCTCGCGGCGCTGATTGCGATCCGCGGAGACGATATGCGACTTGCCAGACTATGTGCGGCGGCGCTGCTGGGGCCGATGGCGCTGCTTGCGACCTCGGCGCTGGCGCGCGACGACGGCCGCTATGCCAACTCGCCGCTAAAACCCTGGTTCGAGAGCCTGCACAGCAAATACGGGCAATGCTGCTCGGATGCCGACGGCTACGTCATAGCCGACGTCGACTGGGAATCCGATAGCGGCCACTACCGCGTGCGCATCGACGACGAATGGGTCGTCGTGCCCGACGGCGCGGTGATCACCGAGCCGAACAAGATCGGTCGAACCATGGTGTGGAAGCACTATGTCGACGGCCATCCCCGCGTGCGCTGCTTCATGCCCGGCAGCATGACCTAGCGGTCGTGGCTAAAGCGCGATGAGATTGGGATGAATCGTCATCGCGCTTTAGATTATTGTTTGAGCATGATCTTTGCGGAAAACCGCTACACACTTTTCCGGATCATGCTCTAGAATTTGTACGTCACGCTGCCGAGCAGCGTGCGGCCGATACCGAGAAAGCAGTCGCCGCCGATCCGGCAGGTGGTGAGGTGACGCTTGTCGAAGAGGTTGCTGGCATTGACCTGAAGTCGCCAGGGGCCGTTGTCATAGCGGACCATGGCGTCGAACAAAGTGTAGTCCGGCGTGCGGATGGTGTCGGTGCCGTCCCAGGATTGGCCGATGTAACGCACGCCGCCGCCAACGGTGACGCCCGGCAGGCCAAACCAGGCGAGGCGATATTTCGTCCATAGCGAGGCCTGGTGATCCGGTACGGTCTCGACATGCTTGCCGGCATTGTCGCCGCTCTCCACGCGGGCATCAATATAGGTGTAGGCGGCGATCAGGTCGAGATCCGGAGTCAGACTCGTGAGCACCTCGAGCTCGGCGCCACGGATACGGACCTTGCCGGTCTGAATCGAGAGCAGGGGATTGTCAGGATCGCTTGCCAGCCGGTTCTTCTCGGTGATGTCGTAGATCGCGCCGTTGATCGCATTGCGCGGTGTCGGATTGTACTTGAAGCCGAGCTCGACCATTTCGCCACGCTGAGGCGCGCATACGGTGGCACAGATTCCAGCGCCGAAGATCGGGTTGAACGATTGCGCGTAGGTGACGTAGGGCGTGACGCCGAACGGCAGTTCGTACATCAGCGCGGCACGGCCGGTTGTCGCCTGATAGTTCTCGACCGGAGATCCCTGCGTGTCACTCGTGACGTAGTCGTGGCGCAGGCCGAGGACCGCGAGCCACGGTCCGAGCCGCAACTGGTCCTGAGCGTAGAGGCCGAACTGGCTCTGACGGAGGTTCGGTTCGGGTGACATCGCCGGGGCGGTCACGCCGTTGTAGACCGGCGTGTAGAGATCGAAAGGTGTCGGGTCAGTAGCGAAGCCGGATTGCGCGCGCTCCCTGGCCTCGCGGTAGTCGGCCCCGAGCAACACCTTGTGTGCGACCGCCCCGGTCTGCAATTTCAGCTCGGCATTGCTGTCCGAGGTCAGGCTATCCTTGACCGTCTCGCGGCTCCATACGCTGCGTGCCACGGTGCGCCTGCTGGAATCGAGAAACGGATAGTTCGGATCGCTCGGATCGACAAAATTCAGATCCGGCCACATCGACCGATAAATACCTTCGACATGGGCGTAACGCAGATTCTGCCGGATCTTCAGGCCATCGCTGAAACTGTGCTCGAACAGGCTGCTGATCGCGCCGGTCTCGGTCTGGTATTTGTCAAAGCCAGGCTCGCTGGCAAAACGCTGCACCGGAATGAAGCCGTTGGGGCCGGGATAGAGCGTGCCCTCATGCGGCAGAAACGCCGTGGAGGACCCCGTGGTGTCCTTCTGATAGGTGCCGAGCACGGTCCAACTGGTGTTGTTGGTCGGCCGCCAGGTCAGCGACGGTGCGAGCACGATGCGGTCGTCCTTGACGTAGTCGGTCTGCATGTTGCTGTCGCGAAACACGCCGATGAAGCGATAGAGCCACTCGCCGTCCTTGGTCAGCTTACCCGTCGAGTCGAGCTGCACCTGCTTGCGGTTGAAGCTACCGTATTGGACGCCGATCTCATTGGCGGATTCGGCCTGGGGGCGCTTCGAGACCAGGTTCAACAGGCCTGCGGTCGAGGTGTCGCCGTAAAGCACCGAGGAGGGACCGCGCAGCACCTCGATGCGCTCCAGCGTATATGGCTCCGGCCGCCACTCATTGAAGTTCCAGGTGTTCACCACACGGGTGCCGTCGAGATAGATGTTCGGGTCCTGGCCGCGGATGCGCGGATAGTCGCCGCGCGAGTCCGCGCCGTAGGCGTCCGCGAACACGCCCGGCACGTAGCGCAGCGCATCCTGCACTGTGGTCGCGCCCTGGTCGATGATGCGGTCGGCGGTGACCACGGTGATCGACTGCGGCGTCTCGCGCAGCGGCGTATCGGTCTTCGTGCCGGTGCCGCTGCGGGTCGCGACGTAGCCGCGGACGGGGCCTGTCGCGGTCTCTGCGCCCGTGCTCGCGCCGGCCGCCTGTGTATCGACGTTCGACGATGCGCGCTCGGCCTGACGACGGCGGCTTGCCGCCTGTGCGGCCTGACGGGAGGGAGACGGACGTGTGCGCGCTGCCGGCCGCGACGATTGCTCGACCACGACGGCGGGCAATTCCTGCGACGATGATTGCGCCTCGGCCGGCACCGCATCCATCAGGCCTGCCAACAGCGGCAGCGCGCCGCCGATCAATCCTGCCGTCGTTCTGAGATATGTAGTCATTCGCGACCCCATCATTTGCGGGGCGGACGACTAACAAGCGCAGTCGATGGCTTGAAGTGCGGGAGGGGCGCAATGGTCCCTCAATCATCAGATTTGGAATTAGTATTTATATAAGTAGAGCGCGCGCCGCTTGATGGCGGCGCGCGGATGGCCTCATGTGAGGATGGAGAATCGTGTCTCGTCGCGGCGTAGGCCGACGCCGTCTTGATCGACGTGTGCGATTTACTTGCAGTCGCTGCAAGGCATCGTGGATACGCAGGAGCCCGCCTACGCGCGGCCTGCCGGCAGGCTCCGTCTGACCCGCGGCGAGAGCGAAACGGCGCCGTCGACCGCGCCGGCACGGGCCGCTTCCGTCGCGAGATACTGATTGCCCCATGTCCAGAGCATGCGAACGACCGGTTCGAGCGAGCGCCCAAGCGCCGTCAGGGAATACTCGACCCGCGGCGGGACCTCCGCATAGATCTCGCGGTGAATGAGGCCGTCCGCCTCGAGTTCGCGGAGCTGGCGCGTCAGCATGCGCTGCGTGATCCGGGACAGGCGCCGCTTGAGCTCGTTGAAGCGAATCGTATCGTCGAGCAGGTGATAGAGAATCACGCCCTTCCACTTGCCGTCGATCAGATCGAGGGTGGCCTCCACGGGGCATCCCACGGCACAATCATACGTCTTGCTGCCGAGCTTCTGCATGGTTCACTCCGTGATACTAGAGGACTGGCCTGTGCGTAATTGTCAGTCCCCAAATTAGCGCGCATCGTGGCTCTCGCAAAGATCGATATTGGCGAGGCGGTGATGAACGAGCGACCGCTTCGGCTCGCATTGGGTCTCTGCATTGAAATCCTGTGGCGGTTGCCGGCGCGGGCCGGGCGCATGCGCGCCGGAATAACCGTTGAAAACAAAGCGAGGGACCGGTGCGAAGGCGTGAGGAGAGGAATTCGACTTGTCATTTTTCTGTCGGCGGCAATCGTCACGGGCGCAGCCTGTGCGGAGAGCGGAGGCGGCAACGCGGAAATCTTCGCGAAGCTCCCTCAGTCGGTCGGCAACATTGCGTTTACGCCGGACAATCAGCTGATCTTCAGTCACCATCCATTCTTCAGTCCCGACGTTCGTGTGGCGCGGCTGACATCGCCGACGACGTTCGAGCCGTTTCCAAATGCGGAATGGAATACGCCACGAAAGGGCACCGATCAGTACCTGGATAACGTCCTGGGTCTTCGTTCCGACGAAAGCGGTGTCGTGTGGATCATCGACATGGGATTCCGGACGCAGATCACGCCGAAGCTGGTCGGCTGGAACACGCGCGCGAACAGGCTGGAGCGCATCTACTACATGCCGGAGCCCGTGACCGTGAAAGGCTCGCAGCCGCAGGACATCGTGATCGACCAGAAGAACCGGAAATTCTACATCGCCGACGAAAACATCGGGCCCGGTGGCGATGGCTCTCACGCTGCGATCATCGTCATCGACATGGATACGGGTGCCGCCCGGCGCGTGCTGGATGGCGATCGATCCACCGTCCCGGAAAATGTGCCGATCACCGTGGATGGCAATGATCTGACGGTGCCTGGCAAGGACGGCAAGCCTTCGCTCATCAAGGTCGGCTGCGACGGCATCACGATGGATGCCAGGTCCGAATGGGTCTATTTCGCGCCACTCAGCGGCCGGTCGCTGTACCGCATCAAGGCCACCGACCTCGGCAATGAGAAGCTGCCCGCCGAAGAGCTGAGCGCGCGGGTGGAACGCTACTCGGACAAGCCGAACAATGGCGGCCTGTCGATCGACTATGCGGGCAACATCTACCTGACTGCGGTCGAGACCAAATCGATTGGAATCATAGGAGCCGACCGGAAGTTTCGCACTTACCTGAGCGATCCGGACATGGTGTGGCCGGACGGGATTACTGCCTCTCCCGACGGGTACATGTACGTGTCCGCGTCTCAGGTCTCCGCAGCCGCCATGTTCCATGGCGGCAAGGCGGAAAACAAGACGCCGTATCTGATCTATCGGTTCAAGCCGATCGCTGCAGGCTATATCTCACGCTGACGGCGGGAGCTACGACCCCGGCAAGGGCAGCCGGGGTCAAAAACTGTCTCAGCGTTCTGCGCTCGTGGCGTTGGCGCTCGCCAGCCGCTTGACGCGCGGCGACAGCACCGACATCTGCGCGGGCGAGGCGGGCATGCCGGCGACGATCATCGCGGGCGCAATCGACTGCTCCTCGACCCCGGCGCCGCCGAGAACCTGCACTTGTGTCGTCGAAATCGGAAACGACTTCACTTCGTAAGAGGGAAGCTCGCCGGCAAATGCGTCGGCCGAGCTCACAATCATGGCGCCGGCAACGGCAATCATCGAAAGAACGCGCATTGGAAAATCTCCGTGGAAGATGGCAATCGGAGGTTTGGTCGCGGCGATACCGTGCCAGGTTCGCTTGCGTGCGAACATTCGACCGCCGCCGGCGGATCTATTTGATTGCATGATGCGACAGGCGTGAAACGCGGAAGAAGTTTTCCGCGCCAATGTTTCCGGACGGTTTCGCGGAAGGCTCGAAACGACTTGTCAGCCCGTTTGCAGATCGAGGTGCGGCGATCTGGTCGTCGCGGTGGCCTCGGAAAAGCGCAAGCTCATCGTCGTGCCGCGGCCCGGCGCGGAGGAGATGACCAACTCGCCGCCGTGCGCGGCCATGATCTCGCGGACGATCGACAGGCCGAGGCCGGCGCCGTCGCCCGCGCTGTTGCCGGTCTGAAATGGCTCGAGCAGCCTGTGCTCCGCACCGTCGGGCAGGCCCGCGCCGTCATCGTCGATCGAGATGTCGCCGCGGCTAACCGTCGCAACGATGCGCCGCGCACCATGGGCGTGGATGAGTGCGTTGCCGACGAGATTGGCAAGCGCACTGCGTACCGCGGCGTCGACGCCCTGCACCAGGAACGGACCTTCTTCGGCGTGCTCCAGCGCAAGCTCTATGTCGGCGTCCAGCGCCGAGGGGCTGAAATCGGCCAGCACGTCCAGCGTGATCTCGGCAAGATCGATCGGTCGCTTCTCGATCGCGTGATTTTGCAATCGCGCGAGGTCAAGCATGGCGGAGACCAGCGACGTCAAGCGGCGGACGTCGCGCACCAATTCCACCCTCAGCGCCGGCTCGGGCACGTCCTCGATTTTCGCGCGCAGCAGCGTGAGCGGCGTGCGCAGCTGATGGGCGGCGTTGCCGAGAAAGCGGCGTTGCATCCTGATGTAGGCGTCGATCTCGCCGAAGGCGCGGTTCAGCGCCGCGACCAGCGGCTTCAGCTCGGTGGGGACTTCGGACAGGGATATCAGGCCCTGCGGGGCCGATGGGTCGATCGCGAGCGCGCGACGCGCCACCCGTTCGATGCCGCGCGAGACGAAACGTGCGGCCAGCATTGAGCCGATGGCGACCGTCGCCGCAAAGGCCAGCGCCAGCGTGATGATCGCGAAAATGCTGCGGACAAGGAAGTTCCTTGCAATCCGGCCGAAGCGAACCTTGGGTTCGCCGACCATCATCGTAAGCTGCAACGGGCCCCGTTGCACGACGGCGAGACAAAAGGTGTTCTTCTGGTCGAGTGTGCTGAAGACGGACGAGCCGATCGGCCCGTGATAGGGAAACGCGAAGGGGAGGGTGGGCCGGCGTTCGCTCCCGTATTCGCTGACCAGATCGCCCGCGGACAAGACGTACCAGAGGTTCGGGCTGTCCGCTTTAAGCTCCTCGAGGGCGGGAGTCGGGCGTACCGTCAGGTTTTGCCCCTCGATCACCGTGGCGCGATCGAGAACGGCGACCACAATGCGGCAAGCCCTGAACTCGCGTTCCTCCATCGGGTAACGCCAGATGAAGACACCGAGCATGATCAGGAAGATCGTCGTCGCGGCGATGCCAAGCGACAGCGCAAACGTTCGGGCAATCGACGTCATCGCGGTGTTGCCAGCCGCAGGATGTAGCCGATGCCCCGCATGCTGCGGATCTCGACATCGCCGCCGAGCTCGGTCAGTTTCTTCCGCAAGCGCGAGACCTGCGCTTCGAGCGTGTTGGATTCGATCTCGTCGTCGAAGCCGTAGATCTCCTCGATCAGGGCGGCGCGGGTGATGACGCGGTCGCGGCGCATCAGGAGCGCTCCGAGGATCAGCGCCTCGCGCCGGCGCAGCAGGATTTTCGTGTCGGCGACCACCGCCTCGTTGCTGCCGAGATGCAGCTCGACATTGCCGAGCGACAGCACCGAGGGCGCGAGCTGCCGGGGGCGCCGCAACACAGCGCGCACCCGCGCAATGAGCTCCTGCGGCTCGAACGGCTTGCCGAGATAGTCGTCGGCGCCGCCATTGAGACCGTCGACGACATCCTCCTTGGCGTCCTTGGAGGTCAGCATGATGATCGCGGGACGGTCCGCCGATCGGCTCAGCGCCGTCACCACCTGGAGCGCATCTCCATCGGGCAGCATCCGGTCGATGATCGCGAGATCATATTTGAAATTGTCCAGCGCCTGACGGGCATCGGCAATCGAGCCGACGACGTCGACAATGCCGTGCAATTGTCCGAGCAGGCGGCTGACATAGGCGCCGATCTGCGGTTCGTCTTCGATTACGAGGGAGCGCACGGGACGTCCTTGACTCTGCTGGGGCAACAAGACCCTGAGCGTGACGCTCCCTGGCCGAAGTCTGGCGTTCCGGCTCGTGCGCAGGGTTCCCATTAAGGCAGCGAGCTTGGCGAATAAAAGGCAGGAACGCGGGCGCCGACCGGCCCTAGCGCGCAAAGTTTGGGAGCGTGAGCGCGGCCCGGCAATGTTCGGGCAATATTGATCCGGCGGCGCGCCCGGCATGCGCCGCGAATGGATCGGGGCGCTGCTTGCCCCTTGCAATCTTGGGGCAATTTTGCCGGACCACATGCTGTGGCTCCTAACCACACGAGTCGACCAGGCCAGCAAGGCCGGTCCGGGGCCCCGTAAATGAAGCATTTTGACGAAGCCGCTCTCGATCCTGCGGCGAGAGCGCAGCAAACCTTGCTGACCGCCTTCCTCGCCGCGTTCGGCGCGATCCTGGCAATCCCGCAGTCGGCATCGGCGCAGACGGCGTTCACACTGCCAGCCCCGCCGTTCGACGTGCCGATGCTGCCGTCACCTTCCGGCAACTGGACCGTCATGGTCGGCATCGGCGGAGAGTACACGCCGGATTTCGTCGGATCGAAGAACGGGAAGCTCATGCCGATCCCGATCTTCTCCATTCGCCGTGCCGGATCGGTCGACCAGTTTCGCGGGCCCCGCGACAGCGCCAGCATCGCGCTGCTCGACGTCGGCAATTTTCGCGCCGGCCCTGCGTTCAAATACGTCGCGTCGCGCAAGAGCGACAAATATGCCGAGCTGACCGGCCTTGGCGACGTCAAGGCCGCATACGAGCTCGGTGGGTTCGTCGAATATTTTCCGGTCGACTGGCTGCGCCTGCGCAGTGAATTGCGCCAGGGCATGGGCGGCCATACCGGCACGGTCGCCGATGTCTCCGCCGACGTCATCGTGCCGCTGATCCAAAGGCTCACGATCTCGGCCGGCCCGCGCTTCACCTGGAAAAGCACCAAGGCGACCGCGCCCTATTTCGGCGTCGACGCCACGCAGGCGATGGCGTCGGGACTGCCGATGTACGACGCTAGGGGCGGTGCGCATTCGGTCGGCTTCGGCAGCCAGATCTCCTATCGCATCAATCCGCAGTGGGAAGTCCATGCCTATGTCGAGTATGAGAAGCTGCTGGGCGACGCCGCAAACAGCCCGCTCGTGAAGCTGCGGGGATCGTCGAACCAGACGACGATCGGCCTCGGTGCGTCCTATTCGTTCGATTTCAGGATTCGATAGATCACCATGCGCCGCATTTCTTTTCTATGGGTTGGCCTGGCGGTCGCTTGCATCGCCCTCGGCGCGGCCGCCGCGTTCGAGACGCGCGCGACCCGGCTCCAGGCGATCAAGACCGTCGGCATCGTCTCGGCCATCGGCGAGGAGATGAGCCTGACGCAAGCCGGCCTGATTGCGCTCGGCAACGCCGGGCAAAGCCTCTCGATCAGCGCATGGGGGCTGGACGAGCTGATCGTCCAGCAGGCGACGAAGCTGCTCGGCGGACGCTTTCGCGTGCAGGCGGTGAGCTACCGGCGTGCGGCGTTTGCCGCGATCAGGGATTCGGCGGTTGCGCCCGTCAATCTCCTGCGCAGCGATCCGTTCAAGGAACTGGTTCGCAGCGATGTCGCGCCGCAGGGGTTGGATGCGTACATCGTCATCACCCGGGCCAGATCGAAGCTCGGCAACGGCCGCAACGTCGAGGGCATCGGGCTCGCCCAATATCGGACGCTGCTTGCGGACTACGGCCTGATCCACGCGCTCTACGAGGTGCGCGTGATCGACGGCAAGTCGTTCGACGTGATCGAGAAGCGGGCGGCCGCGCCGCTCGATAACACCGGAACCATGCGGCTCGCCGGACCCAGCGGGCCGATCGACGCGACGTTCGAGGGGCCGGCTGCGAGCGAACGGCTACGCGCGGCGATCACGGATCTCATCACGCGCAGCTTGCCCGTCACGCTGGGCGACATGCACCTGATCGACGGTCAGTGAGGCCGGTTGGCCCGGCCTCAGGTCACCGGCGCCGGATTGAACAGCGTGAGGTCGTTGTGGATGCCCCAGCGATCCGACCACGGCTTTGTGCGGCCACTGGCGACGTCGAGGATCAGGCGGAACAGGTCCCAGCCGGTTTCCTCGATGGTCTTCTCGCCGGTGGCGATGCCGCCGGCATCGAAATCGATCAGGTCCTTCCAGCGGCGCGCGAGCTCGGTGCGCGTCGCGACCTTGATGACGGGCGCAGCCGCCAGGCCATAGGGCGTGCCGCGGCCGGTGGTGAACACCTGCAGCGTCATGCCGGAGGCGAGCTGGAGCGTGCCGCAGATGAAGTCGGAGGCGGGTGTTGCCGCGAACAGCATGCCCTTCTGGGTCGCCTTCTCGCCGGGCGAGAGCACGCCGGTGATGGCGGACGAGCCGGATTTGACGATCGAGCCGAGTGATTTTTCGACGATGTTGGCGAGGCCGCCCTTCTTGTTACCGGGCGTGGTATTGGCGCTGCGGTCGGCGCCGCCGCGGGCGAGATAAGAGTCGTACCAGGCCATCTCGCGCACCAGCGCGCGGCCGACATCCTCGTTGATGGCGCGGCGCGTGAGCAGCTGGATCGCATCGCGGACCTCGGTGACCTCGGAGAACATCACGGTCGCGCCGGCACGCACCAGCAGGTCCGCCGCAAAGCCCAGCGCGGGGTTGGCGGTGACGCCGGAGAACGCGTCGCTGCCGCCGCATTGCAGGCCGATGACGAGGTCGGCGGCCGGGCAGGTCTCACGGGTGCGCTTGTTGAGGATCTTCAGGCGGGCCTCAGCCTGGGTCATGATCGCATCGACGATGGCGCCAAAACCGTCGAAAGCTTCGTCCTGCATACGCACGATGGCATCGCTGACGCCCTCCGGCACCAGTCGCTCGGGCGCGAGCTTTTCGCAGCCGAGACTGATGACCAGAATCTCGCCGCCGAAATTCGGGTTCTGCGCGATGTTCTGCAGCGTGCGGATCGGAACGACCGCATCGGGCGCATTGATGGCGACGCCGCAGCCATAGGCGTGCGTCAGCGGCACGACGTCGTCGACGTTCGGGTATTTCGGCAGCAGTTCGGCGCGGATGCGCTTCACGGCGTATTCCATCGTGCCCTTGACGCATTGCACGGAGGAGGAGATGCCGAGGATGTTCTTGGTGCCGACCGAGCCATCGGAGTTGCGAAAGCCTTCGAAGGTGAAGCCTTCGAGGGGCGGCAGCGGCGCGGGGACGGCGGTCGAGATTTCCAGCTTGTCGAGGGCAGGGGCCTCCGGCATGCGGATGCGCGCTTCGTCGACCCATTCGCCGGCCAGGATCGGCGACAACGCGTGGCCGATCACCTCGCCGTAGCGGATGATCGGTTGATCTTGCGCGATATCGACCAGCGCTGTCTTGTGCCCTTGCGGCACGAAGGCGCGCAGCGTCAGCCCGCTGGCGAAGCGGGAGCCGGCGGGAAGCCCGAAATCATTGACCACGATCGCGACATTGTCGCGCTCGTTGAGCTTGATGTAGCGTGGCTGCTCTTTCGCTGCGACGTCCTGGTCCATCTGCTTTGCCTCAGAAGCTGAAGTCGTAGGGTGGGCAAAGGCGCAACGCGCCGTGCCCACCCTGCTTCACACCGAACGTAAGCGGTGGGCACGCTTCGCTTTGCCCACCCTACGATATCTTCCCCGTGGTTAGCCCGGATAGGTATAGGCGGTCTTCACCGTGGTGTAGAACTCGCGCGCATAGGAGCCCTGCTCGCGGGCGCCGTAGCTCGAACCCTTCCGGCCGCCGAACGGCACGTGATAGTCGACGCCGGCGGTCGGCAGATTGACCATCACCATGCCGGACTCGCTGTTGCGCTTGTAGTGCGAGGCGTATTTCAGGCTGGAGGTGCAGATGCCGGAGGCGAGGCCGAACTCGGTGTCGTTGGAGATCGCCAGCGCTTCCTCGTAGTTCTTGGCGCGGATGACGGCGGCGACGGGGCCAAAAATCTCCTCGCGCGCGATGCGCATGTTGTTGTTGGCCTCGGTGAACAGCGCCGGCTGGAGGTAATGGCCGGGCGTCTCGCGCTTGAGCAGCTCGCCGCCGAAGGCGAGCTTTGCGCCTTCGTCCTGGCCGATCTTGATGTAGCGCAGGTCCTGGTCGAGCTGGCTCTGGTCAACGACGGGGCCGATATGCACGCCAGCCTTGAGCGCGTCGTCTACCGACAGGCCGCTCAGGCGCTCGGCCACAGCGGCAACGAAGCGGTCGTGGATGCCTTCGGTGACGATCAGGCGGGAGGAGGCGGTGCAGCGCTGACCGGTCGAGAAATAGGCGCCGTTGACGGCGACTTCGACGGCGGTCTTGAGGTCAGCGTCGTCGAGCACGACCAGCGGGTTCTTGCCGCCCATCTCGAGCTGGAACTTCTTCATCGGGTTCGACAGCACGCAGGCCTGCGCGATCTTGCGGCCGGTCTGCACCGAACCGGTGAAGGAGATCGCGGCCACATCCGGGTGATCGAGCAGGGTCTGGCCGACCACGGAGCCGGAGCCGACCACGAGGTTGAACACGCCGGCGGGAATGCCGGAGCGGGTGATGATCTCGGACAGCGCATGTCCCGAGCCCGGCACCAGCTCGGCGGGCTTGAACACCACGGTGTTGCCGTAGCAGAGCGCGGGCGCGATCTTCCAGGCGGGGATCGCGATCGGGAAATTCCAGGGCGTGATCATGCCGATGACGCCGACCGGCTCACGGGTGAGCTCGACGTCGAGACCGGGACGCACCGAGGCACCCTTTTCGCCGATCAGGCGCAGCGCCTCGCCGGCGAAGAATGCAAAGATCTGGCCGGCACGGGCGACCTCGCCGATGCCCTCGGGGAGCGTCTTGCCTTCCTCGCGGGCGAGCAGGCGGCCGAGCTCTTCCTTGCGGGCGAGGATTTCGAGAGAAATCTTGTTCAGCGCGTCATAGCGCACCTGCGGCGTCGACTGCGCCCAGGCGGGGAAGGCGGCCTTGGCTGCCGCGATCGCCTTCTCGGTCTGCGCCTTGTCGGCCTTGGCGTACTCGCCGACGAGATCGTTGGTGTTGGAGGGGTTGATGTTCTTGGTGACGCCGGAGCCGTCGACCCATTCGCCGCCGATGAAGTTCTTCAGGATCGCAGTCATGTAGTCCTCCGAGATTTTCTTAACGCACGAGGCAGGGACGCTTGTCGTCAAAGGTCCAGCCGGGGATCAGGTCCTGCATGGCAGTAGCGTCATCGCGGGCGCCGAGTCCATGCTTCTTGTAAAGCTCATGCGCGGTTTCGATGGCCGGGCGGTCGATTTCGATGCCCAGGCCCGGCCGCTCGGGCACGGCGATCTTGCCGCCCTTGATCTGGAGCGGC
The DNA here is from genome assembly GCF_023073075.1 of Bradyrhizobium sp. 61. Classification (NCBI taxonomy): domain Bacteria; kingdom Pseudomonadati; phylum Pseudomonadota; class Alphaproteobacteria; order Hyphomicrobiales; family Nitrobacteraceae; genus Bradyrhizobium; species Bradyrhizobium sp. 61. Next base: position 169,117 of record NZ_JADPIU010000014.1, on the reverse strand, counting down.
TCCTTGGTCAGCGCCTGGCCGTCCTGCCAGATCCAGTGGGTGTCGATCGCGGTGACCTTGCCGGGCGCGGCGGCGCCGACATGGGTGAACATCGCGAGCGAAATGTCAAAGTGATTGTTGGAGTGCGAGCCCCAGGTCAGGCCGTTGTCGCGGCAGGTCTGGGCGACGCGCACCGAGCCCTGCATGGTCCAGAAGTGGGGATCGGCCAGCGGAATGTCCACCGCGCCCAGGCGCAGCGCATGGGAGAGCTGGCGCCAGTCGGTCGCGATCATGTTGGTCGCGGTCGGCAGGCCCGTGGCACAGCGGAACTCGGCCATGATCTCGCGACCCGAGAAGCCGGCTTCGGCGCCGCAGGGATCCTCGGCATAGGCAAGAATGCCGTGCATGCCCTTGCAGAGGCTGATGGCCTCGTCGAGCGACCATGCGCCGTTGGGGTCGAGCGTGACGCGTGCGTCGGGGAAGCGTTTTGCGATGGCGGTGACGGCCTCGATCTCCTGCTCGCCGCGGAGCACGCCGCCCTTGAGCTTGAAGTCGGCGAAGCCATAGTGGTCGTGGGTGGCTTCCGCGAGCCGCACCACGGTCTCCGGCGTCATCGCCTCCTGGTGGCGCAGGTTGAACCATTCGGGCTTGCCGGTCTCGCCCTTGGTGTAATCGAGCTTCGACCTGCGCCGGTCGCCGACGAAGAAGAGATAGCCGAGCGTCTCGACGCTCTTGCGCTGCTGGCCTTCGCCGAGCAGCGCCGCTACGGGCAGGTTGAGGTGCTGGCCAAGCAAATCGAGCAGTGCGGACTCGATCGCCGTGACCGCATGGATCATCACGCGCAGGTCGAACGTCTGCTTGCCGCGGCCGCCGGCATCTCGGTCGGCGAACGCCGTGCGGGCGTCGGCAAGGATGTTGTTCATCGCGCCGACGGTCTTGCCGATCACGAGATCGCGGGCATCCTGGAGCGTCTGCCAGATCTTTTGCCCGCCCGGCACCTCGCCGACGCCGGTGTGTCCGGAATTATCGGTGAGGATGACGATGTTGCGGGTGAAGAACGGCGCGTGCGCGCCGCTCAGGTTGAGGAGCATGCTGTCGCGGCCCGCGACCGGGATCACCTGCATCGATGTGACGACCGGTGCGCCAGAAACCTCAGTCTGGGCCATCGCACGCTCCTCCCTGTTGTTGTCTGTTATTCTGCAGCTTGTTGTGACGATCGGATGGCGGGGAGATTCTTCACCAGTGCGGTCAGCTCCGCAACCTCCTGCTCGGTGAGATCGGTCAGCGGCGGGCGGACCGGGCCGGAATCGCGGCCGATCACGTTCATGCCGGCCTTGATGATCGAGACCGCATAGCCCTTCTTGCGGTTGCGGATTGCGATCAGCGGCAGGATGAAGTTCTTCAGGCCGGCATGGATCGTCTCATGGTCGCGCTTGCGCACCGCGGCGTAGAAGTTGGTGGCGAATTCCGGAACGAAATTGAACACGGCCGAGGAATAGGTCGTCACGCCCATGTCGAGATAGGGCAGTGCGAAGGTTTCCGCGGTCGGCAGGCCGCCGATATAGGTGAGGCGGTCGCCGAGCTTGGTGTAGACGCGGGTCATCAGCTCGATGTCGCCGATGCCGTCCTTGTAGCCGACGAGGTTCGGGCAGCGCTCGGCGAGGCGCGCCAGCGTATCGGGCTGCAGGATGGCGTTGTCGCGGTTGTAGACGATGACGCCGATCTTCACGGCGGCGCACACGGCTTCCACGTGGGCGGCAAGGCCGTCCTGCTCGGAATGGGTCAGATAGGGCGGCAGCAGCAACAGGCCGTCGGCGCCGGCCTTTTCCGCGCCGATCGCGATCTCGCGCGCGGTGGCGGTGCCGTAGCCGGTGCCGGCGAGCACGGGCACGCGGCCCTTGGTCTCGTCGACGGCGATCTTGACCACCTGCGGAACCTCGGTCGGCGTCAGCGAGAAGAACTCGCCGGTGCCGCCGGCGGCGAACAGGCCGGCAACGTCATAGCCGCACAGCCAGTCCATATTGGCGCGGTAGGTCGCCTCATCGAACGAATAGTCCGCCTTGAAGGGCGTGACGGGGAAGGACAGGAGGCCCGATCCGATCTTCTGGGCCATTTCCTGCGGGGTCATCTTGCTCATGGGCGCTGCTCCCTTAATTGCGTGTTGTGGAGGACGCGGGCCGAAGCCTGCGCGTCCATGCGCCGTTGTTTAGGAGACCGTTCGATGCGCGTCCAAGCCAAAGCCTATATCGACCGATGCGGATTGAGCATCAATCGTCCGCCACCTCCGCCGAGGACAATTCGCCGGCGATTTTGACCAGCGCGGAGAGCAGCGGATTCTCGTCGTCGCGGCGCCAGACCATGAACAACTCGACGGGAACGCGGGTGCGCAGCTTCAGCGGCCGCAGCCGCACGTCGGAGATCTTCAGGCTCGCGGCCGCGGCCGGCACGATGGCAAGGCCGAGGCCGGCGCGGACCATGGCGAGGATCGAATGGATCTGGCTCAGATGCTGCACATAGCGCGGAAGCACGTCGGCGCGGGTGAACAGCGCCACCAGGAGATCGTGGAAATATCGGCTCTCATAGGGCGAGTACATCACGAAGGGCTGGTCGTCGAAGTCCTTGATGGTGATGGTCTCGGCATTCGCCAGCGGATGCTTCTTCGGGATCGCGGCGAGCAGGGGTTCGGCGACGACACGGCGGCTGGCCACTTCGGGGCGCGCTATCGGCGGCCGCAACAGCCCGGCGTCGATCTGGCCGGAGCTGAGCGCCTCGAACTGATCACCGGACACCATCTCCTTCAGCGAGAAATCGACCTCGGGCAGCTTGGCGCGGCAGGCGGCGACGAGCTCCGGGAGGAAGCCGTAGGCGGCAGCCGCCGTGAAGCCGATTTTCAGCGAGCCGGTTTTGCCGAGCGCAATGCGGCGGGCGACCTGCGAGGCGCTTTCGGCGAGCTTCAGGATGCGCCGCGCCTCCGGCAGGAAGCTGCGCCCAGCCGGGGTCAGGCGCACCGAGCGGCTGGTGCGTTCGAGCAAGGGCGCGTCGATGATGTGCTCGAGCACCTGGATCTGCCGTGACAGCGGCGGCTGGGTCATGTTCAGCCGCGCGGCGGCGCGGCCGAAATGCAGTTCTTCGGCCACCGTGACGAAACAGCGGAGCTGGTTGAGGTCGAACATCGATACATGCCTTAGATGGATAAGGCGTTTCCCCGGCACTTCTAGCATCGATCATCCCCAAAACAAAGACGGCGGCTGAGGAGCCGCCGTTGAGTTGCCTGGTCAAGCTCCCGTGGGAGCCCTCAGGAGGAACGTTTGAGCACCACCCGCTCGATCTTGCCGACCACCACGAGATAGGCGAACGCGGCCACCAGCGCATTGGCGCCGACGAACAGCAGTGCGCCGCTGAATGAGCCGGTCGCGGCCAGGATGTAGCCGATCACGATCGGGGTGCTGATCGAGGAGAGGTTGCCGAAGGTGTTGAACAGGCCGCCGGAGACGCCGCCGGCTTCCTTGGGCGAGGTGTCGGAGACGACCGCCCAGCCGAGCGCACCGATGCCCTTGCCGAAGAAGGCGAGCGCCATGAAGCCGACCACAAGCGCCTGTCCGTCGACATAGTTGCAGGCGATGATCGACATCGACAGCAGCATGCCGCCGACGATCGGGATCTTGCGCGCCATCGTCAGTGAGCCGGTCTTGCGCAGAATGGCGTCGGAGATGACGCCGCCGAGCACGCCGCCGATGAAGCCGCACAGCGCGGGCAGCGTCGCGACGAAGCCGGCTTGCAGGATCGACAGGCCGCGCTCCTTGACGAGGTAGACCGGGAACCAGGTCAGGAAGAAATAGGTCAGCGTGTTGATGCAGTACTGGCCGAGATAGACGCCGAGCATCATGCGGTTGGAGAGCAACTGGCGGATGTGATCCCAGCCGGAGCCGGACTCGGGCGCACGCTCCTGCATCAGATCGTTTTTGGGCGCATCGAGATCGACCAGCGCGCCGCCTTCCTTGATGTAATCGAACTCGGCCTCGTTGATGCCGGGATGCTCCTTCGGGCCGTAGACGGTCTTGATCCAGACCAGGCCCATGATGACGCCGAGCCCACCCATCACGAAGAACACGAAGCGCCAGCCGTAATCATGCGCGATCCAGCCCATCAGCGGTGCGAAGATCACGGTGGCGAAATACTGCCCGGAATTGAAGAAGGCCGACGCGGTGCCGCGCTCATTGCCGGGAAACCAGGCCGCGACGATGCGGGCGTTGGCGGGGAACGAGGGCGCTTCCGCGACGCCGACGAGGAGGCGAAGTGCGAACAGCACGATGATGGCAGCGCCGGCGCTGAGGAAGCCGACCCAGCCTTGCATCATCGTGAACAGCGACCAGACGATGATGCTGAAGGCATAGACGAGGCGCGAGCCGTAGCGGTCGAGCAGCCAGCCGCCCGGCACCTGCGCCGCGACATAGGACCAGCCGAAGGCCGAGAAGATCCAGCCCATGGCGACGGGATCGAGATGAAGCTCCTTCGAGAGCGCGGGGCCCGCGATCGACAGCGTGGCGCGGTCGGCATAGTTCACGGTCGTGACCAGGAACAACATGGTCACGATGAACAGCCTGACGCGAGACCTCCTCACGTCCACTGCGGACGACACCACTGCGCTCATCACGCGCCTCCTTAGAACTCGAAATGTTTCCTCACTGCGACTCCTAGAGGCGCGCGCGGCAAAGTGTCCAAGTTCAAGGGAGTATCGATCGATGCCGTTTTTGGATCGATGGAACGGCAGGTGCGGGGAACGATCACGAGGTGACGAGAATGTGCGATCGTGATGCGCGAGGTCGTGCTCCGCACACCACTGGATTCCCCGCGACCCGGCTACGCCAAGGCTTCGCCGGGGCTTCAGTCTAGGGGCGCCGAAGCTTCAGCGTAGGCGGCAAGCGGGGAAACCAGTACGCCGCAGCCTCTCGATTCAATCACCGCTGTCACGGAGTACTGGATCGCCCGCCTTTGCGGGCGATGACAGCGCGTATGTGGGAGCAGTGTCGTGCTATTGCTGCGTGCCCAGCAGCGGCGCCAACAGGCCGCGCGTGACGCCGGGCGGCACGGCATCGAGGCCGAGCACGCTGCTCGCGGCCGGCAGTGCGGCGTCCGCCATCGCGGCGTGGCCTTCCGCGCTTGGATGCACGGCGCCGCCGTAGACGGCGGAGAGGACGCCCCAGGTGGCGTCGTGGATGTCGGTCGGTTGGCTCGCCGCCGGCAGGCCTTGCGGATAGGTCATCGCGGCAAAATAGCTGTCATTGGCATCGCGGATCCAGCGCGCGCGCGGCAGGTAGGCGCGATACTCCGAGGCGCCGCGGCCGCACAGCATCGGCTGGCTCGCCGCGCTCACGATATCGGGATTGAAGCTCTGGCCGTTCTCGGCGAAACACGTGCGGTCGAATTCGGGATCGTTGCCCGCATGGGCGCAGAAGCCGTGATCGGCGAACACTGCCTGGTGCGAGTCCACGAAGGTCATGCGATCGGCTTCGGGATCGCGGCACAGTGCGCCGCGCGTGCAGGTGGCGAGCCCCTTCAGCTGCGGCAGGAATTCGGTGTCGACGAAGGTCGAGACGCGAGCGAGGCGCTGCGGATCGGCGTTGAAGGACGGATGGATGTCGAACCCGGCGCGGCCGCCGCGGCAGGGCACGCCGCCATCGGCGAGCGCGGGATTGGCGTAGGAGACATAGACCACGTGCGAGAGGTCGCCGCCGACGAGCGGCTTCAGCGCCTCGCGCAGCTTGGCGAAATTCTGCGGCAGCTCGCGCGCCAGTGCATCGCGGGAATCGTCGACGCTCGCCATTACGCCGGAGCGGCGGAACAGCGCGCGCTCGGTCGCGGTGTCGACGATGACGTCGGCGACGAGGCCGGAGAAATAGACGTCGTTGGCGCCGACCGAGAGCAGCACGAGATCGAGCGTGCGGTCCGGCTGGCGCTTTTTCGCCGCGGTGAGCGCCTCACGCAGCTCGGCGACCTGGGCGTTCACGCTGGTGTTGCAGACGCCCGTCTTGCCGGGCGGGCATTCGCGGGCGCGCTGCGAGCCCAGCAGACCGTCGCCGATGCTGGCGCCGGTGCAGGCGAGTGGCAGAAAGGTCACCGCGATGTGGGTGTAGCGCACCGCGAGCGCGAGAGCCGTGCGGGCCTGGTAGCTGTAGAGCGAGCGGTGGCAGGGCGAGTTGAACCAGAGCGCGCCGTAATGCTGCCAGTTGGCGAGCGTGTCGGGTGCTTCGCAGGCGCGGCCACCTTTATAGCCGGCACGGCTCGGCCGGTAGTATTGCGCACCGGCGGTACCGAGATAGGAGCGGAAGCAGAAGCCTTCGTCCGACAGCGCCAGCGGCCGGTCGGGATTGCCTTCGCCGGAGGCGATGCTGTCGCCGAGCCCGGCGACGAAGATGTCGCGGACCTGGATCTCGGCCTGGACGCGCTGGGTCGGATCGGAGCCGGAGGAGACGTCGACGCTCGCGACCGTCTGCTTGCCGTAGCGGACGCGCAGGTTGATCGGCTCGGCGCAATCGAAAGTCGAGGTCTGCGGCCCGTCGCCGTCGTCGAACGACCAGGCGCAGGTGGCGCCGACCGGCACCGCGCCGGTCAGGCGCACGGTCACCGGATGGTCGGTCGGGGTGAGGTAATTCTCTTTGACGTTGTCGCGGGTGCAGGGCTGGTTGACCCGGCCTTGGAGGTCGATGCAGAGCCGGTTGACCATGTTGCGGGCCCAGCCGCGGCCCTCGCTCTGGAGCTCCAGCGACTGCTCGGCGGCGAGGATGCTGCGGTTACGCGCGTTCTCGACATGGAGCTGGAAGTCGCGCTCCTCGCGGAACAGGCGGAAGCGGTTGCGCACCTCCCAGGATATCTGCATCGCACCGGCGTTCTGCGCGGCGGCGCGCTCGAGCGGCAAAGACGTCAGAATCCCGGCAAGCAGCAGGAGGCCTGCGGGGAGGGTACGAAAGGAAAAAGGGATCATGGCCCGCGTGTTCAACGGCAAAGTTGAGGCGGAAATAAGAGAGCATTGCTGCCCCGCCCGCAACCTTTGTCTGACGGTCGCCCGCCCGCCTTACCGCTTGCTGGCCTGTCGCAACGACCGCTCGCGTTCCATCGCTGCTACCTGCTTGGGCAGGTTGCCTTGCGCGCAGGCCTCGGCCAGCCGCCGCCGCTCGTGCCAGGGCTCCACCACGTTCATCCAGAGCTCGCGCGCGCCCATGATGGAGATGGCGAGGCCGAACGGGATCACGAAATAGAGGATGCGGAAGACCAGCAGGGTCGCCAGAAGCTGCTCGCGGCCGAATTCGGGCAGCGCGACCAGCATGGCGACATCAAACACGCCGATCGAGCCGGGCGCGTGGCTGGCAAAGCCGATCAGCGTCGCCAGGATGAACACCACCGCCAGCGACATGAAGTCGATCGACGGATTGGCCGGCATCAGCAGGTACATCGCCGTGGCGCAGAAGCCGAGATCGACCACGCCGATCAGGATCTGGACCAGCGTCAGCGGCGCCGAGGGCAGCACCACTTTCCAGCCCTTCTGGCCGAGCTCGCGGCGCTTCTCGCCCATGCAGAGCCAGACCAGATAGGCGCCGATCGAGGCGAGGCCGCCGAGCCCGATCAGCCGGTTGATCGACGACGGCAGTTGATCCATCGATGAGGCGGCATCCGGATGGATGACCATGCCGATCGAGAGCACGAAGATGTTACCGAGCCAGAAGGTCAGGCCTGACAGGAAACAGATCTTCGCGACGTCGATCGCGTTCAGCCCGTAGTCCGAATAGATCCGGAAGCGGATCGCGCCGCCGGTAAAAACGGTGGCGCCGATGTTGTGGCCGATCGAATAGGACGTGAAGCTGGAGAGTGCTGCGATGCGATAGGGCACATGCTTCTTGCCGATCGTTCGCAGTGCAAAATAGTCGTAGAAGGTCAGCGTACAGAACGCGAAGACGACGCAGATCGCCGCCAGCCCGATATTCCCGCGGGGAATCTCGGTCAACGCGGTCAGGATGACGCCGGTATCGATGTCCTTGAGAGTGCGCGCAAGCGTTGTGATCGCGAAGGCGATGATGAAGACGCTCGCAGCAACACCGAGCCGTCGCCAGCCGATCCATCTCTTGAAGCCGCGCTTCAGCGCGGGCAGCAGTCCGTGCATTCATCCTCCCGGCGGGGGGCAAGACCGATCGGCCAGACATTGGCCGGTCGGGTGCGATCACTGCCCGAAATGGGCTTCGACCGCTAGGCATGGTGTAGCTCATTTAAGGCAAAAACAGCGACTTGTGCAGCCCTTGACAACGATAGGTTCTGCGTTCGACCGATAGGTTCTGCGGTGGACCGCCGCTTTTGTCATATGTGGTTCATATCGGGCGCGCGTTAAGCATATGAGTCGGGGCACCTGCCTGGAACGCGCGTCCGCATCTTGACATGATTTCGTGTCCGCCCGCAGTCGGCATTGTTCCAACGCAAGCGATGCGAGCTTTTTGGGAACGTCGGTACCGTGCGCCGGTTAGCGCTCCATCAGCAATCGAACATGGCGGAATCATCGGCTTTTCGTGCGAGCCGACGCCTCCGTGTTCCCGAAACCGCGAGGATCGGAACGATGGGACTGTTCACAAAAGACATCAAGACCATGAACGACCTGTTCGTGCACCAGCTTCAGGACATCTATTACGCCGAGCAGCAGCTTACCAAGGCGCTGCCGAGAATGGCAGATAAGGCCACCGATCCGCAGCTGAAGCAGGGCTTTTTGACGCACCTCGAAGAAACCAGGCAGCACGTCAAGCGGCTCGAGGAAGTGTTCAAGATGCACGGCGCGCAGGTGAAGGCGGTCGACTGCCCGGCCATCGACGGCATCATCGAGGAAGCCGACGAGACCGCCGGTGAAGTCGCCGACAAGGCGGTGCTGGACGCCGCCCTGATCAATGCGGCCCAGGCCGCGGAGCATTACGAGATCGTCCGCTACGGCAGCCTGATTGCCTGGGCCAAGCAGCTCGGCCGCAACGACTGCGCCACCGTGCTCGCCAAGACGCTGGAAGAAGAGAAGGCGACCGACAGGAAGCTGACCACGCTCGCCGAGAGCAAGGTCAACCGGCGCGCGGCGAGTTAGGGCCGGCGTTGCTGCGCAAGGCGTCGCGCGGTCATCCCGCGCGGCGCTCGCGTATGACGCATCCATCATTCGGTCATTGTCGAAACATGATGGCGGTCTGGAGGCGTATGTTTCGCATGGGGCTGCAACCGAGGCGGCAGCATGCGAGCCAGCACCATCAAATATGAACCCCTCGACGGCGGAGCCGCTGCGCAGCGTGCCGGCTCGCGCTTTGCGACATCCCTCACGCTTGCCGCGATGAGCCTCGGCTATGGCGTGGTCCAGCTCGACGTCACCATCGTCAACACCGCGCTGGATGCGATGGGCAAATCGCTCGGCGGCGGCGTCGCCGAGCTGCAATGGGTGGTCAGCGCCTACACCATCGCCTTTGCCGCCTTCATTCTGACCGCCGGTGCGCTCGGCGATCGCATCGGCGCCAAGCGCATCTTCATGGCGGGGTTCGCCATCTTCACCGCGGCCTCGCTCGCCTGCGCGATGTCGCCCAATGCGGCCGTGCTGATCGCAGCGCGGCTGGTCCAGGGGCTGGCGGCGGCGATCCTGGTGCCGAATTCCCTGGCGCTGCTCAATCATGCTTATGCGGACGACCGCGAGCGTGGCCGCGCCGTGGCGGTCTGGGCCGCCGGAGCGAGCCTGGCGCTGACTGCCGGTCCCTTCGTCGGCGGCGCGCTGATCACGCTGGTCGGCTGGCGCGCGATCTTCCTGGTCAACCTGCCGATCGGTCTTGCCGGCTTGTGGCTGAGCTGGCGCTACGCTAGCGAGACCACGCGGTCGCGCGCGCGCGAGATCGATCTGCCCGGCCAGCTCGCCGCGATCGCCGCGTTGGGCACGCTTGCCGGCGCGATCATCGAAGCTGGCGCGCTCGGCTGGAGCCATCCAGCCGTGATCGCAGCATTCGTTGCCTCAGCCGCATTCGCGGTGCTCTTCGTCTGGCGCGAGAGCCGCACCGTGCAGCCGATGCTGCCGCTGTCGCTGTTCCGTCACCGGCTGTTTACCCTGACCACGATCGTCGGCCTCCTCGTCAACATCGCGATCTACGGCCTGATCTTCGTGCTGAGCCTGTATTTCCAGAGGATCAACGGGCTGTCGGCCTGGTGGACCGGGCTCGCCTTCGTGCCGATGATGGGGGCGGTGCTGCCCGTCAACCTGCTGGCGCCGCGTGTGGCCGAGCGCATCGGCTCGTGCCCGACCATCGTGGTCGGCGCCTGTATCTCGGCGCTCGGCTGTCTCGGGCTGCTCTGGACCGAAGCCGGGACCAGCTACTGGGCGATCTTTGCGCAGATGATCGCGATCAGCGGTGGACTTGGCCTGCTGGTGCCGCCGCTGACCTCCACCTTGCTCGGCAGCATCGACAAGGCGCGCTCCGGCATCGCCGCCGGTGTCCTGAACGCGACGCGACAGACCGGCAGCGTGCTCGGCGTCGCGCTGTTCGGCTCGCTGGTGGCTTCGGACAGTGCATTCATGACGGGCCTTCACCAGTCGCTAATCATATCGGCGGCCGTCCTGCTGCTCGCCGCCGCCGTGATCGGCCTCGGCGCAAATGCACCTGACGCAAAGGCGCAAGGGCGCTCAATGTGAGCGATCCCACACATTCTCTGTTCACCATTCCCGAAACCGGCGCATAGCCGGTTACCGACTGTCCATCTCTGCCGGCTCTAGTGCGGTTGGAATAGGGGCCGGCAATGTATCAAGTTCTTTACTGCCTGACGGATCAGCATGATTGGCGTCTGGTCGCACTCGGCGGAGCGGTATGTCTGCTCGCCAGCGCGGCGGCGATCAGCCTGTTCCACCGCGCGCGTGCGGCGCGCGGGGGAGCTCGCGTATCGTGGGTCGCGCTTGATGCCGTTGTCGCCGGCGGCGGCATCTGGGCGACCCATTTCATCGCGATGCAGGCTTACGGTCCGGGTGCGGGCGGCGCTTACAACATTCCGTTGACGGTCCTGTCGCTGATCTTCGCGATCGCGGTCACCTTCATCGGGCTGAGCATCTCGGTGTCGGTGACGCGGGCGGGCCTGGTTGCGCTCGGCGGCGCCGTCGTTGGTGGCGGCGTTGCCGCCATGCACTACACCGGTATGATGGCGCTCGAGATTCCCGCGCACATCGGCTGGACGACCGGCACAGTGACGGTCTCGATCGTGCTCGGCATCGTCCTCGGGTCGCTTGCCCTGGTCGTTGCAGGGCGCCGCGACAGCCTTGCGGGCGCGCTCGGCGCGACTGTGCTGCTGACGCTTGCCATCGTCTCGCATCATTTCACCGCCATGGGCGCCGTGGAGCTGACGCCGGATCCTGCGGTCGTGATCAGCGGCCTGTCGATCCCGCCGGCCTCATTGTCGATCCTCACCGCCAGCGCCGCCGCTGCGATCATCGCGATCGCGCTCGCGGCGGCTCTGCTCGACCGCCGTGCCAAGGGCGAACTGGGACGCCAGCAGGTCGTGCTGGATACCGCGCTCGAGAACATGTCGCAGGGACTGTGCATGTTCGATGCGGACGGCAAGATCCAGCTCTTCAACGAGCGCTACGCAGCGTTGCTCGGCCGCACCGACATTCCGCTCGCCGGCCGCCTGCTCGTCGACGTGTTGCGGGAGGAGCAGGCCAAGGGCCAGTGGCAGGGCGATGCGGGCGAATTCTTCGCGCGCCTCGTGGTCGACGCGCGCGAGGGCCGCACGACCAGCCAGGTCGTCACCCGGTTGGGTCGCTCCATCCGCGTCGTCAACCAGCCGATGCAGGGCGGCGGCTGGGTCGCGACCTTCGAGGACATCACCGAATGGCTGGAGGCGCAGGCCAAGATCTCGCACATGGCGCGCCATGACGCGCTGACCAATCTGCCGAACCGCGTGCTGTTCCACGAGCAGCTCGAGCAGGGACTGGGCCGGGCGAAGTCGGGCGACCAGCTCGCGGTGCTGTGCCTCGATCTCGATCACTTCAAGGACATCAACGACTCGCTCGGCCATCCCATCGGCGATGCGCTGCTCAAGGAAGTCGGTCGCAGGCTGAAGGCCACTGTCGGCGCGAGCGACACCGTGGCGCGCCTCGGTGGCGACGAGTTCGCCGTGGTCCAGATCGGGCGCTCCGAGGAAGCCGCGGCGCGAGCCCTTGCCGGCCGCCTAGTCGAGGTGATCTCCGCGCCTTACGAGATCCACGACCATCAGATCGTGATCGGCGTCTCGATCGGCATCTCGCTGTCGCCGCAGGACAGCGATAATCCGGACGAGCTGTTGAAGAACGCCGACCTCGCGCTGTACCGCGCCAAGGCGGACGGCCGCGGTACCTATCGCTTCTTCGAGACCGGCATGGATGCGCGCGCGCAGGCGCGGCGGCTGCTGGAGATGGACTTGCGGGCGGCGTTGCTGCGCGACGAGTTCGAGGCGTACTACCAGCCGATCCGCGACGTCGCCAGCGGTCGCGTCGTCGCCTTCGAGGCGCTGTTGCGCTGGAACCATCCGCAGCGCGGCCTGATCGCCCCCATCAACTTCATTCCGGTGGCCGAGGAGACCGGCCTCATCGTCCAGCTCGGCGAGTTCGTGCTGCGCAGCGCCTGCAGTGACGCCGCCACCTGGCCGGACGATGTCGATGTCGCCGTCAACCTGTCGCCGGTGCAGTTCAAGAGTCAGAACCTGATCGCATCCGTGACCGATGCGCTGGCCGCCTCAGGGCTCGCAGCGCGGCGGCTCGAGCTCGAGATCACCGAATCGGTGCTGCTCCAGAACAGCGAGGCGACGCTGACCACCCTGCACGAGCTGCGCGCCATGGGCGTGCGGATCTCGCTCGACGATTTCGGCACCGGCTATTCGTCGCTGAGCTACCTGCGCAGCTTCCCGTTCGACAAGATCAAGATCGACCGCTCCTTCGTGTCGGAGCTTGCGACGCGCGAGGATTCCATGGCGATCATCCGCGCCGTGACCGGCCTCGGGCGCAGCCTCGGCATCGTCACCACGGCGGAAGGCGTCGAGAACGACGCGCAGCTCGAGCTGCTGCGGCGCGAGGGCTGCACCCAGGCGCAGGGCTATCTTTTCAGCAAGCCGCGGCCCGCATCTGATGTCGCGTTGATGCTGAACCGGCCGCGGCTGCTCGCCTCGGCCTGATGTCTAGCCGCGGCGTAGCGCGAAATGCGCGCCGCAAAACGCCATCACGGCGCCAAGACATAGCGCGGCCAGCCCGGCGAGCACGCCCGAGACGGACGGGATCGGGCTCGGCGCCGCGGCCACCTGGCCCGCACCGGCAAGCAGCAGCACGCCGACCGCGATCAGGAATTGCCGCATCCGCTGCGGGATCTGCCCGGAGACGGCGCTTTGCATCAATGTCGCCGTGAAATAGCCGCCGGAGAAACCGACCGTGGCAATCAACCACCAGGCGATCGCTGCGCCCGCGGGTATGAATTCGTGCGTGTCGGAATGCCAGAGCCCGCCGAGATCGAGCCCGTAGCGCGCGCCCAGCATGTGCACCGCGAGCGCGAGCAGCACTCCGGAGATCACGGCAGCGCCGAGAATCAGGCGGCGCGGAAAAAAGGTCGTCTCAGCCATGCCCCGCTTGTAGGATGGGCGAGGGCGATCGCGCAAGCCGATCGCAGGCGGGATTGCGCGGACGGGATTGATTGTGGGGATGCAGGTTTCGGGAGCGCAAGGCCCGTCGGTCACGAGCTACGCCTACAAGGCGTCGCTGATCGGCTCTGCGCATCGTTTCGAGCTGACGGACGCGGGCCTGTCCTGGCACATCGCCGGCCGCTCCGGCCTGTGGCGCTATGACGAGATCTCGGCGATCCGGCTGTCGTTTCGCCCGGTGTCGATGCAGCAGCACCGCTTTCGCGCCGATGTCAGCCACGCCGGCGGCGGCCGCATCAGGATCCTGTCGACGAGCTGGCAGACCGCGGCGCTGATGGCGCCGCAGGACAACGGTTTTCGCGATTTCATCATCGAATTGCACGCACGGATGGCCCAAGCCGGCAGCCGCGCCGAATTGACCGCAGGCCTCGGCCGCAAGACCTATGCGGCGGTGCTGGCCTTCCTGGCGGTGCTGACGGTGGCGATGACGGGGCTTCTGATCCGCGCGCTCATGATCGGGGAGTTCGCCGGCGCCCTGTTCATCATCGGCTTTGCCGCACTGTTCGCCTGGCAGGTCGGCGGCTTCGTGCGGCGCAACCAGCCGCACAGCTACAGCTTTGATCGTGTGCCGAAGGCGTTGCTGCCTTAGGTGCAATCGGCGGCAATCAAACGTGACTTCGCGCTCCTGCGCCGGTGTCGCATCGTGCTGTCATGCCAACCATGGATCGCAACAGGCGCCAGCCTACAGCGGATGAGATCGTCGAAATCAACCGCACGCATCTGATCGATACGCCGCTCCGGCCGGCCGATCTGTTGTTCATGTTCGGCACCCGCGAGGACGTTGGCTTGCGCGCCGACACCGCCGCGAGGCTGTGGCGCGAGGGCCTTTTCCGCTGGTCGATTGTCAGCGGTGGTGTGACGCCGGGCTCGGAGCAATCTGAGTGCACCATCATCAAGGCAGCGATGGTCGCGGCCGGCATTCCCGCGGACCTCATCCTCGAGGAACATCGCGCGATGAACACCGGCGAGAACGTGATCTTCTCGCTGCCGATCATTGATGCGGCGCTTGGGCTGCGAAACATCCGGAGCGTGATCTGCCTCGGCAACACCTGGACGGCGCGCCGCTACCCGATGACGCTGCACCGGCACTGGCCTGAAGCCGAGAAGATGCTGCTCACCGTCGACAGCTTTGCGACGCCGCGCGCGCTCTGGCACACCGATGTCGAGTTTCGCCGGCGTGTCCTGCACGAATGGGACAAGATCGAGCCGTACAAGGCGAGGGGCTTTATCGCGGAATGGCCGGCGGCCTGAGCGGCGAAGGGCCGGATCTTTGTCGCGACGCGTTTTCGAACCGGTATCACTTCGCTCGCAACGCTCTGGCTTACTCAGTCGAGTCGAAATCCTCTTCCTTGGTACCGAGCAGCGACACGAGCGTGCGCAGGCCGGAATCGAGCTGCTCGAGCGAGGGCGGGGCGAGCGCGAGCCGCACCGCGTTCGGTGCGTGTCCATGCGCAATTGCAAACGTCGAGGATGGCGTCAGTGCGATGCCGCGCCGGGCAGCTGCGGCGACGAAGGTCTGCGAGCGCCAGTGCGGCGGCAGTGTCAGCCAGAGATGATAGGAGCGGGCGTCGGCCGCGATCTGGTAGCCGGCAAGCAGCCTTGCCGCGGTCTGCTGCCGGCGCGCAGCGTCGATCCGTTTCAGCCGCGTCAGCTCGGCGACGGTGCCGTCGGCCATCAGCCGCTGCCCGGACGCCAGCGCATGGCCCGAGGCGATCCAGCCGCCGGTCCGGACCGCGCTCATCACGCTCTCGCGCAGATGCGGCGGGGTCACGAGGATGCCGAGCGCGAGGCCGGGTGCGACCTTCTTGGACAGGCTGTCGATCACGATGCAACGGTCCGGCCCGAGCGCTGCCAGCGGCGTGTCGTCGGCGAGGAAGCCGTAGACGGCGTCCTCGATGATGGTGAGATCGAGCTTCTCGGCGACGCGCATGATGTCGGCGCGCCGCGTCGCGTTCATGGTGACGCCGAGCGGGTTCTGGATGATGGGCTGAAGATACAGCGCCGACAGATGCGCTTCGCGATGCGCTTTCTGGATCGCATCGGGACGCGCGCCGTATTCGTCCATCGGAATCGGGACCAGCGTCACGCCGAGCCGGGCCGCGATGCTCTTGACGTAAGGGTAGGTCAGCGCCTCGACACCGCAGCGGCCGCCGGTGGGAACGAGGGCGGCGAGTGCGGCGGCGAGCGACTGCTTGCCGTTGGCGGTGAAGACGATCTGCTCGGCCTGCGGCGTGAAATCCTTGCGCGCGAGATAGGCGACGGCCGCATTGCGCGCGCTCTTGGTGCCGGTGCTGGTCGAGACGCGCAGGGCGGATTCGAGCGCATCGACGCGCTCGAGCCCGGCAAGGCTCTTGGCGATCATCGCCCATTGCTGCGGCAATAACGGATAATTGACCTCGAAATCGATCCGCGCGTCGCGCGGCTCGCTCAACGCCTCGACCTCGCGCTTGATGTCGCCGGAGATGAAGGTGCCGCGGCCGACCTCGCCGACGACGAGCCCGCGGCGAAGCAACTCCGTATAAACCCGGCTCGCGGTCGAGACCGCGATGCCGCGGTCATAGGCAAAGTTGCGCTGTGGCGGCAGCCGGTCGCCGGGCCTTAACGTGCCTTTAGTGATATCGGCCGCAATGGCATCGGCAAGCTTCACGTATTCGAACTTGGACATTATTGCACCGAGAGCAATGTTTTACTTGCTCCGAGTAGTGTACTGGAGCATTTAAGTTCCATCAAGTTCCGCGATTGAGCCGAGGAGAGCGAGAGCAATCTGACGGCAAATGAGGTGCAGGCGCTCACAGCGTCCGCGCCAACGGCACCTGCTTCGCTGCGCGGACAATAGGCCGGAGAAGAAAAATGACCACGATCTCGCAAACTGCCGGGCGGAGTTTACGCCCATCCTCGTCGGGCGGATTTTTCAGCACGCTCGCCAACGTCGCCCATGCGCTGTTCGACCGCCTGGAGCGCCGCTCTGCCGTCAAGACGCTGAACGAGCTCGACGACCACGCCTTGCGCGACATCGGGATCACGCGCAGCCAGATCGAGGACGCCGTCTACGGGCAGTTCAAGGCCGAGCTGACGCGGTATCTGTGAGTTTGTTCGGTCACCACGCCCGCAAGTCCGGGCGTGGTGACAATGCCTCCGCGTCGTCATTGCGAGCGGAGCGAAGCAATCCAGACTGCCACCGCGGAAAGACTCTGGATTGCTTCGCTACGTTCGCAATGACAGCGTTTGTTGTGGCGCTCAGTGCCTGACCACCAGCACCGAGCACTTGGCGTAGCGCACGACGTGCCCGGCATTGGAGCCGAGGAAATAGGTGCGCATCGCCGGCCGGTGCGAGGTCATCACAATCAGGTCGGCCTTCATGTGCATGGCCTCCTCCAGGATCTCATGATAGATGCCGCCCTGTCGCACCACGCTGGAAATGCGCCCCGTCTCGATGCCTGACTCCCGCGCGACGATGGCGAGCGCTTCCTCGGAGGTCTGGCGCTGCTGCTCGTCGAAATCGGCCGGGACGTATTCGGCGAGCATCACCGGCGTCATCGGCAGCACGTTGAGCAGTCGTATCGATCCGCTCCAGGTCTGCGACAGCGTTATCGCGGTCGCGAGCGCCGGCTTGGCCAGATCGGTGTCGGCGAGGTCGATGGGCACGAGGATGGACTTGAACATCTGCGCCTCCCAATTGACCAAGCTGGGATCAACCGGTCGAGACGGCGCGCCCCGCGCGTCTCAACCCGATCGAAGCAGCTTGGGGCTGACGAACAGCACCAGTTTGCCGCGGCGGTAGGCCACGTCACCCCAATCCTTGACGTCAAAGTCGAAGACCGCAAGCCCCGACGTGGGCAGATTGTGAGCGAGCGCCTTGGCGCCGGCCGGATCGCCGCCGCCCATCAGCATCAGCGCGGCCTCGTGCATGCCGGGATTGTGGCCCACCAGCAGCAACTGCTTCGGGTTGGCCGGAACGGTTGCAGTGCGAATGGATTCCAGGATCTGGGCGGGATCGGCGCCGTAGAGTTCGGGCAGGACCTCCACCTGCGGCGCTGCGACGCGGTCCTTCATCGTCTCCCAGGCAGTGTCCCAGGTCTGCCGGGCCCGGACGGCGTGCGACACCAGCACGGCCTTGGGGAAGGGGGGATGGGTGGCGAGCCAATCCCCGATCTGCGCGGCATCCTTGTGGCCGCGGTCGTCGAGGCGACGATCCTGGTCACGGCCGCTCGGCGCGTCAGTCTCGGTCTTGGCGTGACGCAGCAGCATCAAACGGCGCATGGCATTCTCGAATCGTTACGCGTCCAGAATAATCTACAGGCGCCGGTTGAGGACAAGGTGACAAGGGCCCGATCGGTCCTTTAAGGAAACGACATGAGCGAGACTTTCACAAGCGTATCCCAGGAAGAAGCCGGCTTTCGTGAACGCACGCGACTGTCGTTTGATCTCGACGCCGACATCTGCGTGATCGGGGCCGGGCTTGCCGGGCTCTCCATCGCGCTGGAGGCAGCCCGGCTCGGAGCCAGCGTCGCGGTGCTCGAGGGCCGCCATATCGGCTGGAACGCCTCCGGAAACCAGCTCGGCACAGTGATGCCTGGCTTTGCGCTGCCGCTCGCCGATTTGATCGAGCGCATCGGCTTCGAGGACGCGCGCGAATTGTGGACACTGGCGAAGGAGGGCG
This sequence comes from Bradyrhizobium sp. 61, assembly GCF_023073075.1. Taxonomy (NCBI): domain Bacteria; kingdom Pseudomonadati; phylum Pseudomonadota; class Alphaproteobacteria; order Hyphomicrobiales; family Nitrobacteraceae; genus Bradyrhizobium; species Bradyrhizobium sp. 61. Next base: position 150,777 of record NZ_JADPIU010000014.1, on the reverse strand, counting down.
CCGAGTTCGTCCGGGCCAACGCCACCGAAGAGAACATGCCCGGCATTGGCCCGAGCGATGGCGTGCTGGAGGTCTCCAACGTCGATGCCGGCGACCGGCTGATCAGCCGGTTGCAGGTGCTCCACGAGGATTTCGACACGGAGGTCGAGGGCTGGCAGGTGGATCGCGTCCGCGAGGCGCTCAAGACCGACCGTTACTTCCACGGCGTCTATTATCCCCGGGCATTCCAGCTCGACGGCCGCAAATATGTGCACGGCCTCGCAGCGCTGGCGCGGCGAGCGGGAGCGCGCATATTCGAGGATACGCCGGTCGTCAGCATCGATCATTCCGGCATCCGCAAGCGCATCGTCACGCCCTCGGCGCGGCTGCGCGCCACCCACATCGTGCTCGCCGGCAACATCCACCTCGGAGCGCCCTTGAGGCGCCTGTCGGAGACGCTGCTGCCGGTCTGGCGCTATGCCGGGATTACCGCGCCGCTCGGCGAGCGCGTGCACGAGATCGTGGCGTTCACGGGATCGGTGATGGATTCCGACGGGGTCGACCATTTCCGTGTCGTCGACGGCGACCGCCTGATGTGGGAAAGCCCCGAGACCACCTGGGCCGCGCGTCCGCAGCGCTTTGCGGGCGCGGTCAGGCGGCGGATCAGATCGATTTTCCCCCAGTTCGGCGATGTCGAGATCACCGACATGTTCGGCGGCGTCACCGGCCAGACCGTGCACGGCATGCCGCAGATCGGCCAGTTGCGCAAAGGCCTGTGGGTGGCGAGCGGGTTCGGCCGCCAGGGCATGAACACCTCGGCCATGGCCGGGCAGCTGATCGCGCGCAGCATTTTGTGGGGTGACGAGCGCTGGAAGCTGTTCTCGCCGTTCGAGCTGGTCTGGGCGGGCGGCACGACCGGGCGGGTCGCGGGCCAATTGGTGGGAGTTTGGGGCAGGGCGAGTTCCGCCGCCGCAGGCTCGCTCGCCCGCTACCGCGAGCGTGCGCGGGTCAAGGACCGGGAACGCGAGGCGCGCCTCGCTGAAGCCAACCGGGCCGCCGGCACTGGTCCTCGCCGTCCGCCGCCCGGCGTCCGGCCGCGGCCGACCCCTCCGCCGAAACCTATGGCCGAGGATGTGGAACCGGCCTCGTAGGACCAGGGTGTCTCGCGATAAGTTGAGAAAAACCCCGCCCGGACGTGTAACGTCGGCCGTTAGAGCCCGTATCTCAGAGCGTGGACTCCCCCGCGCACGGAGAATCAGATGTTTGACCGCCGCATCCTGCTGACAACTGTTGCCGGCCTGTTCGGCCTTTCGGCCTTCCGCTGGTTGAGAGGAACGCCCGCCGAGGCTGGAGAGAAGGCCGCGCAAAAATTCGAGATCGAGAAGACGGACGCCGAGTGGCGCGCCCAGCTCACCCCGCAGCAATATGAAATCCTCCGTAAGGAGGGCACCGAGAGGCCAGGCTCCAGCCCGCTGCTCAAGGAACACCGCAAGGGCATCTTCGCCTGCGCCGGCTGCGACCTGCCGCTGTTCGCATCCGACACCAAGTTCGAGAGCGGCACGGGTTGGCCGAGCTTCTACCAGCCGATCGAAGGCAATGTCGGCAAGACGGAGGACCGTACCTTCGGCATGGTGCGCACCGAAGTGCATTGCCGGCGCTGCGGCGGCCATCTCGGCCACATCTTCGACGACGGTCCGAAGCCGACCGGATTGCGCTATTGCATCGACGGTTTCGGGCTCGTCTTCCACCCGGCCGCCGCGTCGGCAACGTAGGTCTCGCTGGAGTCATTCCGGAGCGATGCGTGATCATCGAATCCGGAATCTCGAGCTTCTCAGGTGCGCAATTGCGCACCTGAGTTCGGTGCTGCGGGCCGCCCCGGAATGACCCGATGCCCCGGCAATTGTTGCCGGCCCGGCAATTGTGCCCCGGTCATCGGACCGGGGCCTTCCCATTCAAGTCATTGATTTCCTGAGAATACCCGCATTGGCATAGCCCTTGCGACTGTCTCTTCCGACTGCGGCCATGGTCGACCGGCCGCCGAGATCGGATCTGGAGACAAAGTTATGGGTATCTTCGATGCAATGAACACCTCGGTGGGTGGCCTGCAGGCGCAGTCCTACGCGCTGCAGAACATTTCAGGCAACATCGCGAACTCATCCACCACCGGTTACAAGGGCATCGGCACCAGCTTCGTCGATCTCATCCCCGACGCCTCGGTCCCGAGCAAGCAGGTCGCGGGCGGTGTGACGGCCAACGCCAAGGCGACCATCACCACCCAGGGTACGATCTCGTCCTCCTCCGTCGCGACCAACATGGCGATCACCGGCGACGGCTTCTTCTCGATCCAGAAGGCGACTAACGTCGTCGACAACTTGCCGCAGTTCAGCGGCGTCACCTACTACACCCGCCGCGGCGACTTCCAGCTCAATTCCAACGGCAATCTCGTCAATGGCGCCGGCTACTACCTGATGGGTGTCACGGTCGACCCCAAGACCGGCAACCCGACCGGCAATGTGGCGTCCGTCCTGAAATTCCAGAACAACTTCATCCCGGCACAGGCGACAACCTCGATCCAGTACGCCGCGAACCTGCCGAGCGTGCCGAACACGGGGGCGAGCTCGACCGCGGCGAGCGGCACGCTGCTGGCGGCCGGCGGCCTGAACCCGTCCGATTTCGCCGCCAACCCGCTGATCGTCGGCACGCCGCCGCCGCCCTATTCGAATGCGACGGTCTCCGGCGCGGCGGCCACCGGCAATCTGCGCTCGGCCTATACGGCGACGACCGCTACTGGCTCGGTGGCACTGCTGGACAGCGCTTCGGCGGTGGCAACTGGCAGCACGTCTCTCGATGCGGGCTTGGCCACGCATCTCAACACCAGCCTTCTCACCAACCTGGCCGGCAAGTCGTTGACGGTCAACGGCCAAACAATCAACTTCGACAACACCGTCTCGGGCGTTTCGACGGTTGCGGGCCCCCCGGCGGTCACTACGGTTGGTCTGAAGTCGCCCACCAGCGCACTGATGTCGGATGTCCTCAGCGCGATCGCGTCTGGAGCCGGCGTTCCCGCCTCCAGCGTGACTATGAATGCCAGCGGCAACATCCAGATCACGACCAGCACCACGGCCGACGTGACGATCGGCGGCACTGCGGCAGGATTGCTCGGCGTCAGCAGCGTGACGCGCGGCGGTAACGTGCTGTCCACTCCCGCGATTACGAGTGGTACACAGCTCGGCGGCACCGCGACGCCCGGCGGGGCGGAAGTCCTCTCGACGCCCTTCGTGGTCGGCAACACGATCCAGGTCAACGGCACGGGAGCTGCCAATACGATCACCTTCGTGGCCTCCGGCGCTACCCCTCCGAACCAGATCAACATCACCGACTCCATAGCGACTCTGCTCAGCCAGATCGACACGCTCAGCGGAGCGAGCGGTTCTTCGATCAGCAACGGCGTGATCACCCTGAATACCGGTATCGCCAATCCCACCTTGACGGTGACGAGCCCCAACAACAGCAGCGCCTTCGCCGCGCTCGGCTTCACGTCGTCCATCTCCAAGAACCGCGGCGGTGGCGGCACTGCCGGCACCGGCGGCGTGATCGGCAACGACATCGCCACGTTCACCAAGGAATCGATCAGCGGCGGTGCGGTCACCGCCTACAACGCCGCGGGCACGCCGGTGAACCTGCAGCTGCGTTGGGCCAAGACCGACAGCGCCTCGCTGGGCACCGGCCATTCCGACACCTGGAACCTGTTCTACCAGACCGATCCGAATGCGACCGGCACGACGGTCGGCTGGGTCAACACCGGGCAGGCCTTCACCTTTGCTAGCGACGGCTCGCTGACCTCGCCGAGCGGATCGGGCATCACCATCAACAACGTCAGCGTCGGCGGCCAGTCGCTCGGCTCGGTCGCCTTCAACATGTCCTCGGGCGGGCTGACGCAATATGCCAGCACCAGCGGCGCGGTGACGATCAACACCATCACGCAGAACGGCTACGCCGCCGGTCAGCTCCGCTCGGTTGCCGTCAACAACAGCGGCCTCGTGGTCGGCACCTTCTCCAACGGCCAGAACCTCAACCTCGCCCAGGTGACGCTGTCGCACTTCAACGGCACCAATTACCTCAAGGCCCTCGACGGCGGCGCCTACGCCGCGACCGAACAGTCGGGCACAGCGATCGACGGCGCGTCGGGCAGCATCAGCGGCTCGTCGCTGGAAGGCTCGAACACCGACATCGCCGACGAATTCACCAAGCTGATCGTGACCCAGCAGGCCTATTCGGCCAACACCAAGGTGATCACGACAGCGAATTCGATGGTGCAGGATCTCTTGAACGTGTTGCGCTGATCGGCGCGTGACGTAACCAAAGGCGGCTAGTGATATGGGTTTGAGTTCAGCCCTCGCCAGTGCGATGAGCGGTCTGCGTGCCAACCAGGCCGCGCTCTCGATCGTCTCCTCGAACGTCGCCAACTCGCAGACGCCGGGTTACGTCGTCCAGAGGCCGAACCAGATCGAGGTCACCACCGGCGATTTCGGCTCGACGGCGATGACGACCGGCGTCAGCCGGGAGCTCGACACCTTTGTGCAGAACCAGCTGCGCACCGAGACCGGCGGCAGCGGTTACGCCGACCAGATGGCCAACATCCTGAAGCAGCTTCAGAGTGTCTACGGCACGCCCGGCAACAGCGGCACGCTCGAAACCGCGCTGAACAAATTCACCACGGCGTTGCAGGCGCTGTCGACCAGCGCCGGCTCGTCGTCGGCGCAGACGGTTGCCCTCGGCGCGGCGCAGGCGTTGGCGAAGCAGCTCAACGTCACCACCAACGGCATCCAGTCGCTGCGCTCCAACGTCGAGCAGGATCTCGGCACCTCGGCACAGCAGGCCAACGCGGCGATGCAGCAGGTCGCCGACATCAACACCAAGCTTCAGGGCTTGTCGGCAAACGACCCGTCCGCCGCGACGCTGATGGACCAGCGCGACCAGGCCATCAACACGCTGTCGAAATATGTCGACGTTCGCGTCACCACCGACGGTTCGAACCAGGCCAATATCTACACCACGACAGGCATCCAGCTCGTCGGCGCCGGGCTCGCCTCGCAATTCACCTTTGCCTCCGCCGGCGCGCTGTCGGCGACCTCGCTCTACAACGCCGACCCGGCCAAGTCGGGCGTCGGTGCGCTCAACATCAAGCTGCCGAACGGCTCGCAGCTCGACGTCGTCGCCAACAACGTGGTCTCCTCCGGCCAGATCGCGGCTGATCTCAAGCTGCGCGACCAGACGCTGGTGCAGGCGCAGAACCAGATCGACCAGCTCGCCGCGACGATGTCGAGCGCGCTGTCCGACAAGACCACGGCCGGCAGCACGGTGTCCGGCCCGCCGGCCGGATTCGATCTCGACCTTGCCGGTGCGCAGCCGGGCAATACGGTCAACATCACCTACAAAGACACGGCGACCAACACCCAGCGCCAGATCACGCTCGTCAACGTGACCGATCCGGCGGCGCTGCCGCTCCAGAACGCCACCAATGCCAACCCGATGCGGGTGGGCGTCAATTTCTCCGGCGGCATGAATGCGATCGCCGCTGCGCTCAACACCGCGCTCTCAGGTTCGCACCTGACGTTCTCCGCCGCTCCGTCGCCGGCGACGGCCACGACGCTGCGGGTGACCGATGACAATACCGGCCTTGCCCAGGTCAATTCGGCCTCGACCACCAAGACGATCTCGTCGCTGACCTCGGGCAGCCCGCAGCTGGCGGTGTTCACCGACGGCGGGCAGGCGCTCTACACCGGTGCGATCACCGCCTCGGGCTCGCAGATGACCGGCCTTGCCGGGCGCATCGCCGTGAACACGCAGCTGGTCAGCGATCCCACGCGGCTGTCCGTCTACAACACGTCGCCGGTGACGCCCGCCGGCGACACCACGCGCTCGGACTATCTCTATTCGCAGCTCACCAATGCGGTGTTTTCCTATTCGCCGACGACCGGCCTCGGCTCGGCGAACCAGCCCTTCACCGGCAGCGTCTCGAACTACCTCCAGCAGTTCCTGAGCGTCCAGGCCAACGCCTCGACCCAGGCCACCCAGCTCCAGCAGGGCCAGAGCGTCGTGGTCTCGACGCTCCAGGCCAAGTTCGACTCGACCTCCAGCGTCAATCTGGACTCGGAGATGTCGAACCTGATCCAGCTTCAGAATGCCTATGCCGCCAACGCCCACGTCATGTCGGTGGTGCAGAGCATGATGAACACGTTGATCCAGGCTCAAGTGTAACCAGTACAGGTTCTGAAAGATGTCGATCAGCAGCATCAACTACTCTTCGTCGGTCCTCGGCGCGCAGATCCGCAACATCAATCAGCAGCTCACCGACCTGTCGACGCAGCTCGCGACCGGCAAGCTGTCGCAGAACTATTCCGGGATGGGCACCAACGAGGGCTTTGCGATCGCCGGGCGCTCGCAGCTCTCCAACATCGCCGCCTATACCGACACGATCACGAACGTGAACGTGAACATCAACCTCGCCAATACCGCGCTCCAGTCGCTCACGACGATCCGCAACACGGTGCAGACCGGCTCCGCAAGCACCGCGCAGGATCTCAACGTCAACGGACAGACCGTCGTGCAGAACACAGCCGCTTCGCAGTTCGGTTCGATGGTCGGCGTTCTCAACACGCAGTCGGGCAACCGCTATCTGTTCTCCGGGACGGCGTTCAACACGCAGTCGGTTGCCAATGCCGGCGACATCATCAACGGCACGACCACGCAGGCGGGCTTCAAGACCGTCATGGCGGAACGCCAGGCCGCCGACCTCGGTGCCAACGGCATGGGACGGCTGGTGCAGACGCAGCCGACGCCGAGCTCGGTGCGGGTATCCGAGGACGTCGCCGGATCGCCGTTCGGAATGAAGATCGCGGCGGTGTCCTCGACGCTGACGGGTGCGACGGTCACCGGCCCGAGCGGCTCGCCGGTGTCGTTCTCGGTCGATCTCAACGGCCTCAACCCGAACGATGGCGACAAGCTGAGCGTCCAATTCACGCTGCCGGACGGCACCACCGGGCAGGTCGACCTGACCGCGTCCACGGCCACGCCAACGCCGATCGGCAGCTTCGCGATCGACGCGACGACTCCCGGCAACACCGCCACGAATCTTAACACGGCATTGAACACCGCGATCACGAAGCTCGCCAACACCTCGCTTGTCGCGGCATCCGCGATCACGGCCGGCGACAATTTCTTCAACACCGCAAGCTCCGCGATCGGTGCGCCCGTCAACAACCAGGCGGCCCCGCCGGCTCCGATCAGCGGAGCAACGGCGCTGTCCGGCGCGAGCCCCTCGAACTCGATCTCGCCGGGCTTCGGCGCCGGTGACACCATCACCGTGAACGGCACCACGCTGACCTTCGTTAATTCGGGCGCGACCGGCAACCAGCTCAATGTCGGCGACAGCATCCAGACGCTGATGAGGAAGATCGACCAGATCACGGGCACGTCGAAGCCTTCGACCGTGCATGGCGGCTCGATCACGATCAACACGGACGACGCGGCGAGCCTCAACATCACGACCTCGAACTCGGGCGCACTCAACGCGCTCGGCTTCGGCTCGACGCCGGTCACCGCGACGCAGCCGCCATTGCGCGTCGGTTCTTCACCGGCGAGTTCGGCGACGACGCTGGTCAACGGATCGGCCAATACCGTGAAATGGTACACCGGCAATGACGGGCCCGGCTCGCCGCGCTCCACGGCGATGGCGCGGGTCGATGATTCGGTCACGGTGCAATATGGCGCGCAGGCCAACGAGGACGCGATCCGCCAGCAATTGCAGGCGATCGCCGTGTTCGGGACGTTCTCGACCTCGCCGACCAGCCAGTATGCGGGCGGGCAGGTCTCCGCGCTGAGCCTGCGGGTGACGCAATCGCTGACGAAGCAGCCCGGCCAGCAGCATATCGAGGACATCCAAACGGACCTCGCGATGGCCCAGAACACGATGAAGGACGCAGGCACGCGCCAGACCCAGGCCAAGGCGCAGCTCCAGTCCATCATCGACCAGGCGGAATCGGCCTCGCCGGATCAGGTGGCGAGCGAGCTCTTGTCGCTCCAGAATGCGCTTCAGGCGTCCTACCAAGTTACCTCGAAACTCGCGCAGCTGTCGCTCGTCAAGTTCCTGTAACGGCGCATTAAGACGCCGTTAACCATGCCTCTTTACCTTTTGGTGAGGAGTTGAGCGGGGCGGGGGCCGTCGATGTCGGACAAGATGCAGCTGGTGGTGGCCACGCCGTGCTTCGGCGGGCAGGTCTCGAGCATTTATGCGAGCTCGATCTTCGCGCTCCAGCGCGCCGTGCACGGCATGTCCAATCTCGAGCTCAAGGTGCTCTTGCGCGACGGCGATGCGCTGATCACGCGCGCGCGGGCCAATCTGGCCGCGATGTTCCTCGACGATCCAAAAGCGACCCATTTCCTGTTCATCGACGCCGATATCGGCTTCAAGCCCGAGCAGGTGTTCCGGCTGATCGAATGCGGCGCGGATGTCGTCGCCGGCTGTTATCCGATCAAGCGGGTCAATTGGGACAAGGCGAGGCGGGCGATCGAGTCCGGCCGCACGGATGTGCCGGCGGCCGCGCTCGATTATGTGCTCGAGATCGAGGATCCCGACCGCATCGTGGTGGTCAACGGTTTTACCCGCGTGCGCTACGCCGGCACCGGCTTCCTGATGATCCGCCGCCACGTGCTGGAGGCGATGTGCCGCCATCCCAACTATGCCGGCCTGCAATTCTTCCGTGAGCATTCGCACGACACGCTGGCGGCGAGCCAGAACCGCTTCGCGCTGTTCGAATGCATGATCGATCCGGCGACGGGAACTTATCTTTCCGAGGACTTCGCCTTCTGCAAGCGCTGGACCGACATCGGCGGCGAGATCTGGGCCGACATCGAGAGCTCGCTGGATCACGTCGGGCCGTCGGTGTTCCACGGCGACATCGCCTCGCAATTCGCAGCCGCGCCCGCGGCAGCTGCCGATGCGGCGTGAGCCTTCCGGGATGAGCGCCGGCGCATCCGGTCTGTCAGTCCCCGAGCGCACATTCGACGGCGGCTCGCGCTACCGCCTGCGCGATCTCTTCACGCCATTGGACACGCTGCTCGTCTCCGGCGGAGATCCGCGGCTGGCGCTCGACGCAGAGGATCGCGTCAACGCCTATGGCTGCGCAGCCTCGCCGGAACCGGAGATCTGGAATTTCGCCTCCTCGACGGCATCGACGATCTCGCAACTCGCCTATGACCGCGCCGCGCTGGCGCGCGAAGAGCTGATGCACAGGTGCCTGTTCGACGAGGTCGAGATCGCCTTCGATGCGCGCTGCGAGGACATGCGCGAGGAGTTGCGCGGCCATCTCCAGCTCTCGCCGCGCGTCGACGTCGTGTTCTCGCCGTCCGGGACGGATTCTCAGCTCCACGCCCTGTTCCTGGCGCGTGCGGTGCTCGGCGCCCCGCCAGTGACGATCGTGGTCGGTGCCGACCAGACCGGTAGCGGCACGGCCCATACCGCGCGCGGTCACCATTTCAGCTCCATGACGGCGAGCGGCCTTGCCGTGCGCAAGGACGGCGCGGTTGCCGGACTCGCCGGCGCCAGCGTGACGTTGCCGCTGCTTCGGGCCGGGCCCGGGATCGCGATGCGCGCCGACACCGATGCCGCGGTGCTGGGTGCGATCGAAGCGACGATCGCGCAAGGTGCGCCCGTGCTGCTTCAGATCATGGATTCCTCGAAGCTCGGCTGGCACGCGCCGAGCGTGGCCTGTCTCGACGAGATCGCGCGGCGCTGGCCGCGCAAGGTTCAGGTCGTCGTCGACGCCTGTCAGGCGCTGCTCGGCCGCCGCCGGCTGCGCACCTATCTCGACCGCGGCTATATGGTGCTGATCACCGGCTCGAAATTCTTCGGCGGCCCTGCCTTCAGCGGCGCGCTGCTGGTGCCGAAAGGGTTTTCGCGGTCGCTCGACCGGATAGAGGGGATTGCGCCGGGCTTCTTCGACTATGCCGGCCGCTGCGATTGGCCGATGGCCTGGACGGCGCTGCGCTCACGCTTCGAGCGCCGGCCGAATTTCGGACAATGGCTGCGCTGGGAGGCGGCGCTCGCGGAGATCGGCAGCTACTACGCCGTGCCCGGAGCTTTCCGCGTCAGGGCGCTGGCCGAGCTTGCCGCCGGCATCGACGGCATGATTGCGCTGTCGCCGTCGCTTCAACCCGTTCCAACGGCGACCGAGAAGACTGCCGGGGACGACGAGGAGTTCGCGCACGCCACGATCTTTCCGTTCATGCTGCTGCGCGACGGCAAGCCGGTCTCGATTGCCGAGACCGGCGCCGTCCACCGGGCGCTGCGGCGTGACATGAACGTGGAGATCAGCGGCAGCGCGGCGGACCGGCAGATCGCCGTCCAGCGTAGCCTGATCGGCCAGCCGGTCCGGCTGGAGCGGCAGGACGATGCGCCGCAAGCCGTGCTGCGCCTCTGCGTCGGCGCCCGGCTCGTGACCGAGGCCTGGTCGCCGGATATGGCGCAGGCACGACGCAATGTGCAGCACCTGCTTGATCGCATCGCTCATGTCCTGGTGAAGATTGAGCTGCTGCTTGACCGCGGCGCAGCCGCAACCGCGCCGGAAAAGTCCGCCTTCGAGGTATGAGATGCAGCATCCAGTTTCCGCGCCGATCGGCGTGACCGTGCCGAACTATGCCGACCGCATCGGCTTTGCGCAGCTGACGCGCCAGGCGTTCGAAGGTGTCGATCTGCAGCCACTGCGCGATCAGCTCGTCACGCGGATCACGGAAGGAGCAGCGCACGCGGGCGAAGGCCTTGACCTATCGCTGATCGTCCAGCTACTCGGCGACAAGGCGGCGGGGCTGGCGATCCAGTCGGAGGTGCTGACCTTCCATCAATTGTTTCGCACGCCCGCTGCGGCTCCGAAGCCCGGCTTGCGCGTGCTCGCCCTTGCGGCCGACATCGACATGGGCGGCAACACGCCGATCGAATTCCTGCTCGAAGGCTCCGATTTCGAGCTGCTGACACTCTATGTGACCAAGGATGTCGGCTTGCCTGAAACGTTGCCCGATCACGACGTTGCCATCGTGGTTGCATCCGATTCCGAGGAATGCCGGGAAACGCTCGCCCTGATCGAAAAGGCTGCGCCGCACTGGCCGCGTCCGCTGCTCAATCGCCCCGATCTCATCGGCAACCTCGATCGCGACAAGCTGTATCGGCTGCTGGCGGGCATCGCTGGTCTCGAGATTCCATCAACCATCCACGCGACGCGCGCGCAATTGACGGATCTCGCGCAGGGCCGGGTCGCTTGCGAGGACATCGCCGGCGAATTACGCTTTCCGATGATCGCGCGGCCGCGCGGCACGCATGCCGGTGTCGGGCTCGCGAAGCTCGACGATGCGCCGGCACTCGCGGCCTATCTCTCCGAGCGCGAGGAGCAGGATTTCTTCGTCGCGCGCTTCGTCGATTATGCGAGCCCCGACGGGCTCTATCGCAAATATCGTCTCGCCATGGTCGACGGCAAGCCCTACGCCTGCCACATGGCGATCGCCGATCGCTGGGACATCTGGTATCTCAACGCCTACATGGCGTTCAGCGAGGAGAAGCGGGCTGAAGAGGCCGTCTTCATGCTGGACTTCGACCACGCCTTCGCCGCGCGCCACAAGGCCGCGCTCGACGAGATGAGCCGGCGCGTCGGCCTCGATTATTTCATCGTCGATTGCGCCGAGAACCAGAACCGCGAGCTGCTGGTCTTCGAAGCCGACAACACCGCCGTCGTGCACAACATGGATCCGCCGGTCGTGTTTCCGTACAAGCCGCCGCAGATGCTCAAGATCTTTGCCGCGTTCACGGCGATGCTGTCGCGGCACGCAGGAGAGGGCAAGGCGAGCGCAGCATGAACGAGATCATCCGCAACGCGCAAAGCTCCGTCGCGCAGGCTTCGCTCGATCCGCAGGACTGGAGAGAATTTCGCACGCTCGCCCATCGCATGCTGGACGAGACGATCGACGGCATCGCCAATGTTCGCGCGCGGCCGGTGTGGCAGCCGATTCCCGACGGCATCCGCGCGGCATTGAAGGCCGACGTGCCGCGCGAGGCGAGCGGCCTTGCCGATGTCTATCGCGAATTCGCCGAGCATGTCGCACCATATGCGACCGGCAATGTCCATCCCGGGTTCATGGGCTGGGTGCATGGCGGCGGCACCGCGGTCGGCATGCTCGCGGAGATGCTCGCAGCTGGCCTCAATGCCAATCTCGGCGGGCGCGATCACATGCCGATCGAAGTCGAGCGCCAGATCGTCGCGTGGATGCGGCGCCTGTTTGATTTCCCGGAGACTGCGAGCGGCATCTTCGTCACGGGCACGTCGATGGCCAATTTGATGGCGGTGCTGGTGGCGCGCACCGCTGCGCTCGGGACGCTGGCGCGGCAGCACGGCATCGGCAATGACGGCGCGCTGCTCACGGCCTACACGTCGCGGGCCGCGCATGGCTGTGTCTCCAGGGCGATGGACATCGCCGGGCTCGGCACCGATGCGCTGCGCAAGATCGATGTCGATGCCGATCATCGCATCGACGTCGCCGCGCTACGCGCGCAGATCGCTGTCGACCGCGAGGTCGGCTTCAAGCCGTTTCTCGTCGTCGCTTCCGCCGGCACGGTCGATATCGGCGCGATCGACGACCTCAAGGCCATCGCTGCGCTGTGCCGCGAGGAAGGAATCTGGTTTCACGTCGATGGCGCCTTCGGGGCGCTCGCGATCTTCTCGCCCGAGCTCGCGCCCATGCTAGGCGGCATCGAGCTCGCCGATTCCATTGCGCTCGACTTCCATAAATGGGGGCAGGTGCCCTACGACGCCGGCTTCCTGCTGGTGCGCGACGGCGAGCAGCACCGGCGGGCCTTTGCGCAGCCCGCGGCCTATCTGCGCCGCGAGGCGAGGGGCCTTGCGGCGGGTGCAGTCTGGCCCTGCGATCTCGGCCCCGACCTGTCGCGCGGCTTCCGCGCGCTGAAGACCTGGTTCACGCTGAAGACGTTCGGCACCGACCGGCTGGGTGCGGTGATCGCGCGAAGCTGCGCGCTGGCGAAGTATCTGGAGACGCGCGTGCTGGCCGAGCCGCGGCTGGAATTGCTGGCACCGGTGAACCTCAACATCGTCTGCTTCCGCTACCGCGCCGACGATGCGGTCAATCGCGAGATCGTCGCCGATGTCCAGGAGTCCGGCGTTGCGGCGCCCTCGAGCACGACGCTGGACGGCAGGTTCGCGATCCGCGCTGCCATCGTCAATCACCGTACCGACGAGACGGACATCGACGCGCTTGTGGCCGCGGTGCTGGAGTTCGGCGCGCGGCGGACCGGCGGTGGTCTGATTGAGGTCGAGGCGCCGCCGCTGGCGGCGCAGTGACCAAGCATGCAGCCCAAACGACAACGGCCCCGGAGATGATCCGGGGCCGTTGTCGTTTGGGCAGGCTGATGCGTGCCGATCAGGCGGCCGAGCTGACGTCGCCCTTGGGATGCGTCGCTTGGTACTGGTCCCGCAGCTTCTCTTCATAGGCGATCAGCTTGCGGGCATCCTTCAGCGCCCGGTAGAGATCGCCGCTCATGATGTTGTTGTTGATGCTTTCGATGATCGGCCAGGCGCTCGGCACCGCGGTGACGATGTCGCGCACCAGGTTGAAGTAGGTGCCGTGCTGGCTCTGCGGATCCGGCGAGATGTACATGAGCTGGACCGCGAGATAGACGAGCTTGGCCGGCGTGTCGGCGGTCTCCGGCGTGAGGATGTCGCGCTCGCGCAGGATCGGCACGTTCTCGCCGTCGATCAGGAGGCGGGCGCGCTGGTCGGTGTTGGTGATCACCGAATTGCCGACGATGATGCGTTCATGCGGTTTGAGCTCAACCTTGAGAGCCATGCCTGTTCTCCATCAACCCTTTTACAACGATCCGTCGCGGCGTTCGTGCGATGAGGGCGGTCGTTCGTGATTTGGAGCCGATCCTTGCGCAACATGGTTAACAGGTCGTAAACGACGGCGTCGGGGACGGAAAATGCAACAATTTCAAGGCCGATAGCGGCATGTCCTGCCGTCGGCCGCGGCCTCGAAGGGGGCTTCCGGCGTCGCGGCGAAAAAAGTGCGGGTTTCATTTCACGGATTGTTAGAGGCTTGGACGCACGGTCCGGCGGTCGTCTGATCAATTATGGTCAGATAGGACGCGTAGCTACCAGAAAGGTAACAGTATGTCCGTCGTTCTCTCCGCTTCGGTTCGTCAGAACCTGCTCTCCCTCCAGTCCACCGCTGACCTCCTCGCCACCACCCAGTCCCGTCTGTCGACTGGCCGCAAGGTGAACTCGGCTCTGGATAATCCCACCAACTTCTTCACCGCCCAGGGCCTTGATAACCGCGCCAGCGACATCGGCAATCTGCTCGATGGCATCGGCAACGGCGTTCAGGTTCTCCAGGCAGCCAACACCGGCATCACCTCGCTGCAGAAGCTGGTGGACAGCGCCAAGTCGATCGCCAACCAGGTGCTGCAGAGCCCGACGGGCTACTCCACCAAGTCGACCGTGACCTCGACCGCCATCACCGGCGCGACCGCCAGCAACCTGCTGGGTACCGCTTATACCAACAGCACCGTCGCCGGCACCGCCGTGCTGAACGACAACACCGGCACTGCGGTCAACATCACCGCTTCCACCCAGCTGGTTGGCACCGCGGGCGCGACGTCCGACGACCTTGCTACGGCCATCACCAACGGCTCGGTCCTGACGGTCAACGGCAAGAACATCACGTTCTCGACCGCGCAGACCACTTCGACCACCGACACCGCCGGCAACGTCACCATCGGCATTGGCACGGGCAGCACCTTGACGGTGCAGAGCGTGCTGAGCGCGATCGACGGCATCACCGGCACCGGCACCGCCTCGACCGTCGCGGCTGGTAAGCTCACGCTGAGCACCGGCACGACCTCGGATCTCACGATCGCGGGTTCGGGCAACGTGCTCGCCGCGCTCGGTCTCACCGCCGGCACGACCGCCCGCGTCCCGCCCGCCATCTCGGGCCAGACGCTGACGATCGCCGCCACCGGTGGCGGCACCGCGAGCAGCATCACCTTCGGCACCGGCGCTGGCCAGGTCAACACGCTGAACGGGCTCAATTCGGCGCTGGCGGCCAACAACCTGCAGGCCTCGATCGACTCGACCGGCGTGATCTCCATCACGACGACGAACGACGCGGCCTCCTCGACGATCGGCACGCTCGGCGGCTCGGCCTTTACCGCCACCGGTCCGTTCCACAGCGTTGCCATCGGGGCTCCGGTTGCCGATCCGACCTCGCAGACCCAGCGTGCTGGCCTGGTTGCGCAGTACAACAACGTGCTCGCGCAGATCAACACGACCGCGCAGGATGCCTCCTTCAACGGCGTCAACCTGCTCAACGGCGACACGCTGAAGCTGACGTTCAACGAAACCGGCAAGTCGACGCTGAGCATCACCGGTGTGACCTTCAACACCGCGGGTCTCAACATCTCGACCCTCGCCTCGGGCACCGACTTCCTGGACAACGCCTCGGCCAACAAGGTCCTGACCACGCTCAATGCCGCCAGCAGCACGCTGCGTTCGGAAGCATCGACGCTGGGTTCGAACCTGTCGGTCGTGCAGATCCGCCAGGACTTCAACAAGAACCTGATCAACGTCCTGCAGACCGGTTCGTCCAACCTGACGCTGGCCGACACCAACGAGGAAGCGGCCAACAGCCAGGCGCTGTCGACCCGCCAGTCGATCGCGGTCTCGGCGCTGTCGCTGGCCAACCAGTCGCAGCAGAGCGTGTTGCAGCTCCTGCGCTGATACGCGGCGAAAATCGTCAAACAAGGCATTACGGCGGGGCTTTTGCCCCGCCGTTTTTTGCGCGTGATGCGGCGTAAGCCGGGTTTCAGGGAACCCTGACCGGTTAATACCTTGTTAACCCTGTGGCTTAAGCCGCCATTAACCTTAATTTAAAGGAGTGCGTCTAGAACTAGACAAAAGCCCATTTGCCAGACCGGCGGGCTCCGATCCGTACGCGTCGCGCTCCAAGAGGAAGATCTGCCAATGTCCAACATCGTTCTCTCGGCATCAGTCCGCCAGAACCTGTTGTCGCTGCAGTCGACAGCCGACCTGCTCGCTACCACGCAAGGACGCCTTTCGACCGGCAAGAAGGTGAACACGGCGCTTGATAACCCCACCAACTTCTTCACCGCACAGGGGCTCGACAATCGCGCCAGCGACATCAGCAATCTCCTGGATGGCATCAGCAACGGCGTGCAGGTGCTGCAGGCCGCCAACACCGGCATCACCTCGCTGCAAAAGCTGGTCGACAGCGCCAAATCGATCGCCAGCCAGGTACTGCAGAGCCCGACGGGGTACTCGCCCAAATCCAACGTGACGTCGGCCGCGGTCCCCGGTGCGACCGCCAACAACCTGCTGGGCACGGCATACACCAACAACACGGTCACCGGCACCGTCGTCAACAATGACGATACGAGCGGCGCGGCGCCGATCACGGGCGCGACCAAGCTGGTCGGTACCGCCGGTGCAGGTTCGGACGATCTCGGTACGACCATCACCAACGGTTCGGTCCTGACTGTCGACGGCAAGACGATCACCTTCTCGACCGCGCAAACCACCTCGACCACCGACTCGTTCGGCAACGTCACGATCGGCATCGGTGCGGGCAGCACACTCACGG
Source organism: Bradyrhizobium sp. 61 (assembly GCF_023073075.1). Classification (NCBI taxonomy): domain Bacteria; kingdom Pseudomonadati; phylum Pseudomonadota; class Alphaproteobacteria; order Hyphomicrobiales; family Nitrobacteraceae; genus Bradyrhizobium; species Bradyrhizobium sp. 61. The sequence goes on along the minus strand of NZ_JADPIU010000014.1, from coordinate 134,085 downwards.
TGCAGTCGGTACTGAGCGCGATCGACGGCATCACGGGTACGGGCACGGCCTCGACAGTTTCCGGCGGCAAGCTCGTGCTCAGCACCGGCACGAGCCAGGATCTGGCGATCTCCGGCTCGGGCAACGTGCTCACGGCGCTCGGCCTCACTGCCGGCACCACCGCCCGCGTTCCGCCCCCGCTCAGCGGCAAGACGTTGACGATCGGTCCGACCGGCGGCGGCACCGCCACCAGCATCACCTTCGGTGCCGGCGTCGGGCAGGTTTCCACGCTCAATCAGCTCAACGCGGCGCTGGCGGCGAACAACCTGCAGGCGACGATCGACACGACCGGTCATCTCAACATCGTGACCTCCAACGACTCGGCGTCCTCGACGATCGGCGCAATCGGCGGCACGGCCGCGGCGAGCGGCCAGCCCTTCTATGGCCTGATCGCGCAGGCGCCCACCGTCGACCCGGATTCGCAAGCCACGCGCGCCAATCTGGTCGGGCAGTACAACAACGTGCTCGCGCAAATCAACACCACGGCGCAGGACTCTTCCTACAACGGCGTGAATCTGCTGAACGGCGATACGCTCAAGCTCGTGTTCAACGAAACCGGGCGTTCGACGCTGAACATTCAGGGCGTCACCTTCAACGACGCCGGCCTCAACCTTGCTCCCTTGACCTCGGGCGTTGATTTCCTGGACTCGAAATCGGCGAACGCCATTCTGACTTCGCTCAACTCGGCAAGCACCACGCTGCGTGCCGAGGCGTCGACGCTCGGTTCGAACCTCTCGATCGTGCAGATCCGTCAGGACTTCAGCAAGAACCTGATCAACGTGCTGCAGACCGGCTCGTCGAGCCTGACGCTTGCGGACACCAACGAGGAAGCGGCCAACAGCCAGGCGCTCTCGACGCGTCAGTCGATCGCAGTCTCCGCGCTGTCGCTCGCCAACCAGTCGCAGCAGAGCGTGCTTCAGCTCCTCCGCTAAGCGCGACGCTGACGTACACGATGAATCATTCAACGGCGAAGCCTAGGCTTCGCCGTTGTTTTGAGCGAGATCGCTAACTGTCGATTAGCTCAGATCAGCGCATGATGGATGCAATCGTTTACAGTGCGCGCACTCGGATTTAGCCTTGAGGTGAAGGTGGATGCCGCGACCCGTAATTGTCCGGAGATCGTCCGCACTCTCACGTAAGCAAATCTTAAGCGGTGCTGCCTAGGGTCGGGAAAGAAATCCTTAAGCCTGTACAACGGGCGAGGAAACCTCCAGGGTGATCGATGTCGAGTTCTGCTGCTTCGGCCTACGCGCGTGTAGCCACGACCACTGCGTCTCCTCGCGATATCGAGGCGCAGACGCTCCTGAAGGCCGCCAACAAGCTGCAGGACGCCATCAACAGCGCCGATCCCTTCAACGAGCAGACGACGCAGGCGTTGATGTTCAACCGCAAGCTCTGGACCATCTTCCTGAGCGAGGCGATGCGCGACACCAATCCGCAGCCGCTCGACGTTCGGCAGAGGATCGCCAACATCAGCGTGTTCGTGCTGAGCCAGACTGCAGCGCTGCTGATGAGCCCGCAGCTCGATCACTTCCGCCCGCTGATCGAGATCAATCGCAACATCGCCGCCGGTCTTTCGGGACGGTCGTAACGCGACCGATTCGAACGACCTCGATACGGCCGTCGCGACCCGCGGCGTGAACGTCAGGCGCTGCGATCGGTGCTGAGTGGACGCGGGGGCTCGGACTTCATGTCCAGTGCGTGGAAATAGGCGCGCCGCCGCAGCATCGCTTCATCCGGAAACTGATCGACAACCGCATCGGTCCTTTCGTTCACGACCTGGAACACGAAGGACGCGGCGGGCTGGTTGAAAACGACCTGGCGTGAAACGCTGTCGTTGGTGCTCTGCAAATCATTGCGCGCAGCCGCGCTCGTATCGCTCGCGGCGACCGTCTGGCTCACCGGCAAATCAGTTTGCACGGCCTCGTTCGCCGCCGCATTGGACGTCGTTATGATCTGCACGGGGGCCGGTATCCCCACCGGCCTGATGCTGAAATCTGTACTCATGGCAGCCTCCTGGTTGCCTTGTCTGAGTCAAATCCCAACCCCTCTCAATACGCAACCATGGAACACCAGGATTGAAGACCGGGTAAGCAAACGTGCCTAACCGCGCGACGATATCGCCGCGCGGTTTTTCGTAAAATTGCAGGGAGTTTTGCGCGCGCTCAGAGCGAGCGGCTGACCGCGAGCGGGGTGATGTGGCGTGGGCCCGGAGCCGCGCGGCGTCCCGCCGCCGTGTAGGTATTCGGCACGTTGCGCTTCTGGATCTCGGCGTTGACGCCGCGCACCACGCTCTCGGAGACGGCGTGTGCGGTCGCGAGCACGGTGAGATTGACCTGGAGCATCGCGCGGAACGCATCGTGGTGCCGATGCAGCGTCGAGAGCAGCTCGGGCGCGGATTTCGCGAGCTGGGCCTGGTTCGTCTTCAATTCGCTGACGGCGCTGACATAGTTTCGCGACAGCTCCTGCTTCTTGCTCTCGAGCGTCATCGCTTCGCGGACCTGGCCGGCGCGAACGAGCTCGGTCTCGCGCTCGACCAGTCCGAGCAGGGCGTTCATCGCATCCATCAGCTGCTCGGCGACCTTGCGCGCCTCGGTGTTGCCGGGGGCGGTGTTGGGGCGCTGCGCTTGCGCCGGCTGACGTGAGGCGTTGAAGTGGTTCATCTCGGTTGACCTTATGCCGTGCGGATCGTTTTCGCCTGCTGCATGATGAGGGTGCGGTAGACTTCTGTGGCGACGCCGACACCGCCGGCCTTGGCGAAGTTCTTGGAATATTGCTCGGTCAGCATCGAACGCCACACGCCGGTGCCCGGGGTGTCGCCGAACGGGCCTTCGCCCTTCAGGCCCGAGGTCATCTGCGAGAACATGCTGTTGAGGAACATCGCCTCGAAATCGGTGGCGGTCTTCTGCGCCTTCGACTGCTGCTGCGGCGAGACCTTCTGCAACGCGGCGGCGAGCTCGAAGTCGGGCCGGCCGTTGCGGCTTTCCACCGAGAAGGCCGGGGAGGTGACGACGTGCGGGGTATTGATCATGCTGGTCTGCATCACATCACCTCGATGTCGGCTTCGATCGCGCCGGCGGCCTTGATCGCCTGGAGGATGCTGATGAGGTCGCGCGGGCCGATGCCGAGGCCGTTGAGGCCGTCGACGAGCTGCTGAAGCGAGACGCCGTCCTTGACGACGGCGAACTTCTTGCCGTCCTCGACGACGCTAACGCCGGTGCGCGGCGTGACCACCGTGCGCCCGCGTGACAGCGGGTTGGGCTGGCTGACCTGCGGGCTCTCGGAGATGGTAACGGTGAGGTTGCCTTGCGCCACCGCGACGGTGGCGACGCGAACGTCGCGGCCCATCACGATGATGCCGCTGCGTTCGTCGATGACGATCTTGGCGGCGAGATCAGGATCGACCTGGAGCTGCTCGATCTCGGTGAGGAAGGCGACGACGTTGCCCTTGAACTCCGGCGGGATCGAAAGCTGCACCGTCGAGGGATCGATCGGCTCCGCGGTCTTGACGCCGAGATAGTCGTTGATCGCGGCCGCGATCCGCTTGGCGGTGGTGAAGTCGGCGTTTCGCAGCGCAAGCCGCACGTTCGGTAGCCGATTGAGCGCGAACTCGATCTCGCGCTCGATGATGGCGCCGTTGGCGATGCGGCCGACGGTCGGAACGCCGCGCACGATTTTCGCGGCTTCGCCTTCGGCCTGGAAGCCGGAGATCGCGAGCGAGCCCTGTCCGACCGCGTAGACATTGCCGTCGGCGCCGAGCAGGGGCGTGACCAGCAGGGTGCCGCCGCGCAGATCCTTGGCGTCGCCCAGCGCGGAGACGGTGACGTCCATGCGCGTGCCCTGGGTGGCGAAGGCCGGCAGATTGCCCGTGACCATCACGGCGGCGACGTTGCCGGTGCGGATGGTGGCGCCGCGGATGTTGACGCCCATGCGCTCGAGCATCGCTTGCAGCGACTGCTTGGTGAATGGGATGTTGTTGAGCGTATCGCCGGTGCCGTTGAGGCCGACGACGAGGCCGTAGCCGATGAGCTGGTTCTGCCGCACGCCCTCGATATTGGCGAGGTCCTTGATGCGCGACGTCGCGCTTGCGGACGTGACCGAGAGCGCCAGCGCTGACAGCGCGGCGCAGGCCACCCCAACAATCCTCACCCAACGAACGCCTGGCATCCTCTGCTCCCCGAGGCTCCTCACATCTCGGACCATCCTCGACACTCCCATGACGAGCTGGTCCGACGCTTTCCTTGCGAGTGCTGTGCCAACGCGGGGCAGCGGGGTTACGCGATTGAATAGGTTGAATAAACCTGTTTCCACCGGTGTCAGGGAGCGTTCTCCCTGAGGAGCGAAACTGCCGCCTCTCGGCAGATTTTGCCGGGCCGTTTACGCGCCGTTAACCATAAGACGGCGAAGGTAACGGCATCGATCACCCGGATTCCTGCGATGCGCATCTACGGACCGAACGGCACCACGCTTGGTACGCCGGCCAGCCAGGCCAGGCGGACGAGCTCCGGCACCTTCGTGCTGCCCGACACCTCGTCGGCTCAGGAGACGCGGGGCGCTGCCGCACCGAAGGCCGCCGCGAACATCGACGGGCTGCTCGCGCTGCAGGGCATCGAGGAAGATCCGGTCGAGCGCCGCAAGCGCTCGGTCGCCCGCGGCAGGACCGCGCTCGACGTGCTCGACGATCTCAAGATGGGACTACTGTCCGGCAATCTCGACGCCTCGACCGTGATGCGGCTGCGCGATGCCGCGGCGAACCTGAAATCGTCCTCGGGCGATCCCCGCCTCGATTCCTTGCTCTCCGAAATCGAGCTGCGCGTCGAGGTCGAACTGGCAAAGGCCGGGCAGGCGTAGCGCCTACGCCGCTTCATCCTTCTGCTGCGCGTCGTAGCGGCGCTGGGCGGCGAGCACGTCCTTCAGATTCTGCTCGGCCCAATCGCGCAGGGGATCGACGGCGGCCGCGAGCGTCACCCCGAGCTGCGTGATCGAATACTCCACCGTCACCGGTACGGTTGCGATGGCGTGACGCTTGATCAGGCCGTCGCGCTCGAGCGACTTGAGAACCTGGCTCAACATCTTCTGCGAAATGCCTTCAATCGTTCGGCGCAACTGATTGAAGCGCATCGGCTCCTCGCGCAGCAGCAGCAGGATCAGCACCGCCCATTTGTCGCCGACGCGGTCGAGGATCTGGCGCGTGGGGCAGTTCGCTGCATAGACGTCTGGCTTCATCGTCAACTCCTCACGATCCGTTTGGCCCCTTGCCGGCTCGCGCGCCGGTGACGGGTCCCGGTTACTCTTGCGTAATCAGGTAAGCACAAAGTGCTCTCTTAACACCAGCATCCTTTGCGATATCTAGTAACTGTTAGTTACCAAAAGAAGCAAAGGAGCCTTCCATGAAAATCGCAGTCGCCGGCGCCTCGGGCCGGGCCGGGTCGGAGATCACCAAGGAACTGTCGCGCCGCGGCCATGCGGTCACGGCGATCGCCCGGAACCCCGAGAAGATCGCGACCCTGCCGAACGTCACGTCCACCAAGGGCGACGTGCTCGACCAGGCCGGCCTTGCCAGGCTGTGGGCCGGGCACGACGTCGCCGTGAGTTCCGTGCACTTCCTGGCCAGCGACCCGCTCAAGCTGATCGGCGCGGCGAAGGCGTCCGGCGTTGGTCGCTACCTCGTTGTCGGCGGTGCCGGCAGCCTGGAAGTCGCTCCCGGCGTCAAACTGGTTACAACCCCCGGTTTTCCAGCCCAATACAAGGCCGAAGCGGAGGCGGGCGGGGCTTTCCTTGACCTGCTGCGACAGGAAAAGGACCTGAACTGGACCTTCATCTCGCCGTCGGCCCTCTTCATCGAGGGCGAGCGAACCGGCAAGTTCCGGCTCGGGACCGATCAGCTTCTCGCAGATGCGAACGGGAAAAGCTGGATCAGCTTCGCCGACTACGCCATTGCGCTCGCCGACGAGATCGAGCGACCGGCCCATCCGAGGCAGCGTTTCACGGTCGGTTACTAGGCCTTCGGCCGCCCCCGGGTTCTCCAGGATAAACCTTCCTGTGCAAGGGCTTGGGGGCGCTAACCGAACGATCAGGGAAATATTGTCTGTCACAGGAGGCCGCTATATAAGCCCGGCTTAACGGACCCCGTTCCGTTGCGAGTCGTTGCTTAGACAGATAGGCCGCCCTTGGAAAAGTTGAAAAACTACCGACCGACCGAAAAAGAGCCTTTCATGAACGACCGGCAGAAGGAGTACTTCCGTTTGAAGCTCCTCGCCTGGAAGGATGAGATCCTCAAAGAGTCCAAGCTCACGCTGCAGGCTCTGCAGGAGGAGAACGTGAACCACCCCGATCTCGCCGATCGGGCATCGTCCGAAACCGACCGCGCCATCGAACTCCGCGCCCGCGACCGCCAGCGCAAGTTGATCGCCAAGATCGACGCCGCGCTCCAGCGTATCGAGGACAACACCTACGGCTATTGCGAGGACACCGGCGAGCCGATCTCTCTGAAGCGGCTCGAAGCCCGGCCCATCGCGACGCTCTCGGTGGAAGCGCAGGAGCGCCACGAGAAACGCGAGAAGGTCTACCGCGACGAATAGAGTCCGAGCCGCAGCGATGCGGCTCTTTGTTTTTGGACGCACGGTGCTGCTTGAGCGCCGTGATCAGCATTTTGTCTGCCGCTTGCCGTGACGCGCATCAGCGCAGGCGCGATCGTGAAAAGTGAATCACGATCAATGGGCTGGAGTCACTTCCTCCGAGCTCACGTAAGTTCCGATGAGAAACAGCCTTCACTTCAGGTGCGGGAGGTTTTGCGAGTCGCATCAACGAGATCGACTCGAATGCTGAGGCAACGATCCGGCAGCCTCACACATCGCTGCAATCAGGCTTGGCTGCAATCAGGCTTGCTGCGACGCCACAAGGCGCGCATCGCCATAAAGCCTGGACCAGCTCAATATTTCCTTAAACGCCGGCAACAGGCCGTAGGCCGCATCCGTCAACTCGTACTCGACCCTCAACGGTTTCTCCGCGAAGACGGTTCGCGACACCAGGCCGTCCTGCTCAAGCTCGCGCAGCTGCGTGGTCAGCATGTGCTGGGTGATGCCGCCGATCGCTCGCCGCAACCACCGAAGCGAACGGCGCCGTTTGTCAGCGCGAACAGGATCTCCAGCTTCCACTTGCCGCCAAGCGCATGAATGGCCCGCTTGAAGTCGGCGAGCAGGGCAGGGTCGGGGTTGCAATCGCAGTCGCCGTCGCAAACGATGGTCAGGTTTTCCATACCGGTCTCGAAATCCATTCTACTTGTTCCCCGGGAGATAGTGACCAGATGCGGCCTTGAGCAGGGTGGCGGAACCAATTCGCCCGCCTGCGCAAGGAGGGGAATTCGGCAATGAGCATTGTTCTGGTCACCGGCGGGTCCGGCTTCGTCGGCATCCATGTTGTCCTGCAGCTTCTGGCCGCCGGCCATCAGGTGCGGACCACGGTGCGCCGCCCGGACCGGCAGGCCGACGTGCTGGCGATGTTGCGCGAGGGCGGGGCTGCGTCGCCCGAAAGCCTGTCCTTTTTCACCGCCGATCTCACCGCGGACGACGGCTGGCGCGAGGCCGTCGCCGGCTGCGATTACGTGCTCCATGTCGCCTCGCCATTGTCGACCAGTGTTCCCAAGGACGAGAACGAGATGATCATCCCGGCCCGCGACGGCACGCTGCGGGTGCTGCGTGCCGCACGCGAGGCCGGCGTCAGGCGGGCCGTCGTGACCTCGTCGCTGGGCGCGATCGGCTATGGCCATCCGGCGCGCGACAGGCCGTTCGACGAGACCGACTGGACCAATCTCGACGGCGCCGACGTGCAGCCCTACATCAAATCCAAGATGCTGGCCGAGCGGGCGGCCTGGGATTTCATTGCGCGCGAGGGCGGCGGGCTCGAATTGTCCGTCGTCAATCCCGCCGGCATTTTTGGCCCCGTACTGGGGCCGGACTTCTCCGGCTCGATCGAGATCGTCAAATCGCTGCTCGACGGCGCCATGCCGGCGGTGCCGCGGGTCTATTTCGGCGTGGTCGACGTGCGCGACGTGGCCGATTTGCACCTGCGCGCGATGACGGCGCCGGAGGCCAGGGGCGAGCGCTTCATCGCGGTCTCCGGCGAGACGATGTCGATCCTCGATATCGCCAGGGTGCTGCGGCGGGAACTCGGACCCAGGGCGCGCCGGGTTCCGCGGCTCCAGGCCCCGGACTGGCTGGTGCGGCTGGCCGCGAACCGGATTCCGCTGCTGCGCGCGGTCGTGCCGATGCTTGGGAGGGTTCGGCATTCCACCAGCGCCAAGGCGAGGTCGCTGCTTGGCTGGCAGGCCCGTTCCAACGACGAGGCGATCCTCGCGACGGCCGAAAGCCTGATCCGGCTCGGCCTCGTGAAGCGCTGAGGGCGCCCCGTGGGCCGTCCCTTGGCCCGCGCTTGTCACGCCGCGGCGGGGATGCTGAAGTGCCGACCTCAATTGCGTAGCGTGGGAGCCGGCGCCAATGGACAAGATTCTCAAAGCCGCAAAGGCGATTGCACTCGCGCGCCGTAACCGTGCGCCGCTCGCAGCCCTGGACCATCCGCCGGCTGACGAAGCCGAGGGCTATCAGGTCCAGCGCGCGCTGCACGATCTCCTGTTGCCGCATGTCGGGCCGCTGGTCGGCTACAAGATCGGCTGCACCAGTCAGGTGATGCAGGACTATATCGGCATCCCGCATCCCTGCGGCGGCAGCGTGTTCCAGAAGGGCGTGTACGAGAGCGGGGCCAAGCTCGCGGCTGCCGACTATGTCCGTGTCGGCGTCGAGTGCGAGATCGCGGTGCGATTGAAGCGCGACCTCGCCGCCGGCGAGGCGCCGTTCACGGCCGAATGGGTCGGCGAGGCCGTTGAGTTCTATCATCCCGCGATCGAGATCGTCGACGACCGCTATGTGAAGTGGGAGTCGATGGGTGCGCCGACGTTGATCGCCGACGATTTCTTCGCCGCCGGCTGCGTGCTGGGTGAGGCGGTGCCGCGCTCGTCGGTGCCGGATCTGAAGGCGGTCAAGGGCCGCGCCATCGTCAATGGCGAAGAGGTCAGCCACGGCACCGGCGCCGACGTGCTCGGCCATCCCCACAACGCACTCGCCTGGCTCGCCAACCACCTCGCCGCCGAAGGCAAGGGTCTGCACGCGGGGCAACTCGTGCTGACGGGCAGCCTGGTGAAAACGCTGTGGCTGAAGGCCGGCGACAAGGTGCGGATGGAGCTGGACGGGCTGGGGACGGTCGAGGCGGAGTTTACTTGAGGCTGCTACGGCAATCCCCGCCGTCAGTCGTACCAATCGGCTTTACAAAATACATGCGGCCCTCGCCAGGGGAGCTAGCGAGGGCCGCGTAGTACATCGTCGTTCGCGCCTAGGTTCGCGAACACGATGTGGGAGCTCGGGAGAGGCTTAGAAGGGCAACAGCACGTCCATGACCTGCTGACCGTAGCGCGGCTGCTGCACGTCCGTGATCTGGCCGCGGCCGCCATAGGCGATGCGGGCCTGTGCGATCTTGCTGGAATCGATGGTGTTGTCGCTCTGGATGTCTTCGGGGCGGACGATGCCGGCGACGATGAGCTCGCGGATCTCGTAGTTGACGCGGATCTCCTGCTTGCCTTCGACGACGAGGTTGCCGTTCGGCAGCACCTGGGTCACGACCGCGGCGACGTTGGTCTGCAAGGCCTCCGTGCGATTGACCGAGCCCTTGCCGTCGGCGGAGGATGTCGAGTCGGTGGTGAGAAGGCGGCCGGGCAGGATCTTGAGCGGCTGCGTGACCGTCTTGCTGCCGATGAAATCGGTAATCCCCGAATCCTCCTTGGCGGTTCGGCTGCGCTGGGTCTCGTTGGCGATGTTGGCCTTGTCGGTGATGTTCACGGTCACGGTCAGGAGGTCGCCGACATGGGTCGCGCGCTGGTCCTTGAAGAAGGCGCGGCTGCCGTTGCGCCACAATGAGTTCGGATTGTAGGAGGCGACTTCCGGCTTCGGCATCGGCATCTGCACCGGCTTGTAGCCGGGCTGCGTCGTCGGATTGTCGATCGCCGACAATTTCGGTTGCTCGCCGATCTGCGACAGGCGGTCGATCGAGGAGCAGCCGCTCGCCAGCGCGCAAACTGCCAGCAGCAGACCAGAGATCGCGACGCGACGAAGGCGGGAAGCCGAACTGAACCTGGACATGACTTACTCTGACTTGGCTGGAGCTTGCGGGACGCGAACTTGCGGAATATGGGCTTGGGCGATCTGAGCCGGAGACGCGGGGGCCTGGATCAGGCTCTGTGCGAGCGCAGCAGCAGCGGCCGCGGGGGTAGGCGTTTCGTCGCGCTTGAGCGAGGAGGTCTGCTCGACCGCGGGCGCCATCGGCGCGGACTGGCTCGCGCCCTGGATCGTCACCTGGCCGCGACCGGTGACAATGCCTGCCAGCGTGCGCTTGGTCTGGAGATTGAGCACGCTGACGGTGTCGCCCTCGGCGCCGCTTTCGAGCGCCTTGCCGCGCGTGGTGAGGTAGATCCCGGGGACCTGGTAGATGACGGTGACGCTCTGGTCGCGCGACACGAAGTCGGGCTTGACGATGTCGGCGACGCGGATCGGCATGCCCGCCCGCATCGGCCGGCGCAGCTGCATGCCGAGCGTGCGATCGCGCGAGGCGGGCTCGCCGGTGATTTCGGCCTTGGGCCGGCGCTCCAGCGCGATGTCGGAGGACTTCAGGAGATCGGCGCGGTCGATGTCGCGCGTCAGCACGGCCACTTCCACCGTCTCGATCGCGGTGCCGGTGAAGCGCAGCTTGGTCGGCGTCGGATTGTTGTCGTTGTTGATCTCGAAGGCGATGTCGAAACGGCCGTTGCGGGCGTCATAGCGGGTTGCGACTGGCTGGAGCGCACCGCTGTTGGAGGCGTCGAGCCGCATGTCGGCGACGCCGCGGTCGAACGTGACGGCGATGTTGGCGGCTTCCCCAAGGCCGAAGCGGCGCTCGAGCGCCGAGGCCACCGCGGTTTCGAGGTCCTTGTTGGCGAGCGTGCGGGCGAGGCGGGTGACCTGGACTTCCTTGATGTCGCCGGTCATCACGCCGATGACCTGTTTTGCGCGCAGCACCGACAGCACATGCGCGACCGGCAGCGCGCCGGTGGTGCCGAGATCGGGCGAGCGGTAGACCGGGATCAGCGCGGCCGAGCCGGCATTGTCGATGAGGTCGCCGACCCGCACCACGTCCGAGGTCACGGTGACGCTCGCGCGCAGCGTCGGCGCTGCGATGAAATCGTCGGCGGCCTGCGCCGGCAGCGCCAGCAGCAGGAGAGCGGAGATCGTGGCGAGGGTGGTGCGGATCATCGTCATACCTCAGCGGAACAACGCCGTGGTCGATTGCATCATCTGGTCGGCGGCGCTGATGACCTTGGCGTTCATCTCGTAGGCGCGCTGCGCGGCGATCAGGTCGCTCATCTCCGAGACGACGTCGACATTGGCCTGCTCCAGGCTGCCCTGCGTGACCTTGCCGTAGCCTTCGGAGTTCGCGGTGCCGTCCTGCGGCGGGCCGGAAGAGGGCGTCTCGACGAACTGATTGTTGCCGACGGGCTGGAGGCCCGCCTTGTTGATGAAGCGGGTCACGCCGATCTGGCCCTGAACGGCCGACGTCGACGAACCCGGCAGCGTCACCGAGACCTGGCCCTGCTCGTTGACGGCGAGGCCGGAGGCGTTGTTCGGGATGGTGATGGTCGGCTGCACCGGGTTGCCCTGCGCGGTGACGACGCGGCCCTGGTTGTCCATCTGGAAGGTGCCGTCGCGGGTGTACTGGAAGGTGCCGTCGGGCATCAGGATCTTGAAGAAGCCTTCGCCCGAGATCGCGAGGTCGAGATCGTTGCCGGTCTGCGACAGCGTGCCCTGCGTCATGCTGCGCGGCGTGCCGACGGTCTTGACGCCGCCGCCGATGTCGACGCCGACAGGCACGATGGTGCCCTGGTCCGAGGCCTGCGCGCCGACGCGGCGGACGTGCTCGTAGATCAGGTCCTGGAACGCCGCCGTCTGCTTCTTGAAACCGGTGGTGCGCAGGTTGGCGATGTTGTTGGAGATGACCTGGACGTTGAGTTCCTGGGCCGCCATTCCGGTCGCAGCGGTGTGGAGCGCTTGCATGTCAGTGATCCCCTAATCAGGCCGGAACGTCGGCGAGCTTCTCGATCGCCGATTTGTGGAGGTCGCTCTGCTGCTGAAGCAGGTTGGCGATGGCGGTGTAGCTGCGCATGACCTCGACCATGCGGCTCATCTCGCCGACCGAGTTCACGTTGGACTTCTCGACGTAGCCCTGGCGCACGGTCGACTTGGTGATGGCCTGCGGGGTCGCGGAGCCGACGTCGTAGAGGTTGGCGCCGAGCTTGGTCAGCTTCGCCGCATCGTCGAACGCAGCCATGCGGATCTTGCCGCGGATCGAGTCGGTCTTGGCGGTGCCCTCGAGTACCGTGACGGTGCCGTCGGGTGCGACATTGATGTCGTGGTCGGTGGGCTGGAAGGTGATCGGGCCGCCAGTGCCGAGCACGAGGTTGCCGTCGGAGGTGACGAGCTGGCCGGTGCTGTTGAGCGAGAATTTGCCGTCGCGGGTGTAGCGTTCGCCGCCATTGGCCTGCACCGCGAAGAACGCGTTGCCGTCGATCGCCATGTCGAGCGGGTTGTTGGTCGGCTCCATCGGCCCCTGGCCGACGTCGCGGAAGGTGCCGCGGTCCTGCACATAGGAGACCCGGCGGTCGGACGCGATGAAATTGTCCTCACGCGCGTTCGAGTTGAGAAATTCCTCGAACAGCGAATGGTCGGCCTTGAAGCCGTTGGTGTTGGCATTGGCGACGTTGTTGGCGATGACATCCATCTGCCGTTCCAACGTCATCTGCCGTGACAAGCCGATCAGAAGCGCGTTCTGCATCGGAAATCTCCCCTGAGTGAGCCCGCCACCTCGCTCTCCCAAGCGCCTTGGCCGACCCGTGAACAAGACCGCCGGGTTCTCCCAAACCCTCCGGCCTCGGTCCTCTCTCAGCGAAAGCCGTGCCAACTCGAAAAAATATGTAATTTCAATGTTTTGTCGATTTTTGAGGGGTGCGGGAAGGCGGCAGAAAGGTTCTGTTAGCCATGTTTGCCCGGCAGATTTTTCCTAGTGGAGGCCCAATCGAAAGATTCCGTTAACCATTATTACCGTAGCGTTTGCGTGTAAGAGGAGCGCACTGCGCTGGGGCATTTGTATCGCGTCACTGTCTGCCAGGAGGCTTCGCTCTTTCGACCCTTTATGAGATGAGCGAGCCTATCGACCATGGCAGACAATGAAGCGGAAGGCGGCGCAGCCGCCGAAGGCGCGGAAGCCGCTCCGCCGAAGAACAAGCTCAAGCTCATCATCATGGCCGTCGGTCTGCTCGCCGTCCTCGGTGGCGGTGCCGCGACCTGGTTCTTCTTCTTCCGTCATGGCGACGACGAGCATCACGCCGAGGCGGCGCCGCCGCCGAAGCCGCCGGCCTTCGTCGACGTGCCCGACATCATGGTCAACCTCGCCGGCGCGCCCGGCGAGCGCGTGCAATATCTCAAGCTCAAGGTCGTGCTGGAGCTGAAGGAAGAGAAGCAGATCGAGGCGATCAAGCCGACGATGCCGCGCATCACCGACATCTTCCAGACCTATGTGCGCGAGCTGCGCTCCTCCGACCTCAACGGCTCCGCCGGCGTCTTCCGCCTCAAGGAAGAGCTGACCAAGCGCGTCAATGCGGCGGTTTCCCCGATCCAGGTCAGCGCGGTGCTGTTCAAGGAAGTCGTGATCCAGTGAGCATGACGGGCTAGGGATCATGGCAGGCACCGACCAACCAGACCAGGATGCAATTGCCGCCCAATGGGAGGCCTCGCTTGATTCCGAGGATCCCGCGGAGGCCGCGAAGGCTGCTGCCGCAAACGAACTATCCGAGACCATGGCCCTGCAATGGGCGGCCATGGTCGAGGACGGCAGCCGCGATCTCGGCGCCGGCAAGAATTCCGGCGAGCGGGTGCTGTCGCAGGAGGAGATCGACAATCTTCTCGGCTTCGCGGTCGGCGACGTCACGCTCGACGACCATTCCGGCATTCGCGCGATCATCGATTCAGCGATGGTCTCCTACGAGCGTCTGCCGATGCTCGAAATCGTCTTCGACCGCCTGGTGCGGCTGCTGACGACCTCCTTGCGCAATTTCACCTCCGACAACGTCGAGGTCTCGCTCGACCGCATCACCTCGGTGCGCTTCGGCGACTACATGAACTCGATCCCGCTGCCGGCCGTTCTCTCGGTGTTCAAGGCCGAGGAGTGGGAAAACTTCGGCATGGCGGTGGTCGATTCCAGCCTGATCTATTCGATGATCGACGTGCTGCTCGGCGGTCGCCGCGGCGCCAGCCAGCTCCGCATCGAGGGCCGGCCCTACACCACGATCGAGACCGAGCTGGTCAAGCGGCTGGTCGAGGTGGTACTGGTCGACGCCGAGCAGGCGTTCCGGCCGCTGTCGCCGGTGACCTTCACGATCGACCGGCTCGAGACCAATCCGCGCTTCGCCGCGATCAGCCGTCCCGCCAACGCCGCGATCCTGGTGCGCCTGCGCATCGACATGGAAGATCGCGGCGGTAATATCGAGCTGCTGCTGCCTTACGCGACCATCGAGCCGATCCGGGGCGTCCTGCTCCAGATGTTCATGGGCGAAAAATTCGGCCGCGACACGATCTGGGAGGGCCATTTCGCCACCGAGATCAACCAGGCCGAGATCGCGGTCGATGCCGTGCTCTACGAGGCCGAAATCCCGCTCAAGCAGCTGATGCGGCTCAAGGTCGGCGACACCCTGCCGCTCGACATGCGCGCGGATGCCAACGTGACCGTGCGTTGCGGCGACGTCACTCTGACCGAGGGGCGGATGGGCCGGGTCGGCGACCGCGTCGCGATACGGGTGACGAAACCCCTGCGCAAGCCAAGTACGACACTTGCGATGTTCGAGAAGGTGGACGAGCAGAACAAGATGATGGAGGCCCCATGAACCACTCCCTGGGAATGGCGATCGAGACGCTGGTGGCTATCCTGCTGATGCTGACCATCGTTTACTGTGTCATGCTCAACAAGCGGCTGACGCGGCTGAAGGCGGACGAGCATTCGCTGAAGGCGGTCATCGGCGAGCTGATCACCGCCACCGAGATCGCCGAGCGCGCGATCGGCGGGCTGAAGCTCGCCGTGCGCGACGTCAACGAGAACCTCGGCAGCCAGCTGGCGGCGGCGACGCAGATGTCGGACCAGCTCTACAAGCAGCTCGGCGAAGCCGACAACGTGGTGCGGCGCCTGTCCAAGATTGCGATCGCCGCGCGCCCTGCGGCGAGCCCGGAAGCGGCCGCGGTGCCCGCGGCCAAGCCCTCATCGGCGAAGGCGGTGGCGGCTGCGGCCGAAGCCTTCTCCGAGCGCCGACGATCCAACGGCCTTGCGGCATAAAGTCAGGGTATGAAATCCTTTCGTAACATCCGCGTCATTCCAGTCGTCCTGGTCGCCGTCGCAGGGCTCGCCACGCTCAAGGTCGTGGGCCTCGTGATCAATGGCGGCTATGTCTTCGACTACCAGCCGAGCCAGATCAAGAAATCCTGGGCGCAGGAGAATCTGAACTTTCCGACGGGGCGGGAAGACCCCGATATCACGGGATCTACCCACGGCGCGCCGAAGGAGGCGCCGAAGCCCGCCGCGCCCGAGACCAAGCCCGAGGGCACCGTGGTCAAGATGGACGAGGCCCAGCCGCAGGTCTCGGCCTCCGAGCGCGCGATCCTGGAGCGCTTGCAGGCACGCCGCCAGGAGATCGAGTCCCGCCAGCGAGAGATCGACATCCGCGAGAGCCTGCTGAAGTCGGCCGAGAAGCGCATCGAAAACAAGGTCGAGGAGATGAAGGCGGTGGAATCCCGCATCTCCGCGACCCAGGCCGAGCAGAAGGCCGCCGAGGCCCAGCGCATGAAGGGCCTCGTGACCATGTATGAGGGCATGAAGCCCAAGGATGCCGCGCGGGTGTTCGACCGGCTCGAGATGGGCGTGCTGATCGAGATCGCCTCGCAGATCGCGCCGCGAAAGATGTCGGACATCATGGGAGTGATGTCGCCGGAGGCCGCCGAGCGGCTGACGGTCGAGATGGCCCGCCGGGCCAATGGCGGCGGCGATCAATCGGCCGCGGCCGGTGACCTCCCCAAGATCGACGGCAAGCCGACGCAAAAGCCGAATTGAAGGCTCCGGAGGCGCGGCGCGCTGCGGCAGCCTGCGCGCAATCGCGCGGTCGTTCGGCCTGTACGCGGCTGGACGCCTTGCGTGTCTAGTTCGCGAACCGCTGTTGAACCCTGGGACCCGTCGCGCTCAGCGGCTTCTCGACGGGAAGGAGGGTCTCGCAGTGCTGCCTGATCAGCGCAGCCTTCGTCGTGCGAGTCACGAGATGAAGGGTGCTGTGGCAGCAGGAACACTCGTATACCTTTAGTGCATAGCCCCGCGCAATTGGAAAGACGGCTACGACCGCTCTTGCCTGGCTACATACAATGCAGTTGGCTTCTCCGCTCATTGATTGCTCCCCCAAAAAAGTTGACCAATCGCATTCGCATCGCAATGATTACATTTGATTCAGAGTCGTTGATGGACCGCAACACCTCTGAGGTTGTGCGAGCCTACTCGGCAACCAAGTACGCAGATCAAACGCGCCGGGGAGTGGGGTGATCGCGAGCTTGATGTCTTTGCCGCAGGAAGCTCGTCGGCTCGCGTTGCAGGTGCAGCTGAAGCAAGCGGCATCTTCTGAGGCTGCGATGAGTTGACGCGTGCAACTGTGAACTGGAGTACAGTGGTGCTGGAGAGTTCGTCCTAGGCTCCCGCCATCGGCAATCAGCCGTGCGGGCGGAAGCCATGAATTACTCGTCCGTAGCAGAACGCGCAATCGAAGCCGTCAATCGGCTGCTCATCGCGGCGATGACGTTGGCCTGGACATCCGCGCTTGACCATCAGCATGCATTGCCGCCGCAAGAAGAGGATGGCGACATTGACGATGCTTGTCCCGATCGGGACAGCTCCGCCGCATCGGATGGCACGGGGAAACAACACTGAAGATCAATTGCCCTGCGGACATCACACGATCAGATCGTGCGGCACATGGGCGTGAGCTGAGCCTGCGCCGTGAGCCGGATCAATTTGCGGCGGGGACGGCTCAGGCATCGACGCCGCCCTGAATCCGTGGACGACGCCAGCATGTTCGTGATGACCGGACGGGTCCGAAGGATCGTCCCATCCTGCGCTGAGCTCTGAATGGTGGCCATGCAAAGCGCCATCCTTGATGGCGTAGGGTCCGGCCGCCGCGTGCCAGGGTGCGGGCGCAATGTCACCCGAACCGTCAGAGCCGTGCTGCTTGAAATGAAATGAGTCCCCGAGATGAACCGAAGCAACTCGAGGAAGGCCGTTCTCGGCTATCGGCTCCCCATGATGATGCTCGCGCAAGTGATTTTCGTGGTGTGACGTCTCGATGGAGTCTGGGCCGGACTCGATGCTTGGGTCGACCGTGGACGGTATGACCGGGCCGCTGTCCTTGGCGGCCACGCTCTCTGGAACGGGCGCGATCTCCTTGCCGTTGTCGAACGGTGTCAACTTGTCGAATACGAACCTATTCTCCGCGACTGCCGCGGGATGAAGCTGGTTGACGGGCTGCACGTGGCTCACCGCGGAGGCCACGTTCCCGCCGGTGGGCGCGTCCGATCGCGTGTTCGTATCGTCGGGCTGAACGAACTGGGTGTGCCCGACCCGGACAACCCGTTCGCAATCGGCATCGAATGTGCACCCGCTCGCCTTCGCAGCTTGCCCGGGCCCGTTTCCGTCGATCAGGGCGGCTCGCTCATGGACGGTTTCGCCTGATGAGGGGCTCGTCGCCGTCGTCGGGCTACCGGTCGCGTCGTTGCCCGCGCCCGGTTCCAGATTGGCCGGCGCGGCTGCCATCGCATGACCCGACGTTTCCAGCGCGAGCATGAAATCCGACGTCTGGACGGTGGAGAAGCCATCGAGATGGATTTCCACCAGACTGGAATCGCCGATGCTCAGGCTTTGATCCGTCGGATTGACGTACACGATGGTCTGGTTCGCCGAGCTGTCGTAGAGCCAGGCGATCGTATGTGCGGGCACCGTCGTGCTGGAGGGGTCGAGTGCCAGAACGGAGAGGGTGAGCGCGCCGAGCGCTATCAGGTCGCCCCGCTCAGAGTCTGCCTTGAAACCAGAGATGATATCAGGGCGCGCCGCACTGGAA
This sequence comes from Bradyrhizobium sp. 61, assembly GCF_023073075.1. Classification (NCBI taxonomy): domain Bacteria; kingdom Pseudomonadati; phylum Pseudomonadota; class Alphaproteobacteria; order Hyphomicrobiales; family Nitrobacteraceae; genus Bradyrhizobium; species Bradyrhizobium sp. 61. The sequence goes on along the minus strand of NZ_JADPIU010000014.1, from coordinate 115,778 downwards.
TTCGACGTCGAGGCAAAGACGAAATGATCGTCTCTGGAGCCGCCGGCAAGAAGGGTCTGTTCGTGCCCGTCGTGAGAGGTGTCGCGACCGCCGTTTGTGCCGATCTTGCCATGATCCGGACTTTCGCCGGAGGCGCCGATGCCATCCGTGTTCGCGTCATGGGTGCTCGCAGCCACCGTCGGACCGGCGGCAAAGGCTCTCGCAGCCGCATTGTCTTCGGGGGGCGCAGTGGCGTGGGGCGGATCGGCGGCATTGAGAGCTGCCGCGTGGCCGAAATGGTCGCGATCGTCGGCGCCGTGGATTGTGATGGCTATGGTCTGTTCCGTCCCATCGATGGTCGTGACCGTGAAGGTGTCGGTCAAAGTCTCGCAGGAAGGAAGCGCCTGCACGGCACAGTTGGTGGTGTCGAGCGTGTAGGTCCACACACCGGCGGCGGTCATCGTGAAAGCGCCGTAGCCGCCCGCGCTCCGTGTCGCACAAGTGACCGGCGTGAATGTGTTCGGCGTGTTGTCGACGTCGGTGTCAGTCAGTCTGCCGCTCGCCGTCGGCTTGCCGTGTTCCCTGCAATCGGGCTCGGTCACCGAGCCAGTGATGCAGCCGTGGATAATGGCCGGATCGTTCGTGCCGTGGATGGTGATCGTCACCACCTGCGCGGTGCCGTCGACGGTGGTCACGGTGAAGGTGTCGGTCAGGGTGTTGTGGGCGTTCAGCGCCTGGACGGCGCAATTGGTGTCATCGAGCGTGTAGGTCCAGACGCCGTCAGCCGTCATCCGGAAGCAGCCGTAACCGTGGTCGCTCGCCCTGGGCGAGGTCACCGGCGTGAAGCTGTCGGGAGTATTGTCGACATCCGTATCTGCAAGCTTGCCGGTCGCGATCGGAGTCCCGGGCTTCCAACACGCGGCTTCCGTCACGGTGCCGGTCGTCGTCCCGGAAATGATGGCAGCGTCGTTGGAGCCGTTGATCGTGATGGTAATCAACTGCGGGGTGCCGCCGATGCTGGTCACCGTGAAGGTGTCTGTCAGCGTCTTGCCGACGTTCAGAGCCTGCACTGCGCTGTTGGATTGATCGAGCGTGTAGCTCCAGACGCCGTCGGCGGTCATCGTAAAAGTGCCGTAGCCGTGCGCACTCTTCGTCGGGGAATTGACAGCCGCGAAAGTGTTGGCGGGGTCGTCGACGTCGATATCCGAAAGCTTGCCGGTTGTGACGGGTGGGCCGGTTGTGACAGGTGGGCCGGATGGGGCATTGGCGACGCCGCCGGATTCGATTGACAAGCCGGTCGTCGTGCCGGAGATGATCGCCGCGTCGTCGGCTCCGTTGATGTTGATCGTGAAGGCCTGTTGAGCCGAAAGCGACCCGTCGGACACGGTGATCACAAAGCTATCGGTGGTCGGCGTCTTCAGCGCGTTGATCGCGCCACTGTTGGGAACGAAGGCATAGGCGCCAGTCGAGCTGTTCAGATAAAGCGTGCCATAAGAGCTGGTCTTCGATACGTCGTAGATCGCTCCCTCCAGCGCCGTAGCGCCCGTAGCGCCTCCGCTGATGCCGAAAGTCAGCGCGGCGCTGGAGCTGCTGGCGCTGAAGGTTCCCCTCGTTGCGGCGAAGACGTCGAACGCGACCGTGTCGAGTTCAAGCGGGCCCGCCTGCACATTCAAGATCGGCGGCGTCCGCACGGGCGTGATGATGTCGGGCACCGTGACGATGATCGGCTGCAACGGCAGCAGTGCGCTTGGCGCCGCGGGCGCTATGAAATTGATCGGCTCCAGCGGCAGAGATTCGACGAACGGAGGCGTGCCGGACCCGTTCTTGCCAAATCCCTTCGAGAAATTTTCGAGCGCCTCCTGCTGGGCCACCCGCAGCTCCTCCATGCGGGTCGCGCTGTTGTCGAGCTGATTCACGGTAAGCCCGGAGCCGACCTTGCTCAGCACGACCGTTTGTCCGGGGTCCTCGACGATGATGTGCCGCGGGATTGATTCCTTGGTCGTGAGCTCGAACGTGCCGTGTGCAAAGTCCTTGTATGTAATCGTATCGTCGTCCAGGAACGTTGCGTTCGGGTCTGCGGCCCTGACCTCTTTGATCATCGAGAAGAGCAATGCCGTGAGCGACAGCATCCCGAAACGGCCGGCAGAGGCTCGCTCATGAGATTGAATAGCGGGTACATCAGGAGGATTGCTCTTCGCCGTCTTCACGCGGCGATGCAGGCCCGCAGCGGCTTCGCGCTCGCCCCCGTGCTCTGCAGTGGACGTGACGGCCATTTTTCAACCTCGATTGCCCTAGCGGTCGGCCTCAGGCGTCGCCCTATGCCGCCGCGTCTTGGCCGGCTTGCCGCGTCACGCGATCGGGAACAATTTTGTGCCGGCAACCTCAGCTATGCCCGCTAAAAAGTTGTCGTTTCTGAGAATTCCGCCCAGGCTGATCACGGCAGAATTGCTGACGTTTCGCCCGACGGTACCGCTTTCAGCGCTAAAAGCTGTTTGAAATTGCCTGGCGCGGATAGTGACTCTTTTGGACACGGCGATCAGCCATTCGGATTACCCCGGAATAACCATTTTGGCTGTCGTGGTTTGCTGTTGCTGGTCTGCCATTATCCCCGATGGCTTTCGTCGACGCTGTCGGAGCCGTTCGGATGCTCGAGGATCACATCTTCGAAAAGGAGGAAGCCATGGGCACTCGTGCAGCGATTGTTCTCGTGGCAGGTCTCGTCCTTGCGCTGGCCGCTTCGTCACCCCGCCCGGTTCAGGCGCAGGACGATTCTCCGCGGCGTGCCGTGCTGGACTCGTCGTCAAAGCCAATCGGGAAAGTTGTGACAGCCGATGGCTCGGTCATCATCGAGCATGCGGGCGCCGCCATTGTCCAGGCAAACGTCGGGGCCGAATCCATCCAGACGAAAGTCGGTGATCCCGTCTATTTGGGCGATGTGGTTCGAACCGGTGCCGACAGTCGGGTCGGCATCAATTTCGTCGATGGAACTTCGTTCAACTTGTCGAGCAACGCCCGCATGACATTGGACGAATACGTCTACGAGCCGGGTGGAAAGTCCAATTCGACAGCCTTCAACCTGACCAAGGGTACGTTCGTTTTTGTTGCCGGCCAGGTTGCGAAGACCGGCGACATGAAGATCGAAACGCCGGTCGCGACGATGGGCATTCGAGGCACCACACCTCACGTCGAAATCTCGGACGACGGAACCACCAGGTTTTCCACTCTGATCGAAGAGGGCAAGAACAAATATACGAAGAAGCCCGGCGCTGCGGGGACACGCCAACCCGAGCAAAAGGCCGAGCAAAGGCTCAATCTGAACATCTGCCGCGGCTGCTAGAGAATTGGTCCGAGCCCGTGCAATCGCCAGGTCTCAGAAGATCGGGAGCCTGACATGAAACCAGGATCCTCCGTTGCCGAAGGCGGACTGGCGCTTGTCGTCCTGATGTTGGTCGGCTTGCCGGTCGCGGCCCAGAACTCCAGCGTGAAGGACAGCTATCTCAGCAATATCGAACTGTGCAACGGGACGGGTACCACCTCGCTCGATGCCCGGATCGGTGCCTGCACGACTTTCATACAGGCGCGTCCAGATTCGTCGGCAGCTCTGGCAATCGCGTATAACAATCGCGGCAACGCCTACACGGCAAAGGGCGACTACGACAGCGCCATCAGCGACTTCGATCAGTCGATCGCACTCAATCCGACATACGCAAAGGCCTTCAACAACCGCGGCGTGGCTCACTTGAGGAGACGCGAATATGAGCTCGCGATCGAAGCCTTTGATGATGCGATCAAGCTCGATCCCGGCTATGGCGCTGCCTTCGTCAACCGCGCCGGAGCCTACCTGAAGAAAAACGACCACCAGCGCGCGGCGCATGATTACGACGAGGCAATCCGTCTCCAGCCCGCCTCGCGGGCGGCATGGAGCGGACGATGTTGGACCCGTGCGGTTCTCGGCGCCTCGCGAGAAGCGCTGGAGGATTGCGACAGAGCGCTTCAATCGGGATCGACCAGCGCTGCCGTGTACGACTCGCGTGGGCTGATCCACCTGAAGATGGGTGAGTTCGGTGCGGCGATCGATGACTACAATTCTGCCCTGCGAGCCGCCCCGGAATTGGCGAGCGCGCTTTTTGGCCGCGGCCTTGCCAAGCTGAAGCAAGGCGATGCGATCGGCGGAAAATCTGACATTTCGACTGCAAAGACAATTCAGAAGAACATCGGTGACGAGTTCGCGCGTTATGGCGTCGATTACGACTGAGTTGGCCCGGTAAGGCGGAAAGAATCGGAGGTGAATATGGATGCAAGGTTCGCGCTCATTCAAGCTCACGACGATAGCATTCGCCGCTATCAGCGGTTGTTGAACACACAGTTGACCGATCTCGAGCGTGAGTACATCGAGAGCCGAATCTCGGAAAAGCGATTGACCTTGCAGTCAATTCACGAAGCGCGAGGCAGGTTGAATGCCTTGCCGGCCAATCGCGGGGTTTGATTGGCATTCCTGACGGGTGCGAACGAAGGGGGGTGTTAACACCTCCTTAACCACTTGCTCTCCAGATTTCGAAGCACGAACGCCCGAGCCCGCAAGCAGGCGTCGCGACGCACTGTGCCGGGTGAATTCGTCATTATAGCATTAACAAGTCCTTAATTGGCAAAACCTACAGTCGACGGCACGGGCCGGCGCCAGTGCCGGCATGGACCGCCGAATTGGAAGAAACGCCGCCAATGGCGCAGAAGGCTGCCGCTGGATTTATGTCGCGAGCCCGCGCTTTGGCGCGAGGGCTGTCGCGTCATGTCCGCAAGGCACCCGCGCTGGCGGCCTGCCTGCTCATCGGACTCGGTGCGCCCGCCCGCGCCGCCGATGTGGTCCGGGGCGAGGCGACTTTCTCGGCCGGTGGCGGCTTTGCCCGTCTGGTGATCAAGCTCGGCGAGGACGTTCCCTCCGAGGTGACGACGGCCGGCTCCATTCTCATCATTCGCTTCGACCGGGCGGTCGACGTTCCCGTCGATCGCGTTCCGGAAGGTGCGCCCGACTACGTCAATTCTGCCCGCCGCGATCCCGACGGCAGCGCCATCCGCCTGTCGCTGGCGCGGCGCGTCACCGTCAACACCATGAACGCCGGCGAGCGCACCTTCATCGATCTCTTGCCGGAGGGCTGGAAGGGGCCGCCGCCAAGCCTGCCCATGGACGTGGTCAAGGAACTGGCCGAGCGTGCGCGTGTCGCCGAACGTGCCTTGCGCGCCCAGCGCGCCGCTGCCGAGACCAAGAAGCGACCGCAGATCCGCGTGCGCGCCTCGGTGCAGCCGACTTTCGTGCGCTTCGTATTCGAGATGCCCGACGGCGTCGGCGTGTCCTCCGTGCTCAACGAGCAGAAGCTGACGCTCGCGTTCAATGCCGGCCTCAATTTCGATCTGGCGGACGCCGTTGTCGCCGCGCCCCCGAATGTCGCCTCGATCAAGCAGAAGTCCGACATCGACCAGACCAGTGTCGAGATCGCGCTGATCGGCGATTCGGACGTGCACTCCTTCCGCGACGAGAAGAATTACGTCGTCGACATCTCCTTCCAGCCCGACAAGGGCAAGACCGCCGCGACGGCTGAGGCGGTGATCGCGCAGGCAAAGCCTGTGGCCCAAAGCCATGGACCGGCTCCGGACAAGCCGGCGGCCGAGAAGCCGAAGGAGGTCCATCGCGAGATCGCGCCGCCGACGTCCGAGACGATCGCGCGCGAAGCCAGGATCGAAGCCAAGCCCGAGGTGAAGCCGGAAGCTCCGGCGGCGATGCCGCCGGTCGAAGCACCGAAGCCTGCGCCGGCTCCCACAGCCGAAGCACCGCATGCTGCGGAACCGCCCAAGGACGTGTCGAAGCCTGCGGCGCCGGCAACGGAAGCTGTGGTCGCGCCCGTCAAGCCCGCGGTGTCCGAAGCGCCCAAGGAGGTCGTGAAGGAGGCTGCGAAAGAGCCGGTCAAGGAAAGCGTCAAGGCCGCACCTGCCGAGGCGCCGGCCGCGCCGCAGCCCACCGTGGCCAGCGTCGATGTCCGCCGCGACAGCGATGGCTTGCGCGTGATCTTCCCGCTTCAGGTGGCAACGCCTGCGGCGGCGTTCCGCCGCGGCGATACGGTGTGGCTGGTGTTCGATACGCCGAAGCCGATCGACGTCGAGGCGATCCGCAGCCGGGGCGGTGCGATGATCGGCGAGGTCGGCCGCATGCCGCTCGACAAGGGGCAGGCGGTCCGCATCCGTCTCACCCGGCCGCTGGTCTACTCGCTGACGAGCGAGGAGGTCGGCAAGGAGACCAATTGGCTCCTGACGCTCGCCGACAAGATCCAGGCGACGCCGCTGCCGCTGATGATGTCGCGCAACATCACCGACCCCGCGCTCGCCAATATCGCGATCCCCTTCGCCAATCCGGGCCTGTTGCACAAGCTGACCGATCCCGACGCCGGCGACACGCTCTATGTCGTCACCGGGCAGCGGCCGGTGCGCGGCTTCATCAAGCGGCAGGATCTCGTCGATCTCTCGCTGCTGGAATCCGCGCACGGCATCGCGATCCGGCCGAACTCCGACGAGGTCGGCGTCGAGGTCGGATCCGACAAGGTCATTCTCGGCAAGAAGGGCGGACTTACGCTGTCGCCGGTCGATATCTCCGCCGAGCGCGCGCCGACCGCGGTGCGGCCGGTCTTCAGTCCGGAAGGCTGGCGCAAGGGCCAGTCGGAGGACTTTTGGACGCGCCAGGGCAGTTTGATCACGGCGATCGCGGCCGTCGAGCCGGCACAGCGCTCGCTGCCGCGGCTCGATCTCGCGCAGTTCTACATGTCGCGCGCCATGTATCACGAAGCCAAGTCGGTGACCGACCTGATGCTGGCCGATCCCCTCAACAAGGAGGAGAGCGGCGCGCTCATCATGCATGCGATCGCGAACATCTTGATCGGCCGGCCAGCGCAGGGCTTGAAGGACCTCGCCAATCCCGTGATCGGCAACAGCCACGATTCCCAGCTCTGGAAGGCGCTCGCCTATGCGCGCCAGGGCAAGTGGGCGGATGCGCGCGAGAAGTTCAAGAACGTCGAATTCGCCATCGCCTCGCTGCCGATCGACATCCAGCGCATCGTGACGATAGAGGCGATGCGCGCTTCGCTCGAGGTGAAGGATTATGCCGGCGCCTCCAAGCGCCGCAGCGAGATCGAGGTGGTCGGCATATCGCCAGAGGCGGCGCCCGGTTTCGCCGTGCTGCGCGGCCGGCTCGCTGAGGCGCTCGGCCACGACAAGGACGCGCTCGACGACTACAAGTTCGCGGTTGCCTCGAACGATCGTCAGGCGGCGGCCGAGGCCAAGCAGCTCGAAGTGGCGCTGCGGCAGAAGCGCGACGAGATCAGCAAGGAAGACGCGCTGCGTGAGCTCGAGACGCTGTCGATGACCTGGCGGGGCGACTCGATCGAGGTCAAGACGCTCCAGATGCTGTCGCAGATGTATGCCGAGAACGGGCGCTACCGGGACGCGCTCAGGGCGGCGCGCACCGCGACAAGGCTCCAGCCGAACGCCGAGGCCTCGCGTCAGGCGCAGGACCTCGCCTCCGACCTGTTCACGCAGATCTTCCTGGGGCCCAAGGGCGACGAGCTGCCGCCGGTCGAGGCGCTCGGGATGTTCTACGAGTTCCGCGAGCTGACGCCGATCGGCCGCCGCGGCGACGAGCTGATCCGCCGCCTTGCCGACCGTCTCGCCTCGATCGACCTGCTCGACCAGGCCGCCGAGCTGTTGCAGTACCAGGTCGACCATCGCCTCGAAGGCGCAGCCCGCGCCCAGGTCGCCGCGCGCCTGTCCATGATCTACCTCGCCAACCGCAAGCCCGACATGGCGATCTCGGCGCTGCGCGCGAGCCGTATCAGCGATCTCTCTGGCGAGCTGCGGCAGCAGCGGCTGCTGCTGGAGGCGCGCGCGCAAAGCGACGTCGGCCGCCACGATCTCGCGCTCGACATCGTCTCCAACGTTTCCGGACGCGAGGTGCTCCGCCTGCGCTCCGACATCTTCTGGGCGGCGCGGCGCTGGCGCGAATCCGCCGAGCAGATCGAGCTCTATTACGGCGACCGCTTCCGCGACTTCAAGCCGCTCAACGCGGTGGAGAAGAGCGACATCATCCGCGCTGCCGTCGGCTATGCGCTTGCCGACGATTCGATCGGCCTGTCGCGCTTCCGCGAGAAATATGCGCCGCTGATGAGCGAGAGTGCGGACCGGGTCGCCTTCGACATCGCGAGCAAGCCGGCAGCGTCCTCCAGCGCCGAATTCGCCGAGATCGCCAAGCTTGCTGCCAGTGTCGACACACTCGACGGCTTTCTGCGCGAGATGAAGCAGCGCTTCCCCGATGCCACCGCTCGCGCGCCGGCCTCGCCGCAAGCCAAGGACGAGGCCGACCACACCGGCTCGCTGCCCACGATCCCCGTCGTGCGGCAGATCAAGATGACGCGGTAGGAACCCTGCTACCACGAGGCCTCTCGACAGGTGCCCGTTGAAGCGGCAACCTGCGCGTCTTCATGCCGGGAGAGCGTCGATATGAGCAAGCCTGCCAAGACCGAAGCCGAACTCATCGCCATGGCGCGGGCCGAATTGAAGGTCCATGCCGATGGTCCGGATGACCTCGTCATCTCGATCGTCCGCGACGGCGACAGCTGGGAATTCCGCGCCGATGCCGACCAGGCCGCGACGGATAAGCCGGGCTTCCCCGAAAGCGTCGCCATGCTGGTGCAGATCGGCGATCACCTCAGCAAGCAGTATGACGTGAAGGGGTAGGGGCGCTGTCGACGCCGTCTCACTGTACGCCACGTTCTCGGTGTCATCGCCCGACTTGATCGGGCGATCCAGTATTCCAGAGACCGCAGTGATGAAATCGAAAGGCCGCGGCGTACTGGATGCCTCGGTCAAGCCGGGGCATGACAGCGGATGGAGCCGCAGTTATCCGCCCCCGTAACTCTGCACCAGGCTTCCCGCCACCAGCGACCAGCCATCGACCAGCACGAAGAAGATCAGCTTGAACGGTAGCGAGATCGTTGCGGGCGGCAGCATCATCATGCCCATCGACATCAGCACGGAGGCGACGACGAGGTCGATGATCAGGAAGGGGAGAAACAGCAGGAAGCCGATCTCGAAGGCGCGCTTCAACTCGGAGATCATGAAGGCGGGGACGAGGATGCGCAGGGCGAGGTCATCCGGCGTGGCCGGCGGCGGCTCCCCGGAGAGATCCAGGAACAGCTTGAGGTCCTTCTCGCGCACGTTCTTCTGCATGAAGCCGCGCAAGGGGACGGAAGCGCGCTGGAGTGCGTCCTCGACGCCAAGCTGGTTGGCGACGAGCGGGCGGATGCCCTCGTCGTAGGACTTCTGCAGGACAGGTCCCATCACGAAGAAGGTGAGGAACATCGCGAGCGCGATGATCACCGAGTTCGGCGGCGCGGTCGCCGTGCCCATCGCGGTGCGCAGCAGCGACAAGACGACCACGATGCGCGTGAATGACGTCATCATGATCAGGATCGACGGCGCGATCGACAGCACCGTGAGCAGCGCGATGAGCTGGATCGCGCGCTCGGTGACGCCGCCCCCCTGACCGCCGAGATTGATGCTGATGTCCTGCGCATGCGCAGGACATCAGCATCAATCTCGGCGGTCAGGGGGGCGGCGTCACCGAGCGCGCGATCCAGCTCATCGCGCTGCTCACGGTGCTGTCGATCGCGCCGTCGATCCTGATCATGATGACGTCATTCACGCGCATCGTGGTCGTCTTGTCGCTGCTGCGCACCGCGATGGGCACGGCGACCGCGCCGCCGAACTCGGTGATCATCGCGCTCGCGATGTTCCTCACCTTCTTCGTGATGGGACCTGTCCTGCAGAAGTCCTACGACGAGGGCATCCGCCCGCTCGTCGCCAACCAGCTTGGCGTCGAGGACGCACTCCAGCGCGCTTCCGTCCCCTTGCGCGGCTTCATGCAGAAGAACGTGCGCGAGAAGGACCTCAAGCTGTTCCTGGATCTCTCCGGGGAGCCGCCGCCGGCCACGCCGGATGACCTCGCCCTGCGCATCCTCGTCCCCGCCTTCATGATCTCCGAGTTGAAGCGCGCCTTCGAGATCGGCTTCCTGCTGTTTCTCCCCTTCCTGATCATCGACCTCGTCGTCGCCTCCGTGCTGATGTCGATGGGCATGATGATGCTGCCGCCCGCAACGATCTCGCTACCGTTCAAGCTGATCTTCTTCGTGCTGGTCGATGGCTGGTCGCTGGTGGCGGGAAGCCTGGTGCAGAGTTACGGGGGCGGATAACTGCGGCTCCATCCGCTGTCATGCCCCGGCTTGACCGAGGCATCCAGTACGCCGCGGCCTTTCGATTTCATCACTGCGGTCTCTGGAATACTGGATCGCCCGATCAAGTCGGGCGATGACACCGAGAACGTGGCGTACAGTGAGACGGCGTCGACAGCGCCCCTACCCCTTCACGTCATACTGCTTGCTGAGGTGATCGCCGATCTGCACCAGCATGGCGACGCTTTCGGGGAAGCCCGGCTTATCCGTCGCGGCCTGGTCGGCATCGGCGCGGAATTCCCAGCTGTCGCCGTCGCGGACGATCGAGATGACGAGGTCATCCGGACCATCGGCATGGACCTTCAATTCGGCCCGCGCCATGGCGATGAGTTCGGCTTCGGTCTTGGCAGGCTTGCTCATATCGACGCTCTCCCGGCATGAAGACGCGCAGGTTGCCGCTTCAACGGGCACCTGTCGAGAGGCCTCGTGGTAGCAGGGTTCCTACCGCGTCATCTTGATCTGCCGCACGACGGGGATCGTGGGCAGCGAGCCGGTGTGGTCGGCCTCGTCCTTGGCTTGCGGCGAGGCCGGCGCGCGAGCGGTGGCATCGGGGAAGCGCTGCTTCATCTCGCGCAGAAAGCCGTCGAGTGTGTCGACACTGGCAGCAAGCTTGGCGATCTCGGCGAATTCGGCGCTGGAGGACGCTGCCGGCTTGCTCGCGATGTCGAAGGCGACCCGGTCCGCACTCTCGCTCATCAGCGGCGCATATTTCTCGCGGAAGCGCGACAGGCCGATCGAATCGTCGGCAAGCGCATAGCCGACGGCAGCGCGGATGATGTCGCTCTTCTCCACCGCGTTGAGCGGCTTGAAGTCGCGGAAGCGGTCGCCGTAATAGAGCTCGATCTGCTCGGCGGATTCGCGCCAGCGCCGCGCCGCCCAGAAGATGTCGGAGCGCAGGCGGAGCACCTCGCGTCCGGAAACGTTGGAGACGATGTCGAGCGCGAGATCGTGGCGGCCGACGTCGCTTTGCGCGCGCGCCTCCAGCAGCAGCCGCTGCTGCCGCAGCTCGCCAGAGAGATCGCTGATACGGCTCGCGCGCAGCGCCGAGATCGCCATGTCGGGCTTGCGGTTGGCGAGGTAGATCATGGACAGGCGCGCGGCGACCTGGGCGCGGGCTGCGCCTTCGAGGCGATGGTCGACCTGGTACTGCAACAGCTCGGCGGCCTGGTCGAGCAGGTCGATCGAGGCGAGACGGTCGGCAAGGCGGCGGATCAGCTCGTCGCCGCGGCGGCCGATCGGCGTCAGCTCGCGGAACTCGTAGAACATCCCGAGCGCCTCGACCGGCGGCAGCTCGTCGCCCTTGGGCCCCAGGAAGATCTGCGTGAACAGGTCGGAGGCGAGGTCCTGCGCCTGACGCGAGGCCTCGGCGTTCGGCTGGAGCCTTGTCGCGGTGCGCGCCGCCCTGAGCGCGTCCCGGTAGCGCCCGTTCTCGGCATACATCTGCGACAGCATCTGGAGCGTCTTGACCTCGATCGAGTCGCCCCGCCAGGTCATCGACAGCGTCTCGAGCTCACGCAGCGCGTCTTCCTTGCTGATCTCGTCGCGCTTCTGCCGCAGCGCCACTTCGAGCTGCTTGGCCTCGGCCGCCGCCTGACGATCGTTCGAGGCAACCGCGAACTTGTAGTCGTCGAGCGCGTCCTTGTCGTGGCCGAGCGCCTCAGCGAGCCGGCCGCGCAGCACGGCGAAACCGGGCGCCGCCTCTGGCGATATGCCGACCACCTCGATCTCGCTGCGGCGCTTGGAGGCGCCGGCATAATCCTTCACCTCGAGCGAAGCGCGCATCGCCTCTATCGTCACGATGCGCTGGATGTCGATCGGCAGCGAGGCGATGGCGAATTCGACGTTCTTGAACTTCTCGCGCGCATCCGCCCACTTGCCCTGGCGCGCATAGGCGAGCGCCTTCCAGAGCTGGGAATCGTGGCTGTTGCCGATCACGGGATTGGCGAGGTCCTTCAAGCCCTGCGCTGGCCGGCCGATCAAGATGTTCGCGATCGCATGCATGATGAGCGCGCCGCTCTCCTCCTTGTTGAGGGGATCGGCCAGCATCAGGTCGGTCACCGACTTGGCTTCGTGATACATGGCGCGCGACATGTAGAACTGCGCGAGATCGAGCCGCGGCAGCGAGCGCTGTGCCGGCTCGACGGCCGCGATCGCCGTGATCAAACTGCCCTGGCGCGTCCAAAAGTCCTCCGACTGGCCCTTGCGCCAGCCTTCCGGACTGAAGACCGGCCGCACCGCGGTCGGCGCGCGCTCGGCGGAGATATCGACCGGCGACAGCGTAAGTCCGCCCTTCTTGCCGAGAATGACCTTGTCGGATCCGACCTCGACGCCGACCTCGTCGGAGTTCGGCCGGATCGCGATGCCGTGCGCGGATTCCAGCAGCGAGAGATCGACGAGATCCTGCCGCTTGATGAAGCCGCGCACCGGCCGCTGCCCGGTGACGACATAGAGCGTGTCGCCGGCGTCGGGATCGGTCAGCTTGTGCAACAGGCCCGGATTGGCGAAGGGGATCGCGATATTGGCGAGCGCGGGGTCGGTGATGTTGCGCGACATCATCAGCGGCAGCGGCGTCGCCTGGATCTTGTCGGCGAGCGTCAGGAGCCAATTGGTCTCCTTGCCGACCTCCTCGCTCGTCAGCGAGTAGACCAGCGGCCGGGTGAGACGGATGCGGACCGCCTGCCCCTTGTCGAGCGGCATGCGGCCGACCTCGCCGATCATCGCACCGCCCCGGCTGCGGATCGCCTCGACGTCGATCGGCTTCGGCGTATCGAACACCAGCCACACCGTATCGCCGCGGCGGAACGCCGCCGCAGGCGTTGCCACCTGAAGCGGGAAGATCACGCGCAAGCCATCGCTGTCGCGGCGGACATCGACGCTGGCCACGGTGGGCTGCGGCGCGGCCGGCGCCTCGGCAGGTGCGGCCTTGACGCTTTCCTTGACCGGCTCTTTCGCAGCCTCCTTCACGACCTCCTTGGGCGCTTCGGACACCGCGGGCTTGACGGGCGCGACCACAGCTTCCGTTGCCGGCGCCGCAGGCTTCGACACGTCCTTGGGCGGTTCCGCAGCATGCGGTGCTTCGGCTGTGGGAGCCGGCGCAGGCTTCGGTGCTTCGACCGGCGGCATCGCCGCCGGAGCTTCCGGCTTCACCTCGGGCTTGGCTTCGATCCTGGCTTCGCGCGCGATCGTCTCGGACGTCGGCGGCGCGATCTCGCGATGGACCTCCTTCGGCTTCTCGGCCGCCGGCTTGTCCGGAGCCGGTCCATGGCTTTGGGCCACAGGCTTTGCCTGCGCGATCACCGCCTCAGCCGTCGCGGCGGTCTTGCCCTTGTCGGGCTGGAAGGAGATGTCGACGACGTAATTCTTCTCGTCGCGGAAGGAGTGCACGTCCGAATCGCCGATCAGCGCGATCTCGACACTGGTCTGGTCGATGTCGGACTTCTGCTTGATCGAGGCGACATTCGGGGGCGCGGCGACAACGGCGTCCGCCAGATCGAAATTGAGGCCGGCATTGAACGCGAGCGTCAGCTTCTGCTCGTTGAGCACGGAGGACACGCCGACGCCGTCGGGCATCTCGAATACGAAGCGCACGAAAGTCGGCTGCACCGAGGCGCGCACGCGGATCTGCGGTCGCTTCTTGGTCTCGGCAGCGGCGCGCTGGGCGCGCAAGGCACGTTCGGCGACACGCGCACGCTCGGCCAGTTCCTTGACCACGTCCATGGGCAGGCTTGGCGGCGGCCCCTTCCAGCCCTCCGGCAAGAGATCGATGAAGGTGCGCTCGCCGGCGTTCATGGTGTTGACGGTGACGCGCCGCGCCAGCGACAGGCGGATGGCGCTGCCGTCGGGATCGCGGCGGGCAGAATTGACGTAGTCGGGCGCACCTTCCGGAACGCGATCGACGGGAACGTCGACCGCCCGGTCGAAGCGAATGATGAGAATGGAGCCGGCCGTCGTCACCTCGGAGGGAACGTCCTCGCCGAGCTTGATCACCAGACGGGCAAAGCCGCCACCGGCCGAGAAAGTCGCCTCGCCCCGGACCACATCGGCGGCGCGGGCGGGCGCACCGAGTCCGATGAGCAGGCAGGCCGCCAGCGCGGGTGCCTTGCGGACATGACGCGACAGCCCTCGCGCCAAAGCGCGGGCTCGCGACATAAATCCAGCGGCAGCCTTCTGCGCCATTGGCGGCGTTTCTTCCAATTCGGCGGTCCATGCCGGCACTGGCGCCGGCCCGTGCCGTCGACTGTAGGTTTTGCCAATTAAGGACTTGTTAATGCTATAATGACGAATTCACCCGGCACAGTGCGTCGCGACGCCTGCTTGCGGGCTCGGGCGTTCGTGCTTCGAAATCTGGAGAGCAAGTGGTTAAGGAGGTGTTAACACCCCCCTTCGTTCGCACCCGTCAGGAATGCCAATCAAACCCCGCGATTGGCCGGCAAGGCATTCAACCTGCCTCGCGCTTCGTGAATTGACTGCAAGGTCAATCGCTTTTCCGAGATTCGGCTCTCGATGTACTCACGCTCGAGATCGGTCAACTGTGTGTTCAACAACCGCTGATAGCGGCGAATGCTATCGTCGTGAGCTTGAATGAGCGCGAACCTTGCATCCATATTCACCTCCGATTCTTTCCGCCTTACCGGGCCAACTCAGTCGTAATCGACGCCATAACGCGCGAACTCGTCACCGATGTTCTTCTGAATTGTCTTTGCAGTCGAAATGTCAGATTTTCCGCCGATCGCATCGCCTTGCTTCAGCTTGGCAAGGCCGCGGCCAAAAAGCGCGCTCGCCAATTCCGGGGCGGCTCGCAGGGCAGAATTGTAGTCATCGATCGCCGCACCGAACTCACCCATCTTCAGGTGGATCAGCCCACGCGAGTCGTACACGGCAGCGCTGGTCGATCCCGATTGAAGCGCTCTGTCGCAATCCTCCAGCGCTTCTCGCGAGGCGCCGAGAACCGCACGGGTCCAACATCGTCCGCTCCATGCCGCCCGCGAGGCGGGCTGGAGACGGATTGCCTCGTCGTAATCATGCGCCGCGCGCTGGTGGTCGTTTTTCTTCAGGTAGGCTCCGGCGCGGTTGACGAAGGCAGCGCCATAGCCGGGATCGAGCTTGATCGCATCATCAAAGGCTTCGATCGCGAGCTCATATTCGCGTCTCCTCAAGTGAGCCACGCCGCGGTTGTTGAAGGCCTTTGCGTATGTCGGATTGAGTGCGATCGACTGATCGAAGTCGCTGATGGCGCTGTCGTAGTCGCCCTTTGCCGTGTAGGCGTTGCCGCGATTGTTATACGCGATTGCCAGAGCTGCCGACGAATCTGGACGCGCCTGTATGAAAGTCGTGCAGGCACCGATCCGGGCATCGAGCGAGGTGGTACCCGTCCCGTTGCACAGTTCGATATTGCTGAGATAGCTGTCCTTCACGCTGGAGTTCTGGGCCGCGACCGGCAAGCCGACCAACATCAGGACGACAAGCGCCAGTCCGCCTTCGGCAACGGAGGATCCTGGTTTCATGTCAGGCTCCCGATCTTCTGAGACCTGGCGATTGCACGGGCTCGGACCAATTCTCTAGCAGCCGCGGCAGATGTTCAGATTGAGCCTTTGCTCGGCCTTTTGCTCGGGTTGGCGTGTCCCCGCAGCGCCGGGCTTCTTCGTATATTTGTTCTTGCCCTCTTCGATCAGAGTGGAAAACCTGGTGGTTCCGTCGTCCGAGATTTCGACGTGAGGTGTGGTGCCTCGAATGCCCATCGTCGCGACCGGCGTTTCGATCTTCATGTCGCCGGTCTTCGCAACCTGGCCGGCAACAAAAACGAACGTACCCTTGGTCAGGTTGAAGGCTGTCGAATTGGACTTTCCACCCGGCTCGTAGACGTATTCGTCCAATGTCATGCGGGCGTTGCTCGACAAGTTGAACGAAGTTCCATCGACGAAATTGATGCCGACCCGACTGTCGGCACCGGTTCGAACCACATCGCCCAAATAGACGGGATCACCGACTTTCGTCTGGATGGATTCGGCCCCGACGTTTGCCTGGACAATGGCGGCGCCCGCATGCTCGATGATGACCGAGCCATCGGCTGTCACAACTTTCCCGATTGGCTTTGACGACGAGTCCAGCACGGCACGCCGCGGAGAATCGTCCTGCGCCTGAACCGGGCGGGGTGACGAAGCGGCCAGCGCAAGGACGAGACCTGCCACGAGAACAATCGCTGCACGAGTGCCCATGGCTTCCTCCTTTTCGAAGATGTGATCCTCGAGCATCCGAACGGCTCCGACAGCGTCGACGAAAGCCATCGGGGATAATGGCAGACCAGCAACAGCAAACCACGACAGCCAAAATGGTTATTCCGGGGTAATCCGAATGGCTGATCGCCGTGTCCAAAAGAGTCACTATCCGCGCCAGGCAATTTCAAACAGCTTTTAGCGCTGAAAGCGGTACCGTCGGGCGAAACGTCAGCAATTCTGCCGTGATCAGCCTGGGCGGAATTCTCAGAAACGACAACTTTTTAGCGGGCATAGCTGAGGTTGCCGGCACAAAATTGTTCCCGATCGCGTGACGCGGCAAGCCGGCCAAGACGCGGCGGCATAGGGCGACGCCTGAGGCCGACCGCTAGGGCAATCGAGGTTGAAAAATGGCCGTCACGTCCACTGCAGAGCACGGGGGCGAGCGCGAAGCCGCTGCGGGCCTGCATCGCCGCGTGAAGACGGCGAAGAGCAATCCTCCTGATGTACCCGCTATTCAATCTCATGAGCGAGCCTCTGCCGGCCGTTTCGGGATGCTGTCGCTCACGGCATTGCTCTTCTCGATGATCAAAGAGGTCAGGGCCGCAGACCCGAACGCAACGTTCCTGGACGACGATACGATTACATACAAGGACTTTGCACACGGCACGTTCGAGCTCACGACCAAGGAATCAATCCCGCGGCACATCATCGTCGAGGACCCCGGACAAACGGTCGTGCTGAGCAAGGTCGGCTCCGGGCTTACCGTGAATCAGCTCGACAACAGCGCGACCCGCATGGAGGAGCTGCGGGTGGCCCAGCAGGAGGCGCTCGAAAATTTCTCGAAGGGATTTGGCAAGAACGGGTCCGGCACGCCTCCGTTCGTCGAATCTCTGCCGCTGGAGCCGATCAATTTCATAGCGCCCGCGGCGCCAAGCGCACTGCTGCCGTTGCAGCCGATCATCGTCACGGTGCCCGACATCATCACGCCCGTGCGGACGCCGCCGATCTTGAATGTGCAGGCGGGCCCGCTTGAACTCGACACGGTCGCGTTCGACGTCTTCGCCGCAACGAGGGGAACCTTCAGCGCCAGCAGCTCCAGCGCCGCGCTGACTTTCGGCATCAGCGGAGGCGCTACGGGCGCTACGGCGCTGGAGGGAGCGATCTACGACGTATCGAAGACCAGCTCTTATGGCACGCTTTATCTGAACAGCTCGACTGGCGCCTATGCCTTCGTTCCCAACAGTGGCGCGATCAACGCGCTGAAGACGCCGACCACCGATAGCTTTGTGATCACCGTGTCCGACGGGTCGCTTTCGGCTCAACAGGCCTTCACGATCAACATCAACGGAGCCGACGACGCGGCGATCATCTCCGGCACGACGACCGGCTTGTCAATCGAATCCGGCGGCGTCGCCAATGCCCCATCCGGCCCACCTGTCACAACCGGCCCACCCGTCACAACCGGCAAGCTTTCGGATATCGACGTCGACGACCCCGCCAACACTTTCGCGGCTGTCAATTCCCCGACGAAGAGTGCGCACGGCTACGGCACTTTTACGATGACCGCCGACGGCGTCTGGAGCTACACGCTCGATCAATCCAACAGCGCAGTGCAGGCTCTGAACGTCGGCAAGACGCTGACAGACACCTTCACGGTGACCAGCATCGGCGGCACCCCGCAGTTGATTACCATCACGATCAACGGCTCCAACGACGCTGCCATCATTTCCGGGACGACGACCGGCACCGTGACGGAAGCCGCGTGTTGGAAGCCCGGGACTCCGATCGCGACCGGCAAGCTTGCAGATACGGATGTCGACAATACTCCCGACAGCTTCACGCCGGTGACCTCGCCCAGGGCGAGCGACCACGGTTACGGCTGCTTCCGGATGACGGCTGACGGCGTCTGGACCTACACGCTCGATGACACCAATTGCGCCGTCCAGGCGCTGAACGCCCACAACACCCTGACCGACACCTTCACCGTGACCACCGTCGACGGCACCGCGCAGGTGGTGACGATCACCATCCACGGCACGAACGATCCGGCCATTATCCACGGCTGCATCACTGGCTCGGTGACCGAGCCCGATTGCAGGGAACACGGCAAGCCGACGGCGAGCGGCAGACTGACTGACACCGACGTCGACAACACGCCGAACACATTCACGCCGGTCACTTGTGCGACACGGAGCGCGGGCGGCTACGGCGCTTTCACGATGACCGCCGCCGGTGTGTGGACCTACACGCTCGACACCACCAACTGTGCCGTGCAGGCGCTTCCTTCCTGCGAGACTTTGACCGACACCTTCACGGTCACGACCATCGATGGGACGGAACAGACCATAGCCATCACAATCCACGGCGCCGACGATCGCGACCATTTCGGCCACGCGGCAGCTCTCAATGCCGCCGATCCGCCCCACGCCACTGCGCCCCCCGAAGACAATGCGGCTGCGAGAGCCTTTGCCGCCGGTCCGACGGTGGCTGCGAGCACCCATGACGCGAACACGGATGGCATCGGCGCCTCCGGCGAAAGTCCGGATCATGGCAAGATCGGCACAAACGGCGGTCGCGACACCTCTCACGACGGGCACGAACAGACCCTTCTTGCCGGCGGCTCCAGAGACGATCATTTCGTCTTTGCCTCGACGTCGAATTCCAGTGCGGCGCGCCCTGATATCATCTCTGGTTTCAAGGCAGACTCTGAGCGGGGCGACCTGATAGCGCTCGGCGCGCTCACCCTCTCCGTTCTGGCACTCGACCCCTCCAGCACGACGGTGCCCGCACATACGATCGCCTGGCTCTACGACAGCTCGGCGAACCAGACCATCGTGTACGTCAATCCGACGGATCAAAGCCTGAGCATCGGCGATTCCAGTCTGGTGGAAATCCATCTCGATGGCTTCTCCACCGTCCAGACGTCGGATTTCATGCTCGCGCTGGAAACGTCGGGTCATGCGATGGCAGCCGCGCCGGCCAATCTGGAACCGGGCGCGGGCAACGACGCGACCGGTAGCCCGACGACGGCGACGAGCCCCTCATCAGGCGAAACCGTCCATGAGCGAGCCGCCCTGATCGACGGAAACGGGCCCGGGCAAGCTGCGAAGGCGAGCGGGTGCACATTCGATGCCGATTGCGAACGGGTTGTCCGGGTCGGGCACACCCAGTTCGTTCAGCCCGACGATACGAACACGCGATCGGACGCGCCCACCGGCGGGAACGTGGCCTCCGCGGTGAGCCACGTGCAGCCCGTCAACCAGCTTCATCCCGCGGCAGTCGCGGAGAATAGGTTCGTATTCGACAAGTTGACACCGTTCGACAACGGCAAGGAGATCGCGCCCGTTCCAGAGAGCGTGGCCGCCAAGGACAGCGGCCCGGTCATACCGTCCACGGTCGACCCAAGCATCGAGTCCGGCCCAGACTCCATCGAGACGTCACACCACGAAAATCACTTGCGCGAGCATCATCATGGGGAGCCGATAGCCGAGAACGGCCTTCCTCGAGTTGCTTCGGTTCATCTCGGGGACTCATTTCATTTCAAGCAGCACGGCTCTGACGGTTCGGGTGACATTGCGCCCGCACCCTGGCACGCGGCGGCCGGACCCTACGCCATCAAGGATGGCGCTTTGCATGGCCACCATTCAGAGCTCAGCGCAGGATGGGACGATCCTTCGGACCCGTCCGGTCATCACGAACATGCTGGCGTCGTCCACGGATTCAGGGCGGCGTCGATGCCTGAGCCGTCCCCGCCGCAAATTGATCCGGCTCACGGCGCAGGCTCAGCTCACGCCCATGTGCCGCACGATCTGATCGTGTGATGTCCGCAGGGCAATTGATCTTCAGTGTTGTTTCCCCGTGCCATCCGATGCGGCGGAGCTGTCCCGATCGGGACAAGCATCGTCAATGTCGCCATCCTCTTCTTGCGGCGGCAATGCATGCTGATGGTCAAGCGCGGATGTCCAGGCCAACGTCATCGCCGCGATGAGCAGCCGATTGACGGCTTCGATTGCGCGTTCTGCTACGGACGAGTAATTCATGGCTTCCGCCCGCACGGCTGATTGCCGATGGCGGGAGCCTAGGACGAACTCTCCAGCACCACTGTACTCCAGTTCACAGTTGCACGCGTCAACTCATCGCAGCCTCAGAAGATGCCGCTTGCTTCAGCTGCACCTGCAACGCGAGCCGACGAGCTTCCTGCGGCAAAGACATCAAGCTCGCGATCACCCCACTCCCCGGCGCGTTTGATCTGCGTACTTGGTTGCCGAGTAGGCTCGCACAACCTCAGAGGTGTTGCGGTCCATCAACGACTCTGAATCAAATGTAATCATTGCGATGCGAATGCGATTGGTCAACTTTTTTGGGGGAGCAATCAATGAGCGGAGAAGCCAACTGCATTGTATGTAGCCAGGCAAGAGCGGTCGTAGCCGTCTTTCCAATTGCGCGGGGCTATGCACTAAAGGTATACGAGTGTTCCTGCTGCCACAGCACCCTTCATCTCGTGACTCGCACGACGAAGGCTGCGCTGATCAGGCAGCACTGCGAGACCCTCCTTCCCGTCGAGAAGCCGCTGAGCGCGACGGGTCCCAGGGTTCAACAGCGGTTCGCGAACTAGACACGCAAGGCGTCCAGCCGCGTACAGGCCGAACGACCGCGCGATTGCGCGCAGGCTGCCGCAGCGCGCCGCGCCTCCGGAGCCTTCAATTCGGCTTTTGCGTCGGCTTGCCGTCGATCTTGGGGAGGTCACCGGCCGCGGCCGATTGATCGCCGCCGCCATTGGCCCGGCGGGCCATCTCGACCGTCAGCCGCTCGGCGGCCTCCGGCGACATCACTCCCATGATGTCCGACATCTTTCGCGGCGCGATCTGCGAGGCGATCTCGATCAGCACGCCCATCTCGAGCCGGTCGAACACCCGCGCGGCATCCTTGGGCTTCATGCCCTCATACATGGTCACGAGGCCCTTCATGCGCTGGGCCTCGGCGGCCTTCTGCTCGGCCTGGGTCGCGGAGATGCGGGATTCCACCGCCTTCATCTCCTCGACCTTGTTTTCGATGCGCTTCTCGGCCGACTTCAGCAGGCTCTCGCGGATGTCGATCTCTCGCTGGCGGGACTCGATCTCCTGGCGGCGTGCCTGCAAGCGCTCCAGGATCGCGCGCTCGGAGGCCGAGACCTGCGGCTGGGCCTCGTCCATCTTGACCACGGTGCCCTCGGGCTTGGTCTCGGGCGCGGCGGGCTTCGGCGCCTCCTTCGGCGCGCCGTGGGTAGATCCCGTGATATCGGGGTCTTCCCGCCCCGTCGGAAAGTTCAGATTCTCCTGCGCCCAGGATTTCTTGATCTGGCTCGGCTGGTAGTCGAAGACATAGCCGCCATTGATCACGAGGCCCACGACCTTGAGCGTGGCGAGCCCTGCGACGGCGACCAGGACGACTGGAATGACGCGGATGTTACGAAAGGATTTCATACCCTGACTTTATGCCGCAAGGCCGTTGGATCGTCGGCGCTCGGAGAAGGCTTCGGCCGCAGCCGCCACCGCCTTCGCCGATGAGGGCTTGGCCGCGGGCACCGCGGCCGCTTCCGGGCTCGCCGCAGGGCGCGCGGCGATCGCAATCTTGGACAGGCGCCGCACCACGTTGTCGGCTTCGCCGAGCTGCTTGTAGAGCTGGTCCGACATCTGCGTCGCCGCCGCCAGCTGGCTGCCGAGGTTCTCGTTGACGTCGCGCACGGCGAGCTTCAGCCCGCCGATCGCGCGCTCGGCGATCTCGGTGGCGGTGATCAGCTCGCCGATGACCGCCTTCAGCGAATGCTCGTCCGCCTTCAGCCGCGTCAGCCGCTTGTTGAGCATGACACAGTAAACGATGGTCAGCATCAGCAGGATAGCCACCAGCGTCTCGATCGCCATTCCCAGGGAGTGGTTCATGGGGCCTCCATCATCTTGTTCTGCTCGTCCACCTTCTCGAACATCGCAAGTGTCGTACTTGGCTTGCGCAGGGGTTTCGTCACCCGTATCGCGACGCGGTCGCCGACCCGGCCCATCCGCCCCTCGGTCAGAGTGACGTCGCCGCAACGCACGGTCACGTTGGCATCCGCGCGCATGTCGAGCGGCAGGGTGTCGCCGACCTTGAGCCGCATCAGCTGCTTGAGCGGGATTTCGGCCTCGTAGAGCACGGCATCGACCGCGATCTCGGCCTGGTTGATCTCGGTGGCGAAATGGCCCTCCCAGATCGTGTCGCGGCCGAATTTTTCGCCCATGAACATCTGGAGCAGGACGCCCCGGATCGGCTCGATGGTCGCGTAAGGCAGCAGCAGCTCGATATTACCGCCGCGATCTTCCATGTCGATGCGCAGGCGCACCAGGATCGCGGCGTTGGCGGGACGGCTGATCGCGGCGAAGCGCGGATTGGTCTCGAGCCGGTCGATCGTGAAGGTCACCGGCGACAGCGGCCGGAACGCCTGCTCGGCGTCGACCAGTACCACCTCGACCAGCCGCTTGACCAGCTCGGTCTCGATCGTGGTGTAGGGCCGGCCCTCGATGCGGAGCTGGCTGGCGCCGCGGCGACCGCCGAGCAGCACGTCGATCATCGAATAGATCAGGCTGGAATCGACCACCGCCATGCCGAAGTTTTCCCACTCCTCGGCCTTGAACACCGAGAGAACGGCCGGCAGCGGGATCGAGTTCATGTAGTCGCCGAAGCGCACCGAGGTGATGCGGTCGAGCGAGACCTCGACGTTGTCGGAGGTGAAATTGCGCAAGGAGGTCGTCAGCAGCCGCACCAGGCGGTCGAAGACGATTTCGAGCATCGGCAGACGCTCGTAGGAGACCATCGCTGAATCGATGATCGCGCGAATGCCGGAATGGTCGTCGAGCGTGACGTCGCCGACCGCGAAGCCGAGAAGATTGTCGATCTCCTCCTGCGACAGCACCCGCTCGCCGGAATTCTTGCCGGCGCCGAGATCGCGGCTGCCGTCCTCGACCATGGCCGCCCATTGCAGGGCCATGGTCTCGGATAGTTCGTTTGCGGCAGCAGCCTTCGCGGCCTCCGCGGGATCCTCGGAATCAAGCGAGGCCTCCCATTGGGCGGCAATTGCATCCTGGTCTGGTTGGTCGGTGCCTGCCATGATCCCTAGCCCGTCATGCTCACTGGATCACGACTTCCTTGAACAGCACCGCGCTGACCTGGATCGGGGAAACCGCCGCATTGACGCGCTTGGTCAGCTCTTCCTTGAGGCGGAAGACGCCGGCGGAGCCGTTGAGGTCGGAGGAGCGCAGCTCGCGCACATAGGTCTGGAAGATGTCGGTGATGCGCGGCATCGTCGGCTTGATCGCCTCGATCTGCTTCTCTTCCTTCAGCTCCAGCACGACCTTGAGCTTGAGATATTGCACGCGCTCGCCGGGCGCGCCGGCGAGGTTGACCATGATGTCGGGCACGTCGACGAAGGCCGGCGGCTTCGGCGGCGGCGCCGCCTCGGCGTGATGCTCGTCGTCGCCATGACGGAAGAAGAAGAACCAGGTCGCGGCACCGCCACCGAGGACGGCGAGCAGACCGACGGCCATGATGATGAGCTTGAGCTTGTTCTTCGGCGGAGCGGCTTCCGCGCCTTCGGCGGCTGCGCCGCCTTCCGCTTCATTGTCTGCCATGGTCGATAGGCTCGCTCATCTCATAAAGGGTCGAAAGAGCGAAGCCTCCTGGCAGACAGTGACGCGATACAAATGCCCCAGCGCAGTGCGCTCCTCTTACACGCAAACGCTACGGTAATAATGGTTAACGGAATCTTTCGATTGGGCCTCCACTAGGAAAAATCTGCCGGGCAAACATGGCTAACAGAACCTTTCTGCCGCCTTCCCGCACCCCTCAAAAATCGACAAAACATTGAAATTACATATTTTTTCGAGTTGGCACGGCTTTCGCTGAGAGAGGACCGAGGCCGGAGGGTTTGGGAGAACCCGGCGGTCTTGTTCACGGGTCGGCCAAGGCGCTTGGGAGAGCGAGGTGGCGGGCTCACTCAGGGGAGATTTCCGATGCAGAACGCGCTTCTGATCGGCTTGTCACGGCAGATGACGTTGGAACGGCAGATGGATGTCATCGCCAACAACGTCGCCAATGCCAACACCAACGGCTTCAAGGCCGACCATTCGCTGTTCGAGGAATTTCTCAACTCGAACGCGCGTGAGGACAATTTCATCGCGTCCGACCGCCGGGTCTCCTATGTGCAGGACCGCGGCACCTTCCGCGACGTCGGCCAGGGGCCGATGGAGCCGACCAACAACCCGCTCGACATGGCGATCGACGGCAACGCGTTCTTCGCGGTGCAGGCCAATGGCGGCGAACGCTACACCCGCGACGGCAAATTCTCGCTCAACAGCACCGGCCAGCTCGTCACCTCCGACGGCAACCTCGTGCTCGGCACTGGCGGCCCGATCACCTTCCAGCCCACCGACCACGACATCAATGTCGCACCCGACGGCACCGTCACGGTACTCGAGGGCACCGCCAAGACCGACTCGATCCGCGGCAAGATCCGCATGGCTGCGTTCGACGATGCGGCGAAGCTGACCAAGCTCGGCGCCAACCTCTACGACGTCGGCTCCGCGACCCCGCAGGCCATCACCAAGTCGACCGTGCGCCAGGGCTACGTCGAGAAGTCCAACGTGAACTCGGTCGGCGAGATGAGCCGCATGGTCGAGGTCATGCGCAGCTACACCGCCATCGCCAACCTGCTTCAGCAGCAGAGCGACCTCCACAAATCGGCGATCGAGAAGCTCGCCGACGTTCCGGCCTGATTAGGGGATCACTGACATGCAAGCGCTCCACACCGCTGCGACCGGAATGGCGGCCCAGGAACTCAACGTCCAGGTCATCTCCAACAACATCGCCAACCTGCGCACCACCGGTTTCAAGAAGCAGACGGCGGCGTTCCAGGACCTGATCTACGAGCACGTCCGCCGCGTCGGCGCGCAGGCCTCGGACCAGGGCACCATCGTGCCTGTCGGCGTCGACATCGGCGGCGGCGTCAAGACCGTCGGCACGCCGCGCAGCATGACGCAGGGCACGCTGTCGCAGACCGGCAACGATCTCGACCTCGCGATCTCGGGCGAAGGCTTCTTCAAGATCCTGATGCCCGACGGCACCTTCCAGTACACCCGCGACGGCACCTTCCAGATGGACAACCAGGGCCGCGTCGTCACCGCGCAGGGCAACCCGGTGCAGCCGACCATCACCATCCCGAACAACGCCTCCGGCCTCGCCGTCAACGAGCAGGGCCAGGTCTCGGTGACGCTGCCGGGTTCGTCGACGTCGGCCGTTCAGGGCCAGATCGGCGTGACCCGCTTCATCAACAAGGCGGGCCTCCAGCCCGTCGGCAACAATCAGTTCGTCGAGACGCCCTCTTCCGGCCCGCCGCAGGACGGCACCGCGAACTCCGAAGGCTACGGCAAGGTCACGCAGGGCAGCCTGGAGCAGGCCAATGTCGACGTCGTCTCGGAGATGAGCGACCTGATCGCCGCGCAGCGCGCCTACGAGATGAACGCCAAGGTCATCAGCGCCGCCGACCAGATGATGCAATCGACCACGGCGTTGTTCCGCTGAGGTATGACGATGATCCGCACCACCCTCGCCACGATCTCCGCTCTCCTGCTGCTGGCGCTGCCGGCGCAGGCCGCCGACGATTTCATCGCAGCGCCGACGCTGCGCGCGAGCGTCACCGTGACCTCGGACGTGGTGCGGGTCGGCGACCTCATCGACAATGCCGGCTCGGCCGCGCTGATCCCGGTCTACCGCTCGCCCGATCTCGGCACCACCGGCGCGCTGCCGGTCGCGCATGTGCTGTCGGTGCTGCGCGCAAAACAGGTCATCGGCGTGATGACCGGCGACATCAAGGAAGTCCAGGTCACCCGCCTCGCCCGCACGCTCGCCAACAAGGACCTCGAAACCGCGGTGGCCTCGGCGCTCGAGCGCCGCTTCGGCCTTGGGGAAGCCGCCAACATCGCCGTCACGTTCGACCGCGGCGTCGCCGACATGCGGCTCGACGCCTCCAACAGCGGTGCGCTCCAGCCAGTCGCAACCCGCTATGACGCCCGCAACGGCCGTTTCGACATCGCCTTCGAGATCAACAACGACAACAATCCGACGCCGACCAAGCTGCGCTTCACCGGCACCGCGATCGAGACGGTGGAAGTGGCCGTGCTGACGCGCGACATCGACCGCGCCGATCTCCTGAAGTCCTCCGACATCGCGCTGGAGCGCCGGCCCAAGGCCGAAATCACCGGCGAGCCCGCCTCGCGCGATCGCACGCTCGGCATGCAGCTGCGCCGGCCGATGCGGGCGGGCATGCCGATCCGCGTCGCCGACATCGTCAAGCCCGACTTCGTGTCGCGCGACCAGAGCGTCACCGTCATCTACCAGGTCCCCGGGATCTACCTCACCACGCGCGGCAAGGCGCTCGAAAGCGGCGCCGAGGGCGACACCGTCAGCGTGCTCAATCTCCAGACCAAGCGCACGCTGGCAGGCATTGTCACCGGTCGCGGCCAGGTGACGATCCAGGGCGCGAGCCAGTCCGCGCCGATGGCGCCCGCGGTCGAGCAGACCTCCTCGCTCAAGCGCGACGAAACGCCTACCCCCGCGGCCGCTGCTGCTGCGCTCGCACAGAGCCTGATCCAGGCCCCCGCGTCTCCGGCTCAGATCGCCCAAGCCCATATTCCGCAAGTTCGCGTCCCGCAAGCTCCAGCCAAGTCAGAGTAAGTCATGTCCAGGTTCAGTTCGGCTTCCCGCCTTCGTCGCGTCGCGATCTCTGGTCTGCTGCTGGCAGTTTGCGCGCTGGCGAGCGGCTGCTCCTCGATCGACCGCCTGTCGCAGATCGGCGAGCAACCGAAATTGTCGGCGATCGACAATCCGACGACGCAGCCCGGCTACAAGCCGGTGCAGATGCCGATGCCGAAGCCGGAAGTCGCCTCCTACAATCCGAACTCATTGTGGCGCAACGGCAGCCGCGCCTTCTTCAAGGACCAGCGCGCGACCCATGTCGGCGACCTCCTGACCGTGACCGTGAACATCACCGACAAGGCCAACATCGCCAACGAGACCCAGCGCAGCCGAACCGCCAAGGAGGATTCGGGGATTACCGATTTCATCGGCAGCAAGACGGTCACGCAGCCGCTCAAGATCCTGCCCGGCCGCCTTCTCACCACCGACTCGACATCCTCCGCCGACGGCAAGGGCTCGGTCAATCGCACGGAGGCCTTGCAGACCAACGTCGCCGCGGTCGTGACCCAGGTGCTGCCGAACGGCAACCTCGTCGTCGAAGGCAAGCAGGAGATCCGCGTCAACTACGAGATCCGCGAGCTCATCGTCGCCGGCATCGTCCGCCCCGAAGACATCCAGAGCGACAACACCATCGATTCCAGCAAGATCGCACAGGCCCGCATCGCCTATGGCGGCCGCGGCCAGATCACGGACGTGCAGCAGCCGCGCTACGGTCAGCAGGTCATGGACGTGCTGTTGCCCTTCTAAGCCTCTCCCGAGCTCCCACATCGTGTTCGCGAACCTAGGCGCGAACGACGATGTACTACGCGGCCCTCGCTAGCTCCCCTGGCGAGGGCCGCATGTATTTTGTAAAGCCGATTGGTACGACTGACGGCGGGGATTGCCGTAGCAGCCTCAAGTAAACTCCGCCTCGACCGTCCCCAGCCCGTCCAGCTCCATCCGCACCTTGTCGCCGGCCTTCAGCCACAGCGTTTTCACCAGGCTGCCCGTCAGCACGAGTTGCCCCGCGTGCAGACCCTTGCCTTCGGCGGCGAGGTGGTTGGCGAGCCAGGCGAGTGCGTTGTGGGGATGGCCGAGCACGTCGGCGCCGGTGCCGTGGCTGACCTCTTCGCCATTGACGATGGCGCGGCCCTTGACCGCCTTCAGATCCGGCACCGACGAGCGCGGCACCGCCTCACCCAGCACGCAGCCGGCGGCGAAGAAATCGTCGGCGATCAACGTCGGCGCACCCATCGACTCCCACTTCACATAGCGGTCGTCGACGATCTCGATCGCGGGATGATAGAACTCAACGGCCTCGCCGACCCATTCGGCCGTGAACGGCGCCTCGCCGGCGGCGAGGTCGCGCTTCAATCGCACCGCGATCTCGCACTCGACGCCGACACGGACATAGTCGGCAGCCGCGAGCTTGGCCCCGCTCTCGTACACGCCCTTCTGGAACACGCTGCCGCCGCAGGGATGCGGGATGCCGATATAGTCCTGCATCACCTGACTGGTGCAGCCGATCTTGTAGCCGACCAGCGGCCCGACATGCGGCAACAGGAGATCGTGCAGCGCGCGCTGGACCTGATAGCCCTCGGCTTCGTCAGCCGGCGGATGGTCCAGGGCTGCGAGCGGCGCACGGTTACGGCGCGCGAGTGCAATCGCCTTTGCGGCTTTGAGAATCTTGTCCATTGGCGCCGGCTCCCACGCTACGCAATTGAGGTCGGCACTTCAGCATCCCCGCCGCGGCGTGACAAGCGCGGGCCAAGGGACGGCCCACGGGGCGCCCTCAGCGCTTCACGAGGCCGAGCCGGATCAGGCTTTCGGCCGTCGCGAGGATCGCCTCGTCGTTGGAACGGGCCTGCCAGCCAAGCAGCGACCTCGCCTTGGCGCTGGTGGAATGCCGAACCCTCCCAAGCATCGGCACGACCGCGCGCAGCAGCGGAATCCGGTTCGCGGCCAGCCGCACCAGCCAGTCCGGGGCCTGGAGCCGCGGAACCCGGCGCGCCCTGGGTCCGAGTTCCCGCCGCAGCACCCTGGCGATATCGAGGATCGACATCGTCTCGCCGGAGACCGCGATGAAGCGCTCGCCCCTGGCCTCCGGCGCCGTCATCGCGCGCAGGTGCAAATCGGCCACGTCGCGCACGTCGACCACGCCGAAATAGACCCGCGGCACCGCCGGCATGGCGCCGTCGAGCAGCGATTTGACGATCTCGATCGAGCCGGAGAAGTCCGGCCCCAGTACGGGGCCAAAAATGCCGGCGGGATTGACGACGGACAATTCGAGCCCGCCGCCCTCGCGCGCAATGAAATCCCAGGCCGCCCGCTCGGCCAGCATCTTGGATTTGATGTAGGGCTGCACGTCGGCGCCGTCGAGATTGGTCCAGTCGGTCTCGTCGAACGGCCTGTCGCGCGCCGGATGGCCATAGCCGATCGCGCCCAGCGACGAGGTCACGACGGCCCGCCTGACGCCGGCCTCGCGTGCGGCACGCAGCACCCGCAGCGTGCCGTCGCGGGCCGGGATGATCATCTCGTTCTCGTCCTTGGGAACACTGGTCGACAATGGCGAGGCGACATGGAGCACGTAATCGCAGCCGGCGACGGCCTCGCGCCAGCCGTCGTCCGCGGTGAGATCGGCGGTGAAAAAGGACAGGCTTTCGGGCGACGCAGCCCCGCCCTCGCGCAACATCGCCAGCACGTCGGCCTGCCGGTCCGGGCGGCGCACCGTGGTCCGCACCTGATGGCCGGCGGCCAGAAGCTGCAGGACAACATGGATGCCGACGAAGCCGGACCCGCCGGTGACCAGAACAATGCTCATTGCCGAATTCCCCTCCTTGCGCAGGCGGGCGAATTGGTTCCGCCACCCTGCTCAAGGCCGCATCTGGTCACTATCTCCCGGGGAACAAGTAGAATGGATTTCGAGACCGGTATGGAAAACCTGACCATCGTTTGCGACGGCGACTGCGATTGCAACCCCGACCCTGCCCTGCTCGCCGACTTCAAGCGGGCCATTCATGCGCTTGGCGGCAAGTGGAAGCTGGAGATCCTGTTCGCGCTGACAAACGGCGCCGTTCGCTTCGGTGGTTGCGGCGAGCGATCGGCGGCATCACCCAGCACATGCTGACCACGCAGCTGCGCGAGCTTGAGCAGGACGGCCTGGTGTCGCGAACCGTCTTCGCGGAGAAACCGTTGAGGGTCGAGTACGAGTTGACGGATGCGGCCTACGGCCTGTTGCCGGCGTTTAAGGAAATATTGAGCTGGTCCAGGCTTTATGGCGATGCGCGCCTTGTGGCGTCGCAGCAAGCCTGATTGCAGCCAAGCCTGATTGCAGCGATGTGTGAGGCTGCCGGATCGTTGCCTCAGCATTCGAGTCGATCTCGTTGATGCGACTCGCAAAACCTCCCGCACCTGAAGTGAAGGCTGTTTCTCATCGGAACTTACGTGAGCTCGGAGGAAGTGACTCCAGCCCATTGATCGTGATTCACTTTTCACGATCGCGCCTGCGCTGATGCGCGTCACGGCAAGCGGCAGACAAAATGCTGATCACGGCGCTCAAGCAGCACCGTGCGTCCAAAAACAAAGAGCCGCATCGCTGCGGCTCGGACTCTATTCGTCGCGGTAGACCTTCTCGCGTTTCTCGTGGCGCTCCTGCGCTTCCACCGAGAGCGTCGCGATGGGCCGGGCTTCGAGCCGCTTCAGAGAGATCGGCTCGCCGGTGTCCTCGCAATAGCCGTAGGTGTTGTCCTCGATACGCTGGAGCGCGGCGTCGATCTTGGCGATCAACTTGCGCTGGCGGTCGCGGGCGCGGAGTTCGATGGCGCGGTCGGTTTCGGACGATGCCCGATCGGCGAGATCGGGGTGGTTCACGTTCTCCTCCTGCAGAGCCTGCAGCGTGAGCTTGGACTCTTTGAGGATCTCATCCTTCCAGGCGAGGAGCTTCAAACGGAAGTACTCCTTCTGCCGGTCGTTCATGAAAGGCTCTTTTTCGGTCGGTCGGTAGTTTTTCAACTTTTCCAAGGGCGGCCTATCTGTCTAAGCAACGACTCGCAACGGAACGGGGTCCGTTAAGCCGGGCTTATATAGCGGCCTCCTGTGACAGACAATATTTCCCTGATCGTTCGGTTAGCGCCCCCAAGCCCTTGCACAGGAAGGTTTATCCTGGAGAACCCGGGGGCGGCCGAAGGCCTAGTAACCGACCGTGAAACGCTGCCTCGGATGGGCCGGTCGCTCGATCTCGTCGGCGAGCGCAATGGCGTAGTCGGCGAAGCTGATCCAGCTTTTCCCGTTCGCATCTGCGAGAAGCTGATCGGTCCCGAGCCGGAACTTGCCGGTTCGCTCGCCCTCGATGAAGAGGGCCGACGGCGAGATGAAGGTCCAGTTCAGGTCCTTTTCCTGTCGCAGCAGGTCAAGGAAAGCCCCGCCCGCCTCCGCTTCGGCCTTGTATTGGGCTGGAAAACCGGGGGTTGTAACCAGTTTGACGCCGGGAGCGACTTCCAGGCTGCCGGCACCGCCGACAACGAGGTAGCGACCAACGCCGGACGCCTTCGCCGCGCCGATCAGCTTGAGCGGGTCGCTGGCCAGGAAGTGCACGGAACTCACGGCGACGTCGTGCCCGGCCCACAGCCTGGCAAGGCCGGCCTGGTCGAGCACGTCGCCCTTGGTGGACGTGACGTTCGGCAGGGTCGCGATCTTCTCGGGGTTCCGGGCGATCGCCGTGACCGCATGGCCGCGGCGCGACAGTTCCTTGGTGATCTCCGACCCGGCCCGGCCCGAGGCGCCGGCGACTGCGATTTTCATGGAAGGCTCCTTTGCTTCTTTTGGTAACTAACAGTTACTAGATATCGCAAAGGATGCTGGTGTTAAGAGAGCACTTTGTGCTTACCTGATTACGCAAGAGTAACCGGGACCCGTCACCGGCGCGCGAGCCGGCAAGGGGCCAAACGGATCGTGAGGAGTTGACGATGAAGCCAGACGTCTATGCAGCGAACTGCCCCACGCGCCAGATCCTCGACCGCGTCGGCGACAAATGGGCGGTGCTGATCCTGCTGCTGCTGCGCGAGGAGCCGATGCGCTTCAATCAGTTGCGCCGAACGATTGAAGGCATTTCGCAGAAGATGTTGAGCCAGGTTCTCAAGTCGCTCGAGCGCGACGGCCTGATCAAGCGTCACGCCATCGCAACCGTACCGGTGACGGTGGAGTATTCGATCACGCAGCTCGGGGTGACGCTCGCGGCCGCCGTCGATCCCCTGCGCGATTGGGCCGAGCAGAATCTGAAGGACGTGCTCGCCGCCCAGCGCCGCTACGACGCGCAGCAGAAGGATGAAGCGGCGTAGGCGCTACGCCTGCCCGGCCTTTGCCAGTTCGACCTCGACGCGCAGCTCGATTTCGGAGAGCAAGGAATCGAGGCGGGGATCGCCCGAGGACGATTTCAGGTTCGCCGCGGCATCGCGCAGCCGCATCACGGTCGAGGCGTCGAGATTGCCGGACAGTAGTCCCATCTTGAGATCGTCGAGCACGTCGAGCGCGGTCCTGCCGCGGGCGACCGAGCGCTTGCGGCGCTCGACCGGATCTTCCTCGATGCCCTGCAGCGCGAGCAGCCCGTCGATGTTCGCGGCGGCCTTCGGTGCGGCAGCGCCCCGCGTCTCCTGAGCCGACGAGGTGTCGGGCAGCACGAAGGTGCCGGAGCTCGTCCGCCTGGCCTGGCTGGCCGGCGTACCAAGCGTGGTGCCGTTCGGTCCGTAGATGCGCATCGCAGGAATCCGGGTGATCGATGCCGTTACCTTCGCCGTCTTATGGTTAACGGCGCGTAAACGGCCCGGCAAAATCTGCCGAGAGGCGGCAGTTTCGCTCCTCAGGGAGAACGCTCCCTGACACCGGTGGAAACAGGTTTATTCAACCTATTCAATCGCGTAACCCCGCTGCCCCGCGTTGGCACAGCACTCGCAAGGAAAGCGTCGGACCAGCTCGTCATGGGAGTGTCGAGGATGGTCCGAGATGTGAGGAGCCTCGGGGAGCAGAGGATGCCAGGCGTTCGTTGGGTGAGGATTGTTGGGGTGGCCTGCGCCGCGCTGTCAGCGCTGGCGCTCTCGGTCACGTCCGCAAGCGCGACGTCGCGCATCAAGGACCTCGCCAATATCGAGGGCGTGCGGCAGAACCAGCTCATCGGCTACGGCCTCGTCGTCGGCCTCAACGGCACCGGCGATACGCTCAACAACATCCCATTCACCAAGCAGTCGCTGCAAGCGATGCTCGAGCGCATGGGCGTCAACATCCGCGGCGCCACCATCCGCACCGGCAACGTCGCCGCCGTGATGGTCACGGGCAATCTGCCGGCCTTCGCCACCCAGGGCACGCGCATGGACGTCACCGTCTCCGCGCTGGGCGACGCCAAGGATCTGCGCGGCGGCACCCTGCTGGTCACGCCCCTGCTCGGCGCCGACGGCAATGTCTACGCGGTCGGACAGGGCTCGCTCGCGATCTCCGGCTTCCAGGCCGAAGGCGAAGCCGCGAAAATCGTGCGCGGCGTTCCGACCGTCGGCCGCATCGCCAACGGCGCCATCATCGAGCGCGAGATCGAGTTCGCGCTCAATCGGCTACCGAACGTGCGGCTTGCGCTGCGAAACGCCGACTTCACCACCGCCAAGCGGATCGCGGCCGCGATCAACGACTATCTCGGCGTCAAGACCGCGGAGCCGATCGATCCCTCGACGGTGCAGCTTTCGATCCCGCCGGAGTTCAAGGGCAACGTCGTCGCCTTCCTCACCGAGATCGAGCAGCTCCAGGTCGATCCTGATCTCGCCGCCAAGATCGTCATCGACGAACGCAGCGGCATCATCGTGATGGGCCGCGACGTTCGCGTCGCCACCGTCGCGGTGGCGCAAGGCAACCTCACCGTTACCATCTCCGAGAGCCCGCAGGTCAGCCAGCCCAACCCGCTGTCACGCGGGCGCACGGTGGTCACGCCGCGCACCGGCGTTAGCGTCGTCGAGGACGGCAAGAAGTTCGCCGTCGTCAAGGACGGCGTCTCGCTTCAGCAGCTCGTCGACGGCCTCAACGGCCTCGGCATCGGCCCGCGCGACCTCATCAGCATCCTCCAGGCGATCAAGGCCGCCGGCGCGATCGAAGCCGACATCGAGGTGATGTGATGCAGACCAGCATGATCAATACCCCGCACGTCGTCACCTCCCCGGCCTTCTCGGTGGAAAGCCGCAACGGCCGGCCCGACTTCGAGCTCGCCGCCGCGTTGCAGAAGGTCTCGCCGCAGCAGCAGTCGAAGGCGCAGAAGACCGCCACCGATTTCGAGGCGATGTTCCTCAACAGCATGTTCTCGCAGATGACCTCGGGCCTGAAGGGCGAAGGCCCGTTCGGCGACACCCCGGGCACCGGCGTGTGGCGTTCGATGCTGACCGAGCAATATTCCAAGAACTTCGCCAAGGCCGGCGGTGTCGGCGTCGCCACAGAAGTCTACCGCACCCTCATCATGCAGCAGGCGAAAACGATCCGCACGGCATAAGGTCAACCGAGATGAACCACTTCAACGCCTCACGTCAGCCGGCGCAAGCGCAGCGCCCCAACACCGCCCCCGGCAACACCGAGGCGCGCAAGGTCGCCGAGCAGCTGATGGATGCGATGAACGCCCTGCTCGGACTGGTCGAGCGCGAGACCGAGCTCGTTCGCGCCGGCCAGGTCCGCGAAGCGATGACGCTCGAGAGCAAGAAGCAGGAGCTGTCGCGAAACTATGTCAGCGCCGTCAGCGAATTGAAGACGAACCAGGCCCAGCTCGCGAAATCCGCGCCCGAGCTGCTCTCGACGCTGCATCGGCACCACGATGCGTTCCGCGCGATGCTCCAGGTCAATCTCACCGTGCTCGCGACCGCACACGCCGTCTCCGAGAGCGTGGTGCGCGGCGTCAACGCCGAGATCCAGAAGCGCAACGTGCCGAATACCTACACGGCGGCGGGACGCCGCGCGGCTCCGGGCCCACGCCACATCACCCCGCTCGCGGTCAGCCGCTCGCTCTGAGCGCGCGCAAAACTCCCTGCAATTTTACGAAAAACCGCGCGGCGATATCGTCGCGCGGTTAGGCACGTTTGCTTACCCGGTCTTCAATCCTGGTGTTCCATGGTTGCGTATTGAGAGGGGTTGGGATTTGACTCAGACAAGGCAACCAGGAGGCTGCCATGAGTACAGATTTCAGCATCAGGCCGGTGGGGATACCGGCCCCCGTGCAGATCATAACGACGTCCAATGCGGCGGCGAACGAGGCCGTGCAAACTGATTTGCCGGTGAGCCAGACGGTCGCCGCGAGCGATACGAGCGCGGCTGCGCGCAATGATTTGCAGAGCACCAACGACAGCGTTTCACGCCAGGTCGTTTTCAACCAGCCCGCCGCGTCCTTCGTGTTCCAGGTCGTGAACGAAAGGACCGATGCGGTTGTCGATCAGTTTCCGGATGAAGCGATGCTGCGGCGGCGCGCCTATTTCCACGCACTGGACATGAAGTCCGAGCCCCCGCGTCCACTCAGCACCGATCGCAGCGCCTGACGTTCACGCCGCGGGTCGCGACGGCCGTATCGAGGTCGTTCGAATCGGTCGCGTTACGACCGTCCCGAAAGACCGGCGGCGATGTTGCGATTGATCTCGATCAGCGGGCGGAAGTGATCGAGCTGCGGGCTCATCAGCAGCGCTGCAGTCTGGCTCAGCACGAACACGCTGATGTTGGCGATCCTCTGCCGAACGTCGAGCGGCTGCGGATTGGTGTCGCGCATCGCCTCGCTCAGGAAGATGGTCCAGAGCTTGCGGTTGAACATCAACGCCTGCGTCGTCTGCTCGTTGAAGGGATCGGCGCTGTTGATGGCGTCCTGCAGCTTGTTGGCGGCCTTCAGGAGCGTCTGCGCCTCGATATCGCGAGGAGACGCAGTGGTCGTGGCTACACGCGCGTAGGCCGAAGCAGCAGAACTCGACATCGATCACCCTGGAGGTTTCCTCGCCCGTTGTACAGGCTTAAGGATTTCTTTCCCGACCCTAGGCAGCACCGCTTAAGATTTGCTTACGTGAGAGTGCGGACGATCTCCGGACAATTACGGGTCGCGGCATCCACCTTCACCTCAAGGCTAAATCCGAGTGCGCGCACTGTAAACGATTGCATCCATCATGCGCTGATCTGAGCTAATCGACAGTTAGCGATCTCGCTCAAAACAACGGCGAAGCCTAGGCTTCGCCGTTGAATGATTCATCGTGTACGTCAGCGTCGCGCTTAGCGGAGGAGCTGAAGCACGCTCTGCTGCGACTGGTTGGCGAGCGACAGCGCGGAGACTGCGATCGACTGACGCGTCGAGAGCGCCTGGCTGTTGGCCGCTTCCTCGTTGGTGTCCGCAAGCGTCAGGCTCGACGAGCCGGTCTGCAGCACGTTGATCAGGTTCTTGCTGAAGTCCTGACGGATCTGCACGATCGAGAGGTTCGAACCGAGCGTCGACGCCTCGGCACGCAGCGTGGTGCTTGCCGAGTTGAGCGAAGTCAGAATGGCGTTCGCCGATTTCGAGTCCAGGAAATCAACGCCCGAGGTCAAGGGAGCAAGGTTGAGGCCGGCGTCGTTGAAGGTGACGCCCTGAATGTTCAGCGTCGAACGCCCGGTTTCGTTGAACACGAGCTTGAGCGTATCGCCGTTCAGCAGATTCACGCCGTTGTAGGAAGAGTCCTGCGCCGTGGTGTTGATTTGCGCGAGCACGTTGTTGTACTGCCCGACCAGATTGGCGCGCGTGGCTTGCGAATCCGGGTCGACGGTGGGCGCCTGCGCGATCAGGCCATAGAAGGGCTGGCCGCTCGCCGCGGCCGTGCCGCCGATTGCGCCGATCGTCGAGGACGCCGAGTCGTTGGAGGTCACGATGTTGAGATGACCGGTCGTGTCGATCGTCGCCTGCAGGTTGTTCGCCGCCAGCGCCGCGTTGAGCTGATTGAGCGTGGAAACCTGCCCGACGCCGGCACCGAAGGTGATGCTGGTGGCGGTGCCGCCGCCGGTCGGACCGATCGTCAACGTCTTGCCGCTGAGCGGGGGCGGAACGCGGGCGGTGGTGCCGGCAGTGAGGCCGAGCGCCGTGAGCACGTTGCCCGAGCCGGAGATCGCCAGATCCTGGCTCGTGCCGGTGCTGAGCACGAGCTTGCCGCCGGAAACTGTCGAGGCCGTGCCCGTACCCGTGATGCCGTCGATCGCGCTCAGTACCGACTGCACCGTGAGTGTGCTGCCCGCACCGATGCCGATCGTGACGTTGCCGAACGAGTCGGTGGTCGAGGTGGTTTGCGCGGTCGAGAAGGTGATCGTCTTGCCGTCGACAGTCAGGACCGAACCGTTGGTGATGGTCGTACCGAGATCGTCCGAACCTGCACCGGCGGTACCGACCAGCTTGGTCGCGCCCGTGATCGGCGCCGCGCCGCTCGTATCGTCATTGTTGACGACGGTGCCGGTGACCGTGTTGTTGGTGTATGCCGTGCCCAGCAGGTTGTTGGCGGTCGCACCGGGGACCGCGGCCGACGTCACGTTGGATTTGGGCGAGTACCCCGTCGGGCTCTGCAGTACCTGGCTGGCGATCGATTTGGCGCTGTCGACCAGCTTTTGCAGCGAGGTGATGCCGGTGTTGGCGGCCTGCAGCACCTGCACGCCGTTGCTGATGCCATCCAGGAGATTGCTGATGTCGCTGGCGCGATTGTCGAGCCCCTGTGCGGTGAAGAAGTTGGTGGGGTTATCAAGCGCCGTGTTCACCTTCTTGCCGGTCGAAAGGCGTCCTTGCGTGGTAGCGAGCAGGTCGGCTGTCGACTGCAGCGACAACAGGTTCTGGCGGACTGATGCCGAGAGAACGATGTTGGACATTGGCAGATCTTCCTCTTGGAGCGCGACGCGTACGGATCGGAGCCCGCCGGTCTGGCAAATGGGCTTTTGTCTAGTTCTAGACGCACTCCTTTAAATTAAGGTTAATGGCGGCTTAAGCCACAGGGTTAACAAGGTATTAACCGGTCAGGGTTCCCTGAAACCCGGCTTACGCCGCATCACGCGCAAAAAACGGCGGGGCAAAAGCCCCGCCGTAATGCCTTGTTTGACGATTTTCGCCGCGTATCAGCGCAGGAGCTGCAACACGCTCTGCTGCGACTGGTTGGCCAGCGACAGCGCCGAGACCGCGATCGACTGGCGGGTCGACAGCGCCTGGCTGTTGGCCGCTTCCTCGTTGGTGTCGGCCAGCGTCAGGTTGGACGAACCGGTCTGCAGGACGTTGATCAGGTTCTTGTTGAAGTCCTGGCGGATCTGCACGACCGACAGGTTCGAACCCAGCGTCGATGCTTCCGAACGCAGCGTGCTGCTGGCGGCATTGAGCGTGGTCAGGACCTTGTTGGCCGAGGCGTTGTCCAGGAAGTCGGTGCCCGAGGCGAGGGTCGAGATGTTGAGACCCGCGGTGTTGAAGGTCACACCGGTGATGCTCAGCGTCGACTTGCCGGTTTCGTTGAACGTCAGCTTCAGCGTGTCGCCGTTGAGCAGGTTGACGCCGTTGAAGGAGGCATCCTGCGCGGTCGTGTTGATCTGCGCGAGCACGTTGTTGTACTGCGCAACCAGGCCAGCACGCTGGGTCTGCGAGGTCGGATCGGCAACCGGAGCCCCGATGGCAACGCTGTGGAACGGACCGGTGGCGGTAAAGGCCGAGCCGCCGAGCGTGCCGATCGTCGAGGAGGCCGCGTCGTTCGTCGTCGTGATGGAGATCACGCCGGTCGAGTCGATCGAGGCCTGCAGGTTGTTGGCCGCCAGCGCCGAATTGAGCCCGTTCAGCGTGTTGACCTGGCCAGCGCCGGTGCCGAAGGTGATGCTGCTCGCGGTGCCGCCACCGGTGGCGGCGATCGTCAGCGTCTGGCCCGAGATGGCGGGCGGGACGCGGGCGGTCGTGCCGGCGGTGAGACCGAGCGCGGCGAGCACGTTGCCCGAACCCGCGATCGTGAGATCCGAGGTCGTGCCGGTGCTCAGCGTGAGCTTACCAGCCGCGACGGTCGAGGCGGTGCCGGTGCCGGTGATGCCGTCGATCGCGCTCAGCACGCTCTGCACCGTCAAGGTGCTGCCCGTGCCAATGCCGATGGTGACGTTGCCGGCGGTGTCGGTGGTCGAAGTGGTCTGCGCGGTCGAGAACGTGATGTTCTTGCCGTTGACCGTCAGGACCGAGCCGTTGGTGATGGCCGTAGCAAGGTCGTCGGACGTCGCGCCCGCGGTGCCAACCAGCTGGGTGGAAGCGGTGATGTTGACCGCAGTGCCGGTGTTGTCGTTCAGCACGGCGGTGCCGGCGACGGTGCTGTTGGTATAAGCGGTACCCAGCAGGTTGCTGGCGGTCGCGCCGGTGATGGCGGTCGAGGTCACGGTCGACTTGGTGGAGTAGCCCGTCGGGCTCTGCAGCACCTGGTTGGCGATCGACTTGGCGCTGTCCACCAGCTTCTGCAGCGAGGTGATGCCGGTGTTGGCTGCCTGGAGAACCTGAACGCCGTTGCCGATGCCATCGAGCAGATTGCCGATGTCGCTGGCGCGGTTATCAAGGCCCTGGGCGGTGAAGAAGTTGGTGGGATTATCCAGAGCCGAGTTCACCTTGCGGCCAGTCGACAGACGGGACTGGGTGGTGGCGAGGAGGTCAGCGGTGGACTGGAGGGAGAGCAGGTTCTGACGAACCGAAGCGGAGAGAACGACGGACATACTGTTACCTTTCTGGTAGCTACGCGTCCTATCTGACCATAATTGATCAGACGACCGCCGGACCGTGCGTCCAAGCCTCTAACAATCCGTGAAATGAAACCCGCACTTTTTTCGCCGCGACGCCGGAAGCCCCCTTCGAGGCCGCGGCCGACGGCAGGACATGCCGCTATCGGCCTTGAAATTGTTGCATTTTCCGTCCCCGACGCCGTCGTTTACGACCTGTTAACCATGTTGCGCAAGGATCGGCTCCAAATCACGAACGACCGCCCTCATCGCACGAACGCCGCGACGGATCGTTGTAAAAGGGTTGATGGAGAACAGGCATGGCTCTCAAGGTTGAGCTCAAACCGCATGAACGCATCATCGTCGGCAATTCGGTGATCACCAACACCGACCAGCGCGCCCGCCTCCTGATCGACGGCGAGAACGTGCCGATCCTGCGCGAGCGCGACATCCTCACGCCGGAGACCGCCGACACGCCGGCCAAGCTCGTCTATCTCGCGGTCCAGCTCATGTACATCTCGCCGGATCCGCAGAGCCAGCACGGCACCTACTTCAACCTGGTGCGCGACATCGTCACCGCGGTGCCGAGCGCCTGGCCGATCATCGAAAGCATCAACAACAACATCATGAGCGGCGATCTCTACCGGGCGCTGAAGGATGCCCGCAAGCTGATCGCCTATGAAGAGAAGCTGCGGGACCAGTACCAAGCGACGCATCCCAAGGGCGACGTCAGCTCGGCCGCCTGATCGGCACGCATCAGCCTGCCCAAACGACAACGGCCCCGGATCATCTCCGGGGCCGTTGTCGTTTGGGCTGCATGCTTGGTCACTGCGCCGCCAGCGGCGGCGCCTCGACCTCAATCAGACCACCGCCGGTCCGCCGCGCGCCGAACTCCAGCACCGCGGCCACAAGCGCGTCGATGTCCGTCTCGTCGGTACGGTGATTGACGATGGCAGCGCGGATCGCGAACCTGCCGTCCAGCGTCGTGCTCGAGGGCGCCGCAACGCCGGACTCCTGGACATCGGCGACGATCTCGCGATTGACCGCATCGTCGGCGCGGTAGCGGAAGCAGACGATGTTGAGGTTCACCGGTGCCAGCAATTCCAGCCGCGGCTCGGCCAGCACGCGCGTCTCCAGATACTTCGCCAGCGCGCAGCTTCGCGCGATCACCGCACCCAGCCGGTCGGTGCCGAACGTCTTCAGCGTGAACCAGGTCTTCAGCGCGCGGAAGCCGCGCGACAGGTCGGGGCCGAGATCGCAGGGCCAGACTGCACCCGCCGCAAGGCCCCTCGCCTCGCGGCGCAGATAGGCCGCGGGCTGCGCAAAGGCCCGCCGGTGCTGCTCGCCGTCGCGCACCAGCAGGAAGCCGGCGTCGTAGGGCACCTGCCCCCATTTATGGAAGTCGAGCGCAATGGAATCGGCGAGCTCGATGCCGCCTAGCATGGGCGCGAGCTCGGGCGAGAAGATCGCGAGCGCCCCGAAGGCGCCATCGACGTGAAACCAGATTCCTTCCTCGCGGCACAGCGCAGCGATGGCCTTGAGGTCGTCGATCGCGCCGATATCGACCGTGCCGGCGGAAGCGACGACGAGAAACGGCTTGAAGCCGACCTCGCGGTCGACAGCGATCTGCGCGCGTAGCGCGGCGACGTCGATGCGATGATCGGCATCGACATCGATCTTGCGCAGCGCATCGGTGCCGAGCCCGGCGATGTCCATCGCCCTGGAGACACAGCCATGCGCGGCCCGCGACGTGTAGGCCGTGAGCAGCGCGCCGTCATTGCCGATGCCGTGCTGCCGCGCCAGCGTCCCGAGCGCAGCGGTGCGCGCCACCAGCACCGCCATCAAATTGGCCATCGACGTGCCCGTGACGAAGATGCCGCTCGCAGTCTCCGGGAAATCAAACAGGCGCCGCATCCACGCGACGATCTGGCGCTCGACTTCGATCGGCATGTGATCGCGCCCGCCGAGATTGGCATTGAGGCCAGCTGCGAGCATCTCCGCGAGCATGCCGACCGCGGTGCCGCCGCCATGCACCCAGCCCATGAACCCGGGATGGACATTGCCGGTCGCATATGGTGCGACATGCTCGGCGAATTCGCGATAGACATCGGCAAGGCCGCTCGCCTCGCGCGGCACGTCGGCCTTCAATGCCGCGCGGATGCCGTCGGGAATCGGCTGCCACACCGGCCGCGCGCGAACATTGGCGATGCCGTCGATCGTCTCGTCCAGCATGCGATGGGCGAGCGTGCGAAATTCTCTCCAGTCCTGCGGATCGAGCGAAGCCTGCGCGACGGAGCTTTGCGCGTTGCGGATGATCTCGTTCATGCTGCGCTCGCCTTGCCCTCTCCTGCGTGCCGCGACAGCATCGCCGTGAACGCGGCAAAGATCTTGAGCATCTGCGGCGGCTTGTACGGAAACACGACCGGCGGATCCATGTTGTGCACGACGGCGGTGTTGTCGGCTTCGAAGACCAGCAGCTCGCGGTTCTGGTTCTCGGCGCAATCGACGATGAAATAATCGAGGCCGACGCGCCGGCTCATCTCGTCGAGCGCGGCCTTGTGGCGCGCGGCGAAGGCGTGGTCGAAGTCCAGCATGAAGACGGCCTCTTCAGCCCGCTTCTCCTCGCTGAACGCCATGTAGGCGTTGAGATACCAGATGTCCCAGCGATCGGCGATCGCCATGTGGCAGGCGTAGGGCTTGCCGTCGACCATGGCGAGACGATATTTGCGATAGAGCCCGTCGGGGCTCGCATAATCGACGAAGCGCGCGACGAAGAAATCCTGCTCCTCGCGCTCGGAGAGATAGGCCGCGAGTGCCGGCGCATCGTCGAGCTTCGCGAGCCCGACACCGGCATGCGTGCCGCGCGGCCGCGCGATCATCGGAAAGCGTAATTCGCCGGCGATGTCCTCGCAAGCGACCCGGCCCTGCGCGAGATCCGTCAATTGCGCGCGCGTCGCGTGGATGGTTGATGGAATCTCGAGACCAGCGATGCCCGCCAGCAGCCGATACAGCTTGTCGCGATCGAGGTTGCCGATGAGATCGGGGCGATTGAGCAGCGGACGCGGCCAGTGCGGCGCAGCCTTTTCGATCAGGGCGAGCGTTTCCCGGCATTCCTCGGAATCGGATGCAACCACGATGGCAACGTCGTGATCGGGCAACGTTTCAGGCAAGCCGACATCCTTGGTCACATAGAGTGTCAGCAGCTCGAAATCGGAGCCTTCGAGCAGGAATTCGATCGGCGTGTTGCCGCCCATGTCGATGTCGGCCGCAAGGGCGAGCACGCGCAAGCCGGGCTTCGGAGCCGCAGCGGGCGTGCGAAACAATTGATGGAAGGTCAGCACCTCCGACTGGATCGCCAGCCCCGCCGCCTTGTCGCCGAGTAGCTGGACGATCAGCGATAGGTCAAGGCCTTCGCCCGCGTGCGCTGCTCCTTCCGTGATCCGCGTGACGAGCTGATCGCGCAGTGGCTGCAGATCGACACCTTCGAACGCCTGGCGCGTCAGCTGCGCAAAGCCGATGCGGTCGGCATAGTTCGGCACGGTCACGCCGATCGGCGCGGAAACTGGATGCTGCATCTCATACCTCGAAGGCGGACTTTTCCGGCGCGGTTGCGGCTGCGCCGCGGTCAAGCAGCAGCTCAATCTTCACCAGGACATGAGCGATGCGATCAAGCAGGTGCTGCACATTGCGTCGTGCCTGCGCCATATCCGGCGACCAGGCCTCGGTCACGAGCCGGGCGCCGACGCAGAGGCGCAGCACGGCTTGCGGCGCATCGTCCTGCCGCTCCAGCCGGACCGGCTGGCCGATCAGGCTACGCTGGACGGCGATCTGCCGGTCCGCCGCGCTGCCGCTGATCTCCACGTTCATGTCACGCCGCAGCGCCCGGTGGACGGCGCCGGTCTCGGCAATCGAGACCGGCTTGCCGTCGCGCAGCAGCATGAACGGAAAGATCGTGGCGTGCGCGAACTCCTCGTCGTCCCCGGCAGTCTTCTCGGTCGCCGTTGGAACGGGTTGAAGCGACGGCGACAGCGCAATCATGCCGTCGATGCCGGCGGCAAGCTCGGCCAGCGCCCTGACGCGGAAAGCTCCGGGCACGGCGTAGTAGCTGCCGATCTCCGCGAGCGCCGCCTCCCAGCGCAGCCATTGTCCGAAATTCGGCCGGCGCTCGAAGCGTGAGCGCAGCGCCGTCCAGGCCATCGGCCAATCGCAGCGGCCGGCATAGTCGAAGAAGCCCGGCGCAATCCCCTCTATCCGGTCGAGCGACCGCGAAAACCCTTTCGGCACCAGCAGCGCGCCGCTGAAGGCAGGGCCGCCGAAGAATTTCGAGCCGGTGATCAGCACCATATAGCCGCGGTCGAGATAGGTGCGCAGCCGGCGGCGGCCGAGCAGCGCCTGACAGGCGTCGACGACGACCTGAACCTTGCGCGGCCAGCGCCGCGCGATCTCGTCGAGACAGGCCACGCTCGGCGCGTGCCAGCCGAGCTTCGAGGAATCCATGATCTGAAGCAGCACGGGCGCACCTTGCGCGATCGTCGCTTCGATCGCACCCAGCACCGCGGCATCGGTGTCGGCGCGCATCGCGATCCCGGGCCCGGCCCGAAGCAGCGGCAACGTCACGCTGGCGCCGGCGAGTCCGGCAACCGCGCCGTCCTTGCGCACGGCAAGGCCGCTCGCCGTCATGGAGCTGAAATGGTGACCGCGCGCGGTATGGGCCGTGCCGCTACCGGTCTGGTCGGCACCGACCACGATCGTCACTGGCGGGGCGCCGAGCACCGCACGCGCCAGGAACAGGGCGTGGAGCTGAGAATCCGTCCCGGACGGCGAGAACACGACGTCGACGCGCGGCGAGAGCTGGAGATGGCCGCGCAACTCCTCGCGCATGTCCTCGCAGCGCGCATCGAAGGCGATCTCGACCTCGTCG
Source organism: Bradyrhizobium sp. 61 (assembly GCF_023073075.1). Classification (NCBI taxonomy): domain Bacteria; kingdom Pseudomonadati; phylum Pseudomonadota; class Alphaproteobacteria; order Hyphomicrobiales; family Nitrobacteraceae; genus Bradyrhizobium; species Bradyrhizobium sp. 61. The sequence goes on along the minus strand of NZ_JADPIU010000014.1, from coordinate 70,884 downwards.
AACAGGCACCTGTGCATCAGCTCTTCGCGCGCCAGCGCGGCGCGGTCATAGGCGAGTTGCGAGATCGTCGATGCCGTCGAGGAGGCGAAATTCCAGATCTCCGGTTCCGGCGAGGCTGCGCAGCCATAGGCGTTGACGCGATCCTCTGCGTCGAGCGCCAGCCGCGGATCTCCGCCGGAGACGAGCAGCGTGTCCAATGGCGTGAAGAGATCGCGCAGGCGGTAGCGCGAGCCGCCGTCGAATGTGCGCTCGGGGACTGACAGACCGGATGCGCCGGCGCTCATCCCGGAAGGCTCACGCCGCATCGGCAGCTGCCGCGGGCGCGGCTGCGAATTGCGAGGCGATGTCGCCGTGGAACACCGACGGCCCGACGTGATCCAGCGAGCTCTCGATGTCGGCCCAGATCTCGCCGCCGATGTCGGTCCAGCGCTTGCAGAAGGCGAAGTCCTCGGAAAGATAAGTTCCCGTCGCCGGATCGATCATGCATTCGAACAGCGCGAAGCGGTTCTGGCTCGCCGCCAGCGTGTCGTGCGAATGCTCACGGAAGAATTGCAGGCCGGCATAGTTGGGATGGCGGCACATCGCCTCCAGCACGTGGCGGCGGATCATCAGGAAGCCGGTGCCGGCGTAGCGCACGCGGGTAAAACCGTTGACCACCACGATGCGGTCGGGATCCTCGATCTCGAGCACATAATCGAGCGCGGCCGCCGGCACATCCGTGCGGCCGGACTCGATCGCCCGCCTCGCCTTGTCCCAATTGACCCGCTTGATCGGATAACAGCCGGCGACGACATCCGCGCCGCATTCGATCAGCCGGAACACCTGCTCGGGCTTGAAGCCGATATCGGCGTCGATGAACAGGAAATGGGTCGCTTTTGGATCGTCGAGGAACATCGCGGCCAGATTGGCCCGCGCGCGCGTGATCAGCGCATCGCCGTCGCGCAAGAGCACCTTGAGCTCGAGATTGGACATGCCGTGCACGGCGCGCTGGAGCGCGAAGATCGAGCTCGCATAAATGCTCGAGACCTGCCCGCCGAAGCACGGCGTGGCCACCACCAGCTGCATCTTGTCCGACATCGACGGCCCCCGCCCCGCTCAACTCCTCACCAAAAGGTAAAGAGGCATGGTTAACGGCGTCTTAATGCGCCGTTACAGGAACTTGACGAGCGACAGCTGCGCGAGTTTCGAGGTAACTTGGTAGGACGCCTGAAGCGCATTCTGGAGCGACAAGAGCTCGCTCGCCACCTGATCCGGCGAGGCCGATTCCGCCTGGTCGATGATGGACTGGAGCTGCGCCTTGGCCTGGGTCTGGCGCGTGCCTGCGTCCTTCATCGTGTTCTGGGCCATCGCGAGGTCCGTTTGGATGTCCTCGATATGCTGCTGGCCGGGCTGCTTCGTCAGCGATTGCGTCACCCGCAGGCTCAGCGCGGAGACCTGCCCGCCCGCATACTGGCTGGTCGGCGAGGTCGAGAACGTCCCGAACACGGCGATCGCCTGCAATTGCTGGCGGATCGCGTCCTCGTTGGCCTGCGCGCCATATTGCACCGTGACCGAATCATCGACCCGCGCCATCGCCGTGGAGCGCGGCGAGCCGGGCCCGTCATTGCCGGTGTACCATTTCACGGTATTGGCCGATCCGTTGACCAGCGTCGTCGCCGAACTCGCCGGTGAAGAACCGACGCGCAATGGCGGCTGCGTCGCGGTGACCGGCGTCGAGCCGAAGCCGAGCGCGTTGAGTGCGCCCGAGTTCGAGGTCGTGATGTTGAGGCTCGCCGCGTCGTCCGTGTTGATCGTGATCGAGCCGCCATGCACGGTCGAAGGCTTCGACGTGCCCGTGATCTGGTCGATCTTCCTCATCAGCGTCTGGATGCTGTCGCCGACATTGAGCTGGTTGCCGGTCGCGCCCGAATTAACGAAGGTCAGCGTGGTGCCGTTCACGGTGATGGTGTCACCGGCGCCGAAGCCCGGCGAGATCGAGTTCGAGGGGCTCGCGCCGGACAGCGCCGTTGCTCCGCTGATCGGAGCCGGCGGGGCCGCCTGGTTGTTGACGGGCGCACCGATCGCGGAGCTTGCGGTGTTGAAGAAATTGTCGCCGGCCGTGATCGCGGATGCCGCGACAAGCGAGGTGTTGGCGAGCTTCGTGATCGCGGTGTTCAATGCCGTGTTAAGATTCGTGGCGGTGTTGCCGGGAGTCGTCGCGTCGATCGCGAAGCTGCCGATCGGCGTTGGCGTGGCCGTGGACGCGGTCAGGTCGACCTGCCCGGTGGTGCCGTCCGGCAGCGTGAATTGGACGCTCAGCTTGTCGCCATCGTTCGGGTTGAGGCCGTTGAGATCGACCGAGAACGACACCGGCGAGCCGCTCGGGCCGGTGACCGTCGCACCCGTCAGCGTCGAGGACACCGCCGCGATCTTCATTCCGAACGGCGATCCGGCGACGTCCTCGGATACCCGCACCGAGCTCGGCGTCGGCTGCGTCTGCACCAGCCGTCCCATGCCGTTGGCACCGAGGTCGGCGGCCTGGCGTTCCGCCATGACGGTCTTGAAGCCCGCCTGCGTGGTCGTGCCGTTGATGATGTCGCCGGCATTGGCAACCGACTGCGTGTTGAACGCCGTCCCGGAGAACAGATAGCGGTTGCCCGACTGCGTGTTGAGAACGCCGACCATCGAACCGAACTGCGAAGCGGCTGTGTTCTGCACGACGGTCTGTCCGTTGACGTTGAGATCCTGCGCGGTGCTTGCGGAGCCGGTCTGCACCGTGTTGCGGATCGTCGTGAGCGACTGGAGCGCGGTATTGGCGAGGTTGATGTTCACGTTCACGTTCGTGATCGTGTCGGTATAGGCGGCGATGTTGGAGAGCTGCGAGCGCCCGGCGATCGCAAAGCCCTCGTTGGTGCCCATCCCGGAATAGTTCTGCGACAGCTTGCCGGTCGCGAGCTGCGTCGACAGGTCGGTGAGCTGCTGATTGATGTTGCGGATCTGCGCGCCGAGGACCGACGAAGAGTAGTTGATGCTGCTGATCGACATCTTTCAGAACCTGTACTGGTTACACTTGAGCCTGGATCAACGTGTTCATCATGCTCTGCACCACCGACATGACGTGGGCGTTGGCGGCATAGGCATTCTGAAGCTGGATCAGGTTCGACATCTCCGAGTCCAGATTGACGCTGGAGGTCGAGTCGAACTTGGCCTGGAGCGTCGAGACCACGACGCTCTGGCCCTGCTGGAGCTGGGTGGCCTGGGTCGAGGCGTTGGCCTGGACGCTCAGGAACTGCTGGAGGTAGTTCGAGACGCTGCCGGTGAAGGGCTGGTTCGCCGAGCCGAGGCCGGTCGTCGGCGAATAGGAAAACACCGCATTGGTGAGCTGCGAATAGAGATAGTCCGAGCGCGTGGTGTCGCCGGCGGGCGTCACCGGCGACGTGTTGTAGACGGACAGCCGCGTGGGATCGCTGACCAGCTGCGTGTTCACGGCGATGCGCCCGGCAAGGCCGGTCATCTGCGAGCCCGAGGCGGTGATCGCACCGGTGTAGAGCGCCTGCCCGCCGTCGGTGAACACCGCCAGCTGCGGGCTGCCCGAGGTCAGCGACGAGATCGTCTTGGTGGTCGAGGCCGAATTGACCTGGGCAAGGCCGGTATTGTCATCGGTCACCCGCAGCGTCGTGGCCGTCGCCGGCGACGGAGCGGCGGAGAACGTCAGGTGCGAACCTGAGAGCGCGGTGTTGAGCGCAGCGGCGATCGCATTCATGCCGCCGGAGAAATTGACGCCCACCCGCATCGGGTTGGCATTGGTGGCGTTCTGGAGCGGCAGCGCCGCCGGATCGGTCACGTTGACGAGCGTGATCTGGCGCTGGGTGTTGGTCGCCGTGTCTTTGTAGGTGATGTTGACCGTATTGCCCGGCTGCGCACCGGCAAGGTCGAGATCGAATCCGGCCGGCGGGCCGGACACCGTGCTGCCGGCCGTGGTCTTGTCGGACAGCGCGCTCGACATCGTCGCGGCGAGCTGGTCGATCTGGTTCTGCGCCTGCACCAGCGTCTGGTCGCGCAGCTTGAGATCAGCCGCGATCTGGCCGGAGGAGACCACGTTGTTGGCGACGACGTCGAGCTGCGAGCCGTTCGGCAGCTTGATGTTGAGCGCACCGACGCCCGACTTGGCCGGGTCGGCGTTGTAGAGCGAGGTCGCCGACAGCGCGCCGGCGGAGGCAAAGGTGAATTGCGAGGCGAGCCCGGCGCCGACGAGCTGGATGCCTGTCGTGGTGTAGATATTGGCCTGGTTCGAACCGTCGGTGGTGACGCGAACGTCGACATATTTCGACAGCGTGTTGATGGCCTGGTCGCGCTGGTCCATCAGCGTCGCGGCGGACGGGTCGTTTGCCGACAAGCCCTGAAGCTTGGTGTTGATGTCGGCGACCTGCTGCATCGCCGCGTTGGCCTGCTGTGCCGAGGTGCCGAGATCCTGCTCGACGTTGGAGCGCAGCGACTGGATGCCGTTGGTGGTGACGTTGAGCTGCTTCGCCAACGCCTGCGCCGCGCCGAGGGCAACCGTCTGCGCCGACGACGAGCCGGCGCTGGTCGACAGCGCCTGCAACGCCGTGGTGAATTTGTTCAGCGCGGTTTCGAGCGTGCCGCTGTTGCCGGGCGTGCCGTAGACACTCTGAAGCTGCTTCAGGATGTTGGCCATCTGGTCGGCGTAACCGCTGCCGCCGGTCTCGGTGCGCAGCTGGTTCTGCACAAAGGTGTCGAGCTCCCGGCTGACGCCGGTCGTCATCGCCGTCGAGCCGAAATCGCCGGTGGTGACCTCGATCTGGTTCGGCCTCTGGACGACGTAACCCGGCGTCTGCGAGTTGGCGACGTTCGAGGAGACGATCGAGAGCGCGGCCTGGTTGGCACGCAGACCGCTCATCGCACTGGCGAGGGCTGAACTCAAACCCATATCACTAGCCGCCTTTGGTTACGTCACGCGCCGATCAGCGCAACACGTTCAAGAGATCCTGCACCATCGAATTCGCTGTCGTGATCACCTTGGTGTTGGCCGAATAGGCCTGCTGGGTCACGATCAGCTTGGTGAATTCGTCGGCGATGTCGGTGTTCGAGCCTTCCAGCGACGAGCCGCTGATGCTGCCCGACGCGCCGTCGATCGCTGTGCCCGACTGTTCGGTCGCGGCGTAGGCGCCGCCGTCGAGGGCCTTGAGGTAATTGGTGCCGTTGAAGTGCGACAGCGTCACCTGGGCGAGGTTGAGGTTCTGGCCGTTGGAGAAGGTGCCGACCACGAGGCCGCTGTTGTTGACGGCAACCGAGCGGAGCTGACCGGCGGCGTAGCCGTTCTGCGTGATGGTGTTGATCGTCACCGCGCCGCTGGTGCTGGCATATTGCGTCAGCCCGCCCGAGGACATGTTGAAGGCGACCGAGCCGAGCGACTGGCCGCCGACGCTGACGTTGTTGATGGTGATGCCCGATCCGCTCGGCGAGGTCAGCGAGCCGTCGCTAGCAAAGGTGAAGGCCTGCCCGGTGTTGACCCAGCCGACCGTCGTGCCGGTCGCATTCGGATCGGTCTGGTAGAACAGGTTCCAGGTGTCGGAATGGCCGGTGCCCAGCGAGGCGCTGTCGGTCTTGGCCCAACGCAGCTGCAGGTTCACCGGCGTGCCCGCGGCGTTGTAGGCGGTGACCGCACCGCCGCTGATCGATTCCTTGGTGAACGTGGCGATGTCGTTGCCGATCACGCCGCCGGTGCCGGCAGTGCCGCCACCGCCGCGGTTCTTGGAGATGGACGACGTGAAGCCGAGCGCGGCGAAGGCGCTGCTGTTGTTGGGGCTCGTCACCGTCAAGGTGGGATTGGCGATACCGGTATTCAGGGTGATCACGCCGTTGCTGATCGAAGAACCGCTCGCTCCGCTGAGCGTGTCGATCTGGCTGAGCAGAGTCGCTATGGAGTCGGTGATGTTGATCTGGTTCGGAGGGGTAGCGCCGGAGGCCACGAAGGTGATCGTATTGGCAGCTCCCGTGCCGTTGACCTGGATCGTGTTGCCGACCACGAAGGGCGTCGAGAGGACTTCCGCCCCGCCGGGCGTCGCGGTGCCGCCGAGCTGTGTACCACTCGTAATCGCGGGAGTGGACAGCACGTTACCGCCGCGCGTCACGCTGCTGACGCCGAGCAATCCTGCCGCAGTGCCGCCGATCGTCACGTCGGCCGTGGTGCTGGTCGTGATCTGGATGTTGCCGCTGGCATTCATAGTCACGCTGGAGGCGGGAACGCCGGCTCCAGACGCGATCGCGCTGAGGACATCCGACATCAGTGCGCTGGTGGGCGACTTCAGACCAACCGTAGTGACCGCCGGGGGGCCCGCAACCGTCGAAACGCCCGAGACGGTGTTGTCGAAGTTGATTGTTTGGCCGTTGACCGTCAACGACTTGCCGGCCAGGTTGGTGAGAAGGCTGGTGTTGAGATGCGTGGCCAAGCCCGCATCGAGAGACGTGCTGCCAGTTGCCACCGCCGAAGCGCTGTCCAGCAGTGCCACCGAGCCAGTAGCGGTCGTCGCCGTATAGGCCGAGCGCAGATTGCCGGTGGCCGCCGCGCCGGAGACCGTCGCATTCGAATAGGGCGGCGGCGGCGTGCCGACGATCAGCGGGTTGGCGGCGAAATCGGACGGGTTCAGGCCGCCGGCCGCCAGCAGCGTGCCGCTCGCCGCGGTCGAGCTCGCCCCCGTGTTCGGCACGCTCGGCAGGTTCGCGGCGTACTGGATCGAGGTTGTCGCCTGTGCCGGGATGAAGTTGTTCTGGAATTTCAGGACGGACGCCACATTGCCGGTCGGGTTGCCGGTCTTGGGGTCGACCGTGACACCCATCAGGTAGTAGCCGGCGCCATTGACGAGATTGCCGTTGGAATTGAGCTGGAAGTCGCCGCGGCGGGTGTAGTAGGTGACGCCGCTGAACTGCGGCAAGTTGTCGACGACGTTAGTCGCCTTCTGGATCGAGAAGAAGCCGTCGCCGGTGATCGCCATGTTGGTCGCGACGGAGGAGGACGAGATCGTACCCTGGGTGGTGATGGTCGCCTTGGCGTTGGCCGTCACACCGCCCGCGACCTGCTTGCTCGGGACCGAGGCGTCGGGGATGAGATCGACGAAGCTGGTGCCGATGCCCTTGTAACCGGTGGTGGATGAGTTCGCGATGTTGCCTGAAATGTTCTGCAGCGCGTAGGACTGCGCCTGCAGGCCACCCACCGAGGTGTTCATTGCATCGAAGATACCCATAACTTTGTCTCCAGATCCGATCTCGGCGGCCGGTCGACCATGGCCGCAGTCGGAAGAGACAGTCGCAAGGGCTATGCCAATGCGGGTATTCTCAGGAAATCAATGACTTGAATGGGAAGGCCCCGGTCCGATGACCGGGGCACAATTGCCGGGCCGGCAACAATTGCCGGGGCATCGGGTCATTCCGGGGCGGCCCGCAGCACCGAACTCAGGTGCGCAATTGCGCACCTGAGAAGCTCGAGATTCCGGATTCGATGATCACGCATCGCTCCGGAATGACTCCAGCGAGACCTACGTTGCCGACGCGGCGGCCGGGTGGAAGACGAGCCCGAAACCGTCGATGCAATAGCGCAATCCGGTCGGCTTCGGACCGTCGTCGAAGATGTGGCCGAGATGGCCGCCGCAGCGCCGGCAATGCACTTCGGTGCGCACCATGCCGAAGGTACGGTCCTCCGTCTTGCCGACATTGCCTTCGATCGGCTGGTAGAAGCTCGGCCAACCCGTGCCGCTCTCGAACTTGGTGTCGGATGCGAACAGCGGCAGGTCGCAGCCGGCGCAGGCGAAGATGCCCTTGCGGTGTTCCTTGAGCAGCGGGCTGGAGCCTGGCCTCTCGGTGCCCTCCTTACGGAGGATTTCATATTGCTGCGGGGTGAGCTGGGCGCGCCACTCGGCGTCCGTCTTCTCGATCTCGAATTTTTGCGCGGCCTTCTCTCCAGCCTCGGCGGGCGTTCCTCTCAACCAGCGGAAGGCCGAAAGGCCGAACAGGCCGGCAACAGTTGTCAGCAGGATGCGGCGGTCAAACATCTGATTCTCCGTGCGCGGGGGAGTCCACGCTCTGAGATACGGGCTCTAACGGCCGACGTTACACGTCCGGGCGGGGTTTTTCTCAACTTATCGCGAGACACCCTGGTCCTACGAGGCCGGTTCCACATCCTCGGCCATAGGTTTCGGCGGAGGGGTCGGCCGCGGCCGGACGCCGGGCGGCGGACGGCGAGGACCAGTGCCGGCGGCCCGGTTGGCTTCAGCGAGGCGCGCCTCGCGTTCCCGGTCCTTGACCCGCGCACGCTCGCGGTAGCGGGCGAGCGAGCCTGCGGCGGCGGAACTCGCCCTGCCCCAAACTCCCACCAATTGGCCCGCGACCCGCCCGGTCGTGCCGCCCGCCCAGACCAGCTCGAACGGCGAGAACAGCTTCCAGCGCTCGTCACCCCACAAAATGCTGCGCGCGATCAGCTGCCCGGCCATGGCCGAGGTGTTCATGCCCTGGCGGCCGAACCCGCTCGCCACCCACAGGCCTTTGCGCAACTGGCCGATCTGCGGCATGCCGTGCACGGTCTGGCCGGTGACGCCGCCGAACATGTCGGTGATCTCGACATCGCCGAACTGGGGGAAAATCGATCTGATCCGCCGCCTGACCGCGCCCGCAAAGCGCTGCGGACGCGCGGCCCAGGTGGTCTCGGGGCTTTCCCACATCAGGCGGTCGCCGTCGACGACACGGAAATGGTCGACCCCGTCGGAATCCATCACCGATCCCGTGAACGCCACGATCTCGTGCACGCGCTCGCCGAGCGGCGCGGTAATCCCGGCATAGCGCCAGACCGGCAGCAGCGTCTCCGACAGGCGCCTCAAGGGCGCTCCGAGGTGGATGTTGCCGGCGAGCACGATGTGGGTGGCGCGCAGCCGCGCCGAGGGCGTGACGATGCGCTTGCGGATGCCGGAATGATCGATGCTGACGACCGGCGTATCCTCGAATATGCGCGCTCCCGCTCGCCGCGCCAGCGCTGCGAGGCCGTGCACATATTTGCGGCCGTCGAGCTGGAATGCCCGGGGATAATAGACGCCGTGGAAGTAACGGTCGGTCTTGAGCGCCTCGCGGACGCGATCCACCTGCCAGCCCTCGACCTCCGTGTCGAAATCCTCGTGGAGCACCTGCAACCGGCTGATCAGCCGGTCGCCGGCATCGACGTTGGAGACCTCCAGCACGCCATCGCTCGGGCCAATGCCGGGCATGTTCTCTTCGGTGGCGTTGGCCCGGACGAACTCGGCGCCCTCCTTCGCCAGTGTCCACAATTCGCGCGCGTCCTCGAAGCCGATGCGCTCGATCAAATCGGCGAGCGGCAGCGCAAAGCCAGGCATCACTGTGCCGAGCTGGTTTCCGGAGGCGTTCCAGCCGATATGGCGGCCCTCGAGCACCGCGACGCTGGCTCCGAGCCGGGCTGCCTCCAGCGCGATGGAGAGCCCGGCAAGCCCGGCCCCGATCACGCAGATGTCGGCGTCGAGATCAAACGACAGTCGCGTGCGTTCACGAAAGCCGGCTTCTTCCTGGGATACGCTTGTGAAAGTCTCGCTCATGTCGTTTCCTTAAAGGACCGATCGGGCCCTTGTCACCTTGTCCTCAACCGGCGCCTGTAGATTATTCTGGACGCGTAACGATTCGAGAATGCCATGCGCCGTTTGATGCTGCTGCGTCACGCCAAGACCGAGACTGACGCGCCGAGCGGCCGTGACCAGGATCGTCGCCTCGACGACCGCGGCCACAAGGATGCCGCGCAGATCGGGGATTGGCTCGCCACCCATCCCCCCTTCCCCAAGGCCGTGCTGGTGTCGCACGCCGTCCGGGCCCGGCAGACCTGGGACACTGCCTGGGAGACGATGAAGGACCGCGTCGCAGCGCCGCAGGTGGAGGTCCTGCCCGAACTCTACGGCGCCGATCCCGCCCAGATCCTGGAATCCATTCGCACTGCAACCGTTCCGGCCAACCCGAAGCAGTTGCTGCTGGTGGGCCACAATCCCGGCATGCACGAGGCCGCGCTGATGCTGATGGGCGGCGGCGATCCGGCCGGCGCCAAGGCGCTCGCTCACAATCTGCCCACGTCGGGGCTTGCGGTCTTCGACTTTGACGTCAAGGATTGGGGTGACGTGGCCTACCGCCGCGGCAAACTGGTGCTGTTCGTCAGCCCCAAGCTGCTTCGATCGGGTTGAGACGCGCGGGGCGCGCCGTCTCGACCGGTTGATCCCAGCTTGGTCAATTGGGAGGCGCAGATGTTCAAGTCCATCCTCGTGCCCATCGACCTCGCCGACACCGATCTGGCCAAGCCGGCGCTCGCGACCGCGATAACGCTGTCGCAGACCTGGAGCGGATCGATACGACTGCTCAACGTGCTGCCGATGACGCCGGTGATGCTCGCCGAATACGTCCCGGCCGATTTCGACGAGCAGCAGCGCCAGACCTCCGAGGAAGCGCTCGCCATCGTCGCGCGGGAGTCAGGCATCGAGACGGGGCGCATTTCCAGCGTGGTGCGACAGGGCGGCATCTATCATGAGATCCTGGAGGAGGCCATGCACATGAAGGCCGACCTGATTGTGATGACCTCGCACCGGCCGGCGATGCGCACCTATTTCCTCGGCTCCAATGCCGGGCACGTCGTGCGCTACGCCAAGTGCTCGGTGCTGGTGGTCAGGCACTGAGCGCCACAACAAACGCTGTCATTGCGAACGTAGCGAAGCAATCCAGAGTCTTTCCGCGGTGGCAGTCTGGATTGCTTCGCTCCGCTCGCAATGACGACGCGGAGGCATTGTCACCACGCCCGGACTTGCGGGCGTGGTGACCGAACAAACTCACAGATACCGCGTCAGCTCGGCCTTGAACTGCCCGTAGACGGCGTCCTCGATCTGGCTGCGCGTGATCCCGATGTCGCGCAAGGCGTGGTCGTCGAGCTCGTTCAGCGTCTTGACGGCAGAGCGGCGCTCCAGGCGGTCGAACAGCGCATGGGCGACGTTGGCGAGCGTGCTGAAAAATCCGCCCGACGAGGATGGGCGTAAACTCCGCCCGGCAGTTTGCGAGATCGTGGTCATTTTTCTTCTCCGGCCTATTGTCCGCGCAGCGAAGCAGGTGCCGTTGGCGCGGACGCTGTGAGCGCCTGCACCTCATTTGCCGTCAGATTGCTCTCGCTCTCCTCGGCTCAATCGCGGAACTTGATGGAACTTAAATGCTCCAGTACACTACTCGGAGCAAGTAAAACATTGCTCTCGGTGCAATAATGTCCAAGTTCGAATACGTGAAGCTTGCCGATGCCATTGCGGCCGATATCACTAAAGGCACGTTAAGGCCCGGCGACCGGCTGCCGCCACAGCGCAACTTTGCCTATGACCGCGGCATCGCGGTCTCGACCGCGAGCCGGGTTTATACGGAGTTGCTTCGCCGCGGGCTCGTCGTCGGCGAGGTCGGCCGCGGCACCTTCATCTCCGGCGACATCAAGCGCGAGGTCGAGGCGTTGAGCGAGCCGCGCGACGCGCGGATCGATTTCGAGGTCAATTATCCGTTATTGCCGCAGCAATGGGCGATGATCGCCAAGAGCCTTGCCGGGCTCGAGCGCGTCGATGCGCTCGAATCCGCCCTGCGCGTCTCGACCAGCACCGGCACCAAGAGCGCGCGCAATGCGGCCGTCGCCTATCTCGCGCGCAAGGATTTCACGCCGCAGGCCGAGCAGATCGTCTTCACCGCCAACGGCAAGCAGTCGCTCGCCGCCGCACTCGCCGCCCTCGTTCCCACCGGCGGCCGCTGCGGTGTCGAGGCGCTGACCTACCCTTACGTCAAGAGCATCGCGGCCCGGCTCGGCGTGACGCTGGTCCCGATTCCGATGGACGAATACGGCGCGCGTCCCGATGCGATCCAGAAAGCGCATCGCGAAGCGCATCTGTCGGCGCTGTATCTTCAGCCCATCATCCAGAACCCGCTCGGCGTCACCATGAACGCGACGCGGCGCGCCGACATCATGCGCGTCGCCGAGAAGCTCGATCTCACCATCATCGAGGACGCCGTCTACGGCTTCCTCGCCGACGACACGCCGCTGGCAGCGCTCGGGCCGGACCGTTGCATCGTGATCGACAGCCTGTCCAAGAAGGTCGCACCCGGCCTCGCGCTCGGCATCCTCGTGACCCCGCCGCATCTGCGCGAGAGCGTGATGAGCGCGGTCCGGACCGGCGGCTGGATCGCCTCGGGCCATGCGCTGGCGTCCGGGCAGCGGCTGATGGCCGACGGCACCGTCGCCGAGCTGACGCGGCTGAAACGGATCGACGCTGCGCGCCGGCAGCAGACCGCGGCAAGGCTGCTTGCCGGCTACCAGATCGCGGCCGACGCCCGCTCCTATCATCTCTGGCTGACACTGCCGCCGCACTGGCGCTCGCAGACCTTCGTCGCCGCAGCTGCCCGGCGCGGCATCGCACTGACGCCATCCTCGACGTTTGCAATTGCGCATGGACACGCACCGAACGCGGTGCGGCTCGCGCTCGCCCCGCCCTCGCTCGAGCAGCTCGATTCCGGCCTGCGCACGCTCGTGTCGCTGCTCGGTACCAAGGAAGAGGATTTCGACTCGACTGAGTAAGCCAGAGCGTTGCGAGCGAAGTGATACCGGTTCGAAAACGCGTCGCGACAAAGATCCGGCCCTTCGCCGCTCAGGCCGCCGGCCATTCCGCGATAAAGCCCCTCGCCTTGTACGGCTCGATCTTGTCCCATTCGTGCAGGACACGCCGGCGAAACTCGACATCGGTGTGCCAGAGCGCGCGCGGCGTCGCAAAGCTGTCGACGGTGAGCAGCATCTTCTCGGCTTCAGGCCAGTGCCGGTGCAGCGTCATCGGGTAGCGGCGCGCCGTCCAGGTGTTGCCGAGGCAGATCACGCTCCGGATGTTTCGCAGCCCAAGCGCCGCATCAATGATCGGCAGCGAGAAGATCACGTTCTCGCCGGTGTTCATCGCGCGATGTTCCTCGAGGATGAGGTCCGCGGGAATGCCGGCCGCGACCATCGCTGCCTTGATGATGGTGCACTCAGATTGCTCCGAGCCCGGCGTCACACCACCGCTGACAATCGACCAGCGGAAAAGGCCCTCGCGCCACAGCCTCGCGGCGGTGTCGGCGCGCAAGCCAACGTCCTCGCGGGTGCCGAACATGAACAACAGATCGGCCGGCCGGAGCGGCGTATCGATCAGATGCGTGCGGTTGATTTCGACGATCTCATCCGCTGTAGGCTGGCGCCTGTTGCGATCCATGGTTGGCATGACAGCACGATGCGACACCGGCGCAGGAGCGCGAAGTCACGTTTGATTGCCGCCGATTGCACCTAAGGCAGCAACGCCTTCGGCACACGATCAAAGCTGTAGCTGTGCGGCTGGTTGCGCCGCACGAAGCCGCCGACCTGCCAGGCGAACAGTGCGGCAAAGCCGATGATGAACAGGGCGCCGGCGAACTCCCCGATCATGAGCGCGCGGATCAGAAGCCCCGTCATCGCCACCGTCAGCACCGCCAGGAAGGCCAGCACCGCCGCATAGGTCTTGCGGCCGAGGCCTGCGGTCAATTCGGCGCGGCTGCCGGCTTGGGCCATCCGTGCGTGCAATTCGATGATGAAATCGCGAAAACCGTTGTCCTGCGGCGCCATCAGCGCCGCGGTCTGCCAGCTCGTCGACAGGATCCTGATGCGGCCGCCGCCGGCGTGGCTGACATCGGCGCGAAAGCGGTGCTGCTGCATCGACACCGGGCGAAACGACAGCCGGATCGCCGAGATCTCGTCATAGCGCCACAGGCCGGAGCGGCCGGCGATGTGCCAGGACAGGCCCGCGTCCGTCAGCTCGAAACGATGCGCAGAGCCGATCAGCGACGCCTTGTAGGCGTAGCTCGTGACCGACGGGCCTTGCGCTCCCGAAACCTGCATCCCCACAATCAATCCCGTCCGCGCAATCCCGCCTGCGATCGGCTTGCGCGATCGCCCTCGCCCATCCTACAAGCGGGGCATGGCTGAGACGACCTTTTTTCCGCGCCGCCTGATTCTCGGCGCTGCCGTGATCTCCGGAGTGCTGCTCGCGCTCGCGGTGCACATGCTGGGCGCGCGCTACGGGCTCGATCTCGGCGGGCTCTGGCATTCCGACACGCACGAATTCATACCCGCGGGCGCAGCGATCGCCTGGTGGTTGATTGCCACGGTCGGTTTCTCCGGCGGCTATTTCACGGCGACATTGATGCAAAGCGCCGTCTCCGGGCAGATCCCGCAGCGGATGCGGCAATTCCTGATCGCGGTCGGCGTGCTGCTGCTTGCCGGTGCGGGCCAGGTGGCCGCGGCGCCGAGCCCGATCCCGTCCGTCTCGGGCGTGCTCGCCGGGCTGGCCGCGCTATGTCTTGGCGCCGTGATGGCGTTTTGCGGCGCGCATTTCGCGCTACGCCGCGGCTAGACATCAGGCCGAGGCGAGCAGCCGCGGCCGGTTCAGCATCAACGCGACATCAGATGCGGGCCGCGGCTTGCTGAAAAGATAGCCCTGCGCCTGGGTGCAGCCCTCGCGCCGCAGCAGCTCGAGCTGCGCGTCGTTCTCGACGCCTTCCGCCGTGGTGACGATGCCGAGGCTGCGCCCGAGGCCGGTCACGGCGCGGATGATCGCCATGGAATCCTCGCGCGTCGCAAGCTCCGACACGAAGGAGCGGTCGATCTTGATCTTGTCGAACGGGAAGCTGCGCAGGTAGCTCAGCGACGAATAGCCGGTGCCGAAATCGTCGAGCGAGATCCGCACGCCCATGGCGCGCAGCTCGTGCAGGGTGGTCAGCGTCGCCTCGCTGTTCTGGAGCAGCACCGATTCGGTGATCTCGAGCTCGAGCCGCCGCGCTGCGAGCCCTGAGGCGGCCAGCGCATCGGTCACGGATGCGATCAGGTTCTGACTCTTGAACTGCACCGGCGACAGGTTGACGGCGACATCGACATCGTCCGGCCAGGTGGCGGCGTCACTGCAGGCGCTGCGCAGCACGAACTCGCCGAGCTGGACGATGAGGCCGGTCTCCTCGGCCACCGGAATGAAGTTGATGGGGGCGATCAGGCCGCGCTGCGGATGGTTCCAGCGCAACAGCGCCTCGAAGGCGACGACGCGACCGCTGGCGACGTCGCGGATCGGCTGGTAGTACGCCTCGAACTCGTCGCGCAGCAACGCCGCCCGCAAGTCCATCTCCAGCAGCCGCCGCGCCTGCGCGCGCGCATCCATGCCGGTCTCGAAGAAGCGATAGGTACCGCGGCCGTCCGCCTTGGCGCGGTACAGCGCGAGGTCGGCGTTCTTCAACAGCTCGTCCGGATTATCGCTGTCCTGCGGCGACAGCGAGATGCCGATCGAGACGCCGATCACGATCTGATGGTCGTGGATCTCGTAAGGCGCGGAGATCACCTCGACTAGGCGGCCGGCAAGGGCTCGCGCCGCGGCTTCCTCGGAGCGCCCGATCTGGACCACGGCGAACTCGTCGCCACCGAGGCGCGCCACGGTGTCGCTCGCGCCGACAGTGGCCTTCAGCCTGCGACCGACTTCCTTGAGCAGCGCATCGCCGATGGGATGGCCGAGCGAGTCGTTGATGTCCTTGAAGTGATCGAGATCGAGGCACAGCACCGCGAGCTGGTCGCCCGACTTCGCCCGGCCCAGTCCCTGCTCGAGCTGCTCGTGGAACAGCACGCGGTTCGGCAGATTGGTCAGCGCGTCATGGCGCGCCATGTGCGAGATCTTGGCCTGCGCCTCCAGCCATTCGGTGATGTCCTCGAAGGTCGCGACCCAGCCGCCGCCCTGCATCGGCTGGTTGACGACGCGGATGGAGCGACCCAACCGGGTGACGACCTGGCTGGTCGTGCGGCCCTCGCGCGCGTCGACCACGAGGCGCGCGAAGAATTCGCCCGCATCGCCCTGCCACTGGCCCTTGGCCTGCTCCTCCCGCAACACGTCGACGAGCAGGCGGCCGGCGAGCGGAATGTCGGTGCGGCCGAGCAACGCTGCGTAGCGCTCGTTGAAGAGCTGGATCTTGCCGTCCGCATCGAACATGCACAGTCCCTGCGACATGTTCTCGAGCGCGGTATCCAGCACGACCTGCTGGCGTCCCAGTTCGCCCTTGGCACGGCGGTCGAGCAGAGCCGCCGCGAGCGCGATCGCGATGATCGCAGCGGCGGCGCTGGCGGTGAGGATCGACAATGAGGCCGGCGGGATCGACAGGCCGCTGATCACGACCGCAGGATCCGGCGTCAGCTCCACGGCGCCCATGGCGGTGAAATGATGCGAGACGATGGCAAGCGTCAGCAGCACAGTCGCGCCGAGCGCGCCCGCAAGGCTGTCGCGGCGCCCTGCAACGACCAGGGCAAGCGACCCGAGGACGATGCCGAGCACGATCGAGACCGTCACTGTGCCGGTCGTCCAGCCGATGTGCGCGGGAATCTCGAGCGCCATCATACCGGTGTAGTGCATGGCGGCAACGCCGCCACCAACGACGGCGCCGCCGAGCGCAACCAGGCCCGCCCGCGTCACCGACACCGAGATGCTCAGCCCGATGAAGGTGACCGCGATCGCGAAGATCAGCGACAGGACCGTCAACGGAATGTTGTAAGCGCCGCCCGCACCCGGACCGTAAGCCTGCATCGCGATGAAATGGGTCGCCCAGATGCCGCCGCCGGCGACAACGGCATCAAGCGCGACCCACGATACGCGAGCTCCCCCGCGCGCCGCACGCGCGCGGTGGAACAGGCTGATCGCCGCCGCGCTGGCGAGCAGACATACCGCTCCGCCGAGTGCGACCAGACGCCAATCATGCTGATCCGTCAGGCAGTAAAGAACTTGATACATTGCCGGCCCCTATTCCAACCGCACTAGAGCCGGCAGAGATGGACAGTCGGTAACCGGCTATGCGCCGGTTTCGGGAATGGTGAACAGAGAATGTGTGGGATCGCTCACATTGAGCGCCCTTGCGCCTTTGCGTCAGGTGCATTTGCGCCGAGGCCGATCACGGCGGCGGCGAGCAGCAGGACGGCCGCCGATATGATTAGCGACTGGTGAAGGCCCGTCATGAATGCACTGTCCGAAGCCACCAGCGAGCCGAACAGCGCGACGCCGAGCACGCTGCCGGTCTGTCGCGTCGCGTTCAGGACACCGGCGGCGATGCCGGAGCGCGCCTTGTCGATGCTGCCGAGCAAGGTGGAGGTCAGCGGCGGCACCAGCAGGCCAAGTCCACCGCTGATCGCGATCATCTGCGCAAAGATCGCCCAGTAGCTGGTCCCGGCTTCGGTCCAGAGCAGCCCGAGACAGCCGAGCGCCGAGATACAGGCGCCGACCACGATGGTCGGGCACGAGCCGATGCGCTCGGCCACACGCGGCGCCAGCAGGTTGACGGGCAGCACCGCCCCCATCATCGGCACGAAGGCGAGCCCGGTCCACCAGGCCGACAGCCCGTTGATCCTCTGGAAATACAGGCTCAGCACGAAGATCAGGCCGTAGATCGCGATGTTGACGAGGAGGCCGACGATCGTGGTCAGGGTAAACAGCCGGTGACGGAACAGCGACAGCGGCAGCATCGGCTGCACGGTGCGGCTCTCGCGCCAGACGAAGAGCACCGCGAATGCGGCTGAGGCAACGAATGCTGCGATCACGGCTGGATGGCTCCAGCCGAGCGCGCCAGCTTCGATGATCGCGCCGGCAAGCGTGCCCAACGCGGCGATCGCGGCGAGCTGGCCGGGCAGATCGATCTCGCGCGCGCGCGACCGCGTGGTCTCGCTAGCGTAGCGCCAGCTCAGCCACAAGCCGGCAAGACCGATCGGCAGGTTGACCAGGAAGATCGCGCGCCAGCCGACCAGCGTGATCAGCGCGCCGCCGACGAAGGGACCGGCAGTCAGCGCCAGGCTCGCTCCGGCGGCCCAGACCGCCACGGCGCGGCCACGCTCGCGGTCGTCCGCATAAGCATGATTGAGCAGCGCCAGGGAATTCGGCACCAGGATCGCCGCCGCCAGCCCCTGGACCAGCCGCGCTGCGATCAGCACGGCCGCATTGGGCGACATCGCGCAGGCGAGCGAGGCCGCGGTGAAGATGGCGAACCCCGCCATGAAGATGCGCTTGGCGCCGATGCGATCGCCGAGCGCACCGGCGGTCAGAATGAAGGCGGCAAAGGCGATGGTGTAGGCGCTGACCACCCATTGCAGCTCGGCGACGCCGCCGCCGAGCGATTTGCCCATCGCATCCAGCGCGGTGTTGACGATGGTGACGTCGAGCTGGACCACGCCATAGCCGAGGCTCATCGCGGCAAGCGTGAGGGATGTCGCAAAGCGCGAGCCGGCACGCTGCGCAGCGGCTCCGCCGTCGAGGGGTTCATATTTGATGGTGCTGGCTCGCATGCTGCCGCCTCGGTTGCAGCCCCATGCGAAACATACGCCTCCAGACCGCCATCATGTTTCGACAATGACCGAATGATGGATGCGTCATACGCGAGCGCCGCGCGGGATGACCGCGCGACGCCTTGCGCAGCAACGCCGGCCCTAACTCGCCGCGCGCCGGTTGACCTTGCTCTCGGCGAGCGTGGTCAGCTTCCTGTCGGTCGCCTTCTCTTCTTCCAGCGTCTTGGCGAGCACGGTGGCGCAGTCGTTGCGGCCGAGCTGCTTGGCCCAGGCAATCAGGCTGCCGTAGCGGACGATCTCGTAATGCTCCGCGGCCTGGGCCGCATTGATCAGGGCGGCGTCCAGCACCGCCTTGTCGGCGACTTCACCGGCGGTCTCGTCGGCTTCCTCGATGATGCCGTCGATGGCCGGGCAGTCGACCGCCTTCACCTGCGCGCCGTGCATCTTGAACACTTCCTCGAGCCGCTTGACGTGCTGCCTGGTTTCTTCGAGGTGCGTCAAAAAGCCCTGCTTCAGCTGCGGATCGGTGGCCTTATCTGCCATTCTCGGCAGCGCCTTGGTAAGCTGCTGCTCGGCGTAATAGATGTCCTGAAGCTGGTGCACGAACAGGTCGTTCATGGTCTTGATGTCTTTTGTGAACAGTCCCATCGTTCCGATCCTCGCGGTTTCGGGAACACGGAGGCGTCGGCTCGCACGAAAAGCCGATGATTCCGCCATGTTCGATTGCTGATGGAGCGCTAACCGGCGCACGGTACCGACGTTCCCAAAAAGCTCGCATCGCTTGCGTTGGAACAATGCCGACTGCGGGCGGACACGAAATCATGTCAAGATGCGGACGCGCGTTCCAGGCAGGTGCCCCGACTCATATGCTTAACGCGCGCCCGATATGAACCACATATGACAAAAGCGGCGGTCCACCGCAGAACCTATCGGTCGAACGCAGAACCTATCGTTGTCAAGGGCTGCACAAGTCGCTGTTTTTGCCTTAAATGAGCTACACCATGCCTAGCGGTCGAAGCCCATTTCGGGCAGTGATCGCACCCGACCGGCCAATGTCTGGCCGATCGGTCTTGCCCCCCGCCGGGAGGATGAATGCACGGACTGCTGCCCGCGCTGAAGCGCGGCTTCAAGAGATGGATCGGCTGGCGACGGCTCGGTGTTGCTGCGAGCGTCTTCATCATCGCCTTCGCGATCACAACGCTTGCGCGCACTCTCAAGGACATCGATACCGGCGTCATCCTGACCGCGTTGACCGAGATTCCCCGCGGGAATATCGGGCTGGCGGCGATCTGCGTCGTCTTCGCGTTCTGTACGCTGACCTTCTACGACTATTTTGCACTGCGAACGATCGGCAAGAAGCATGTGCCCTATCGCATCGCAGCACTCTCCAGCTTCACGTCCTATTCGATCGGCCACAACATCGGCGCCACCGTTTTTACCGGCGGCGCGATCCGCTTCCGGATCTATTCGGACTACGGGCTGAACGCGATCGACGTCGCGAAGATCTGTTTCCTGTCAGGCCTGACCTTCTGGCTCGGTAACATCTTCGTGCTCTCGATCGGCATGGTCATCCATCCGGATGCCGCCTCATCGATGGATCAACTGCCGTCGTCGATCAACCGGCTGATCGGGCTCGGCGGCCTCGCCTCGATCGGCGCCTATCTGGTCTGGCTCTGCATGGGCGAGAAGCGCCGCGAGCTCGGCCAGAAGGGCTGGAAAGTGGTGCTGCCCTCGGCGCCGCTGACGCTGGTCCAGATCCTGATCGGCGTGGTCGATCTCGGCTTCTGCGCCACGGCGATGTACCTGCTGATGCCGGCCAATCCGTCGATCGACTTCATGTCGCTGGCGGTGGTGTTCATCCTGGCGACGCTGATCGGCTTTGCCAGCCACGCGCCCGGCTCGATCGGCGTGTTTGATGTCGCCATGCTGGTCGCGCTGCCCGAATTCGGCCGCGAGCAGCTTCTGGCGACCCTGCTGGTCTTCCGCATCCTCTATTTCGTGATCCCGTTCGGCCTCGCCATCTCCATCATGGGCGCGCGCGAGCTCTGGATGAACGTGGTGGAGCCCTGGCACGAGCGGCGGCGGCTGGCCGAGGCCTGCGCGCAAGGCAACCTGCCCAAGCAGGTAGCAGCGATGGAACGCGAGCGGTCGTTGCGACAGGCCAGCAAGCGGTAAGGCGGGCGGGCGACCGTCAGACAAAGGTTGCGGGCGGGGCAGCAATGCTCTCTTATTTCCGCCTCAACTTTGCCGTTGAACACGCGGGCCATGATCCCTTTTTCCTTTCGTACCCTCCCCGCAGGCCTCCTGCTGCTTGCCGGGATTCTGACGTCTTTGCCGCTCGAGCGCGCCGCCGCGCAGAACGCCGGTGCGATGCAGATATCCTGGGAGGTGCGCAACCGCTTCCGCCTGTTCCGCGAGGAGCGCGACTTCCAGCTCCATGTCGAGAACGCGCGTAACCGCAGCATCCTCGCCGCCGAGCAGTCGCTGGAGCTCCAGAGCGAGGGCCGCGGCTGGGCCCGCAACATGGTCAACCGGCTCTGCATCGACCTCCAAGGCCGGGTCAACCAGCCCTGCACCCGCGACAACGTCAAAGAGAATTACCTCACCCCGACCGACCATCCGGTGACCGTGCGCCTGACCGGCGCGGTGCCGGTCGGCGCCACCTGCGCCTGGTCGTTCGACGACGGCGACGGGCCGCAGACCTCGACTTTCGATTGCGCCGAGCCGATCAACCTGCGCGTCCGCTACGGCAAGCAGACGGTCGCGAGCGTCGACGTCTCCTCCGGCTCCGATCCGACCCAGCGCGTCCAGGCCGAGATCCAGGTCCGCGACATCTTCGTCGCCGGGCTCGGCGACAGCATCGCCTCCGGCGAAGGCAATCCCGACCGGCCGCTGGCGCTGTCGGACGAAGGCTTCTGCTTCCGCTCCTATCTCGGTACCGCCGGTGCGCAATACTACCGGCCGAGCCGTGCCGGCTATAAAGGTGGCCGCGCCTGCGAAGCACCCGACACGCTCGCCAACTGGCAGCATTACGGCGCGCTCTGGTTCAACTCGCCCTGCCACCGCTCGCTCTACAGCTACCAGGCCCGCACGGCTCTCGCGCTCGCGGTGCGCTACACCCACATCGCGGTGACCTTTCTGCCACTCGCCTGCACCGGCGCCAGCATCGGCGACGGTCTGCTGGGCTCGCAGCGCGCCCGCGAATGCCCGCCCGGCAAGACGGGCGTCTGCAACACCAGCGTGAACGCCCAGGTCGCCGAGCTGCGTGAGGCGCTCACCGCGGCGAAAAAGCGCCAGCCGGACCGCACGCTCGATCTCGTGCTGCTCTCGGTCGGCGCCAACGACGTCTATTTCTCCGGCCTCGTCGCCGACGTCATCGTCGACACCGCGACCGAGCGCGCGCTGTTCCGCCGCTCCGGCGTAATGGCGAGCGTCGACGATTCCCGCGATGCACTGGCGCGCGAGCTGCCGCAGAATTTCGCCAAGCTGCGCGAGGCGCTGAAGCCGCTCGTCGGCGGCGACCTCTCGCACGTGGTCTATGTCTCCTACGCCAATCCCGCGCTCGCCGATGGCGGCGTGCCCTGCCGCGGCGGCCGCGCCGGGTTCGACATCCATCCGTCCTTCAACGCCGATCCGCAGCGCCTCGCTCGCGTCTCGACCTTCGTCGACACCGAATTCCTGCCGCAGCTGAAGGGGCTCGCCACCTGCACGCGCGGCGCACTGTGCCGCGATCCCGAAGCCGATCGCATGACCTTCGTGGACTCGCACCAGGCAGTGTTCGCCGATCACGGCTTCTGCGCCCATGCGGGCAACGATCCCGAATTCGACCGCACGTGTTTCGCCGAGAACGGCCAGAGCTTCAATCCCGATATCGTGAGCGCGGCGAGCCAGCCGATGCTGTGCGGCCGCGGCGCCTCGGAGTATCGCGCCTACCTGCCGCGCGCGCGCTGGATCCGCGATGCCAATGACAGCTATTTTGCCGCGATGACCTATCCGCAAGGCCTGCCGGCGGCGAGCCAACCGACCGACATCCACGACGCCACCTGGGGCGTCCTCTCCGCCGTCTACGGCGGCGCCGTGCATCCAAGCGCGGAAGGCCACGCCGCGATGGCGGACGCCGCACTGCCGGCCGCGAGCAGCGTGCTCGGCCTCGATGCCGTGCCGCCCGGCGTCACGCGCGGCCTGTTGGCGCCGCTGCTGGGCACGCAGCAATAGCACGACACTGCTCCCACATACGCGCTGTCATCGCCCGCAAAGGCGGGCGATCCAGTACTCCGTGACAGCGGTGATTGAATCGAGAGGCTGCGGCGTACTGGTTTCCCCGCTTGCCGCCTACGCTGAAGCTTCGGCGCCCCTAGACTGAAGCCCCGGCGAAGCCTTGGCGTAGCCGGGTCGCGGGGAATCCAGTGGTGTGCGGAGCACGACCTCGCGCATCACGATCGCACATTCTCGTCACCTCGTGATCGTTCCCCGCACCTGCCGTTCCATCGATCCAAAAACGGCATCGATCGATACTCCCTTGAACTTGGACACTTTGCCGCGCGCGCCTCTAGGAGTCGCAGTGAGGAAACATTTCGAGTTCTAAGGAGGCGCGTGATGAGCGCAGTGGTGTCGTCCGCAGTGGACGTGAGGAGGTCTCGCGTCAGGCTGTTCATCGTGACCATGTTGTTCCTGGTCACGACCGTGAACTATGCCGACCGCGCCACGCTGTCGATCGCGGGCCCCGCGCTCTCGAAGGAGCTTCATCTCGATCCCGTCGCCATGGGCTGGATCTTCTCGGCCTTCGGCTGGTCCTATGTCGCGGCGCAGGTGCCGGGCGGCTGGCTGCTCGACCGCTACGGCTCGCGCCTCGTCTATGCCTTCAGCATCATCGTCTGGTCGCTGTTCACGATGATGCAAGGCTGGGTCGGCTTCCTCAGCGCCGGCGCTGCCATCATCGTGCTGTTCGCACTTCGCCTCCTCGTCGGCGTCGCGGAAGCGCCCTCGTTCCCCGCCAACGCCCGCATCGTCGCGGCCTGGTTTCCCGGCAATGAGCGCGGCACCGCGTCGGCCTTCTTCAATTCCGGGCAGTATTTCGCCACCGTGATCTTCGCACCGCTGATGGGCTGGATCGCGCATGATTACGGCTGGCGCTTCGTGTTCTTCGTGATGGGTGGGCTCGGCGTCATCATGGGCCTGGTCTGGATCAAGACCGTCTACGGCCCGAAGGAGCATCCCGGCATCAACGAGGCCGAGTTCGATTACATCAAGGAAGGCGGCGCGCTGGTCGATCTCGATGCGCCCAAAAACGATCTGATGCAGGAGCGTGCGCCCGAGTCCGGCTCCGGCTGGGATCACATCCGCCAGTTGCTCTCCAACCGCATGATGCTCGGCGTCTATCTCGGCCAGTACTGCATCAACACGCTGACCTATTTCTTCCTGACCTGGTTCCCGGTCTACCTCGTCAAGGAGCGCGGCCTGTCGATCCTGCAAGCCGGCTTCGTCGCGACGCTGCCCGCGCTGTGCGGCTTCATCGGCGGCGTGCTCGGCGGCGTCATCTCCGACGCCATTCTGCGCAAGACCGGCTCACTGACGATGGCGCGCAAGATCCCGATCGTCGGCGGCATGCTGCTGTCGATGTCGATCATCGCCTGCAACTATGTCGACGGACAGGCGCTTGTGGTCGGCTTCATGGCGCTCGCCTTCTTCGGCAAGGGCATCGGTGCGCTCGGCTGGGCGGTCGTCTCCGACACCTCGCCCAAGGAAGCCGGCGGCGTCTCCGGCGGCCTGTTCAACACCTTCGGCAACCTCTCCTCGATCAGCACCCCGATCGTGATCGGCTACATCCTGGCCGCGACCGGCTCATTCAGCGGCGCACTGCTGTTCGTCGGCGCCAATGCGCTGGTGGCCGCGTTCGCCTATCTCGTGGTGGTCGGCAAGATCGAGCGGGTGGTGCTCAAACGTTCCTCCTGAGGGCTCCCACGGGAGCTTGACCAGGCAACTCAACGGCGGCTCCTCAGCCGCCGTCTTTGTTTTGGGGATGATCGATGCTAGAAGTGCCGGGGAAACGCCTTATCCATCTAAGGCATGTATCGATGTTCGACCTCAACCAGCTCCGCTGTTTCGTCACGGTGGCCGAAGAACTGCATTTCGGCCGCGCCGCCGCGCGGCTGAACATGACCCAGCCGCCGCTGTCACGGCAGATCCAGGTGCTCGAGCACATCATCGACGCGCCCTTGCTCGAACGCACCAGCCGCTCGGTGCGCCTGACCCCGGCTGGGCGCAGCTTCCTGCCGGAGGCGCGGCGCATCCTGAAGCTCGCCGAAAGCGCCTCGCAGGTCGCCCGCCGCATTGCGCTCGGCAAAACCGGCTCGCTGAAAATCGGCTTCACGGCGGCTGCCGCCTACGGCTTCCTCCCGGAGCTCGTCGCCGCCTGCCGCGCCAAGCTGCCCGAGGTCGATTTCTCGCTGAAGGAGATGGTGTCCGGTGATCAGTTCGAGGCGCTCAGCTCCGGCCAGATCGACGCCGGGCTGTTGCGGCCGCCGATAGCGCGCCCCGAAGTGGCCAGCCGCCGTGTCGTCGCCGAACCCCTGCTCGCCGCGATCCCGAAGAAGCATCCGCTGGCGAATGCCGAGACCATCACCATCAAGGACTTCGACGACCAGCCCTTCGTGATGTACTCGCCCTATGAGAGCCGATATTTCCACGATCTCCTGGTGGCGCTGTTCACCCGCGCCGACGTGCTTCCGCGCTATGTGCAGCATCTGAGCCAGATCCATTCGATCCTCGCCATGGTCCGCGCCGGCCTCGGCCTTGCCATCGTGCCGGCCGCGGCCGCGAGCCTGAAGATCTCCGACGTGCGGCTGCGGCCGCTGAAGCTGCGCACCCGCGTTCCCGTCGAGTTGTTCATGGTCTGGCGCCGCGACGACGAGAATCCGCTGCTCTCCGCGCTGGTCAAAATCGCCGGCGAATTGTCCTCGGCGGAGGTGGCGGACGATTGATGCTCAATCCGCATCGGTCGATATAGGCTTTGGCTTGGACGCGCATCGAACGGTCTCCTAAACAACGGCGCATGGACGCGCAGGCTTCGGCCCGCGTCCTCCACAACACGCAATTAAGGGAGCAGCGCCCATGAGCAAGATGACCCCGCAGGAAATGGCCCAGAAGATCGGATCGGGCCTCCTGTCCTTCCCCGTCACGCCCTTCAAGGCGGACTATTCGTTCGATGAGGCGACCTACCGCGCCAATATGGACTGGCTGTGCGGCTATGACGTTGCCGGCCTGTTCGCCGCCGGCGGCACCGGCGAGTTCTTCTCGCTGACGCCGACCGAGGTTCCGCAGGTGGTCAAGATCGCCGTCGACGAGACCAAGGGCCGCGTGCCCGTGCTCGCCGGCACCGGCTACGGCACCGCCACCGCGCGCGAGATCGCGATCGGCGCGGAAAAGGCCGGCGCCGACGGCCTGTTGCTGCTGCCGCCCTATCTGACCCATTCCGAGCAGGACGGCCTTGCCGCCCACGTGGAAGCCGTGTGCGCCGCCGTGAAGATCGGCGTCATCGTCTACAACCGCGACAACGCCATCCTGCAGCCCGATACGCTGGCGCGCCTCGCCGAGCGCTGCCCGAACCTCGTCGGCTACAAGGACGGCATCGGCGACATCGAGCTGATGACCCGCGTCTACACCAAGCTCGGCGACCGCCTCACCTATATCGGCGGCCTGCCGACCGCGGAAACCTTCGCACTGCCCTATCTCGACATGGGCGTGACGACCTATTCCTCGGCCGTGTTCAATTTCGTTCCGGAATTCGCCACCAACTTCTACGCCGCGGTGCGCAAGCGCGACCATGAGACGATCCATGCCGGCCTGAAGAACTTCATCCTGCCGCTGATCGCAATCCGCAACCGCAAGAAGGGCTATGCGGTCTCGATCATCAAGGCCGGCATGAACGTGATCGGCCGCGATTCCGGCCCGGTCCGCCCGCCGCTGACCGATCTCACCGAGCAGGAGGTTGCGGAGCTGACCGCACTGGTGAAGAATCTCCCCGCCATCCGATCGTCACAACAAGCTGCAGAATAACAGACAACAACAGGGAGGAGCGTGCGATGGCCCAGACTGAGGTTTCTGGCGCACCGGTCGTCACATCGATGCAGGTGATCCCGGTCGCGGGCCGCGACAGCATGCTCCTCAACCTGAGCGGCGCGCACGCGCCGTTCTTCACCCGCAACATCGTCATCCTCACCGATAATTCCGGACACACCGGCGTCGGCGAGGTGCCGGGCGGGCAAAAGATCTGGCAGACGCTCCAGGATGCCCGCGATCTCGTGATCGGCAAGACCGTCGGCGCGATGAACAACATCCTTGCCGACGCCCGCACGGCGTTCGCCGACCGAGATGCCGGCGGCCGCGGCAAGCAGACGTTCGACCTGCGCGTGATGATCCATGCGGTCACGGCGATCGAGTCCGCACTGCTCGATTTGCTTGGCCAGCACCTCAACCTGCCCGTAGCGGCGCTGCTCGGCGAAGGCCAGCAGCGCAAGAGCGTCGAGACGCTCGGCTATCTCTTCTTCGTCGGCGACCGGCGCAGGTCGAAGCTCGATTACACCAAGGGCGAGACCGGCAAGCCCGAATGGTTCAACCTGCGCCACCAGGAGGCGATGACGCCGGAGACCGTGGTGCGGCTCGCGGAAGCCACCCACGACCACTATGGCTTCGCCGACTTCAAGCTCAAGGGCGGCGTGCTCCGCGGCGAGCAGGAGATCGAGGCCGTCACCGCCATCGCAAAACGCTTCCCCGACGCACGCGTCACGCTCGACCCCAACGGCGCATGGTCGCTCGACGAGGCCATCAGCCTCTGCAAGGGCATGCACGGCATTCTTGCCTATGCCGAGGATCCCTGCGGCGCCGAAGCCGGCTTCTCGGGTCGCGAGATCATGGCCGAGTTCCGCTGTGCCACGGGCCTGCCGACCGCGACCAACATGATCGCGACCGACTGGCGCCAGCTCTCCCATGCGCTGCGCCTGGGCGCGGTGGACATTCCGCTGGCCGATCCCCACTTCTGGACCATGCAGGGCTCGGTGCGCGTCGCCCAGACCTGCCGCGACAACGGCCTGACCTGGGGCTCGCACTCCAACAATCACTTTGACATTTCGCTCGCGATGTTCACCCATGTCGGCGCCGCCGCGCCCGGCAAGGTCACCGCGATCGACACCCACTGGATCTGGCAGGACGGCCAGGCGCTGACCAAGGAGCCGCTCCAGATCAAGGGCGGCAAGATCGCCGTGCCCGAGCGGCCGGGCCTGGGCATCGAAATCGACCGCCCGGCCATCGAAACCGCGCATGAGCTTTACAAGAAGCATGGACTCGGCGCCCGCGATGACGCTACTGCCATGCAGGACCTGATCCCCGGCTGGACCTTTGACGACAAGCGTCCCTGCCTCGTGCGTTAAGAAAATCTCGGAGGACTACATGACTGCGATCCTGAAGAACTTCATCGGCGGCGAATGGGTCGACGGCTCCGGCGTCACCAAGAACATCAACCCCTCCAACACCAACGATCTCGTCGGCGAGTACGCCAAGGCCGACAAGGCGCAGACCGAGAAGGCGATCGCGGCAGCCAAGGCCGCCTTCCCCGCCTGGGCGCAGTCGACGCCGCAGGTGCGCTATGACGCGCTGAACAAGATTTCTCTCGAAATCCTCGCCCGCAAGGAAGAGCTCGGCCGCCTGCTCGCCCGCGAGGAAGGCAAGACGCTCCCCGAGGGCATCGGCGAGGTCGCCCGTGCCGGCCAGATCTTTGCATTCTTCGCCGGCGAGGCGCTGCGCCTGATCGGCGAAAAGGGTGCCTCGGTGCGTCCCGGTCTCGACGTCGAGCTCACCCGTGAGCCGGTCGGCGTCATCGGCATGATCACGCCCTGGAATTTCCCGATCGCGATCCCCGCCTGGAAGATCGCGCCCGCGCTCTGCTACGGCAACACCGTGGTGTTCAAGCCCGCCGAGCTGGTGCCGGGCTCGGGACATGCGCTGTCCGAGATCATCACCCGCTCCGGCATTCCCGCCGGCGTGTTCAACCTCGTGGTCGGCTCCGGCTCCGTGGTCGGCCAGACCCTGCTCGATCACCCGGATGTGGCCGCGATCTCCTTCACCGGTTCGGTGCAGACCGGCCGCAAGATCGCGCAGGCCTGCGTGCTGTCGAACCCGATGAAGAAGTTCCAGCTCGAGATGGGCGGCAAGAACCCGCTGGTCGTGCTCGACGACGCTGACCTCAAGACCGCCGTCGAAGTCGCCGTCAACGGCGCCTATTTCTCGACCGGTCAGCGCTGCACCGCCTCCTCCCGCCTGATCGTCACCGAAGGCATCCACGACCGCTTCGTTGCCGCTGTGGCCGAGCGCCTGAGCGGCCTGTCGGTAGACGACGCGCTCAAGGCTGGCGTGCATATCGGCCCCGTCGTTGACCAGAGCCAGCTCGACCAGGACCTGCGCTACATCAAGATCGGCCAGGACGAAGGCGCAAAGCTCGCCTTCGGCGGCGAGCTGCTCAAGCGCGAGACGCCCGGCCATTACCTCCAGCCGGCGCTGTTCACCGAGGCCAACAACAACATGCGCATCGCGCGCGAGGAGATTTTTGGCCCCGTCGCCGCCGTCATCCGCGCCAAGAACTACGAGGAAGCGCTGGCGATCTCCAACGACACCGAGTTCGGCCTCGCCTCCGGCATCTGCACCTCCAGCCTGAAATACGCCTCGCACTACAAGCGCAACAGCGAGTCCGGCATGGTGATGGTCAATCTGCCGACCGCCGGCGTCGACTATCACGTGCCGTTCGGCGGCCGGAAGGGTTCGAGCTACGGCGCCCGCGAGCAGGGCTCCTATGCGCGCGAGTTCTACACCACGGTGAAGACCGCCTATACCTATCCGGGCTAACCACGGGGAAGATATCGTAGGGTGGGCAAAGCGAAGCGTGCCCACCGCTTACGTTCGGTGTGAAGCAGGGTGGGCACGGCGCGTTGCGCCTTTGCCCACCCTACGACTTCAGCTTCTGAGGCAAAGCAGATGGACCAGGACGTCGCAGCGAAAGAGCAGCCACGCTACATCAAGCTCAACGAGCGCGACAATGTCGCGATCGTGGTCAATGATTTCGGGCTTCCCGCCGGCTCCCGCTTCGCCAGCGGGCTGACGCTGCGCGCCTTCGTGCCGCAAGGGCACAAGACAGCGCTGGTCGATATCGCGCAAGATCAACCGATCATCCGCTACGGCGAGGTGATCGGCCACGCGTTGTCGCCGATCCTGGCCGGCGAATGGGTCGACGAAGCGCGCATCCGCATGCCGGAGGCCCCTGCCCTCGACAAGCTGGAAATCTCGACCGCCGTCCCCGCGCCGCTGCCGCCCCTCGAAGGCTTCACCTTCGAAGGCTTTCGCAACTCCGATGGCTCGGTCGGCACCAAGAACATCCTCGGCATCTCCTCCTCCGTGCAATGCGTCAAGGGCACGATGGAATACGCCGTGAAGCGCATCCGCGCCGAACTGCTGCCGAAATACCCGAACGTCGACGACGTCGTGCCGCTGACGCACGCCTATGGCTGCGGCGTCGCCATCAATGCGCCCGATGCGGTCGTTCCGATCCGCACGCTGCAGAACATCGCGCAGAACCCGAATTTCGGCGGCGAGATTCTGGTCATCAGTCTCGGCTGCGAAAAGCTCGCGCCCGAGCGACTGGTGCCGGAGGGCGTCAGCGATGCCATCGTGCGTATGCAGGACGAAGCTTTCGACGGTTTTGGCGCCATCGTCGATGCGATCATGACCCAGGCTGAGGCCCGCCTGAAGATCCTCAACAAGCGCACCCGTGAGACCTGCCCGGCCGCCGACCTCGTCATCGGCCTGCAATGCGGCGGCAGCGACGCGTTCTCCGGCGTCACCGCCAACCCCGCGCTGGGCTTTGCGGCGGACCTGCTGGTGCGTGCCGGCGCGACCGTGATGTTCTCCGAGGTCACCGAGGTCCGCGATGCGATCCAGCTGCTCACGCGCCGCGCCATCAACGAGGATGTCGGCCGCGCGCTGGTGCGCGAGATGGCCTGGTACGACTCTTATCTCGCCCGCGGCGGCGCCGACCGCAGCGCCAATACCACGCCCGGTAACAAGAAGGGCGGCCTCGCCAACATCGTCGAAAAATCACTCGGCTCGATCGTCAAATCCGGCTCGTCCGCCATCACCGGCGTGCTCTCGCCCGGCGAGAAGGCGACCCAGAAGGGCATGCTGTTCGCGGCAACACCCGCCTCCGACTTCATCTGCGGCACGCTCCAGCTCGCCTCCGGCATGACGCTGCAGGTGTTCACCACCGGCCGCGGCACGCCCTATGGCCTGGCGGCTGCGCCCGTCATCAAGGTCGCGACGCGCACCGAGCTCGCGCGCCGCTGGAAGGACCTGATCGATTTCGATGCCGGCGGCATCGCCACCGGCGAGAAGACCATCGAGGAAACCGGCTGGGACCTGTTCCGCCTGATCCTCGACGTCGCCAGTGGCCGCACAAAGCCGTGGTCGGATCGCTGGGGCATCCACAACGACCTCACGCTGTTCAATCCGGCGCCGGTGACCTGAGGCCGGGCCAACCGGCCTCACTGACCGTCGATCAGGTGCATGTCGCCCAGCGTGACGGGCAAGCTGCGCGTGATGAGATCCGTGATCGCCGCGCGTAGCCGTTCGCTCGCAGCCGGCCCCTCGAACGTCGCGTCGATCGGCCCGCTGGGTCCGGCGAGCCGCATGGTTCCGGTGTTATCGAGCGGCGCGGCCGCCCGCTTCTCGATCACGTCGAACGACTTGCCGTCGATCACGCGCACCTCGTAGAGCGCGTGGATCAGGCCGTAGTCCGCAAGCAGCGTCCGATATTGGGCGAGCCCGATGCCCTCGACGTTGCGGCCGTTGCCGAGCTTCGATCTGGCCCGGGTGATGACGATGTACGCATCCAACCCCTGCGGCGCGACATCGCTGCGAACCAGTTCCTTGAACGGATCGCTGCGCAGGAGATTGACGGGCGCAACCGCCGAATCCCTGATCGCGGCAAACGCCGCACGCCGGTAGCTCACCGCCTGCACGCGAAAGCGTCCGCCGAGCAGCTTCGTCGCCTGCTGGACGATCAGCTCGTCCAGCCCCCATGCGCTGATCGAGAGGCTTTGCCCGGCGTTGCCGAGCGCAATCAGGCCGGCTTGCGTCAGGCTCATCTCCTCGCCGATGGCCGAGACGATGCCGACGGTCTTGATCGCCTGGAGCCGGGTCGCGCGCGTCTCGAACGCGGCGGCCGCGCCGAGGGCGATGCAAGCGACCGCCAGGCCAACCCATAGAAAAGAAATGCGGCGCATGGTGATCTATCGAATCCTGAAATCGAACGAATAGGACGCACCGAGGCCGATCGTCGTCTGGTTCGACGATCCCCGCAGCTTCACGAGCGGGCTGTTTGCGGCGTCGCCCAGCAGCTTCTCATACTCGACATAGGCATGGACTTCCCACTGCGGATTGATGCGATAGGAGATCTGGCTGCCGAAGCCGACCGAATGCGCACCGCCCCTAGCGTCGTACATCGGCAGTCCCGACGCCATCGCCTGCGTGGCGTCGACGCCGAAATAGGGCGCGGTCGCCTTGGTGCTTTTCCAGGTGAAGCGCGGGCCGGCCGAGATCGTGAGCCTTTGGATCAGCGGCACGATGACGTCGGCGGAGACATCGGCGACCGTGCCGGTATGGCCGCCCATGCCCTGGCGCAATTCACTGCGCAGGCGCAGCCAGTCGACCGGAAAATATTCGACGAACCCACCGAGCTCGTATGCGGCCTTGACGTCGCCAAGGCCGGTCAGCTCGGCATATTTGTCGCTCTTGCGCGACGCGACGTATTTGAACGCAGGGCCGGCGCGAAAATTGCCGACGTCGAGCAGCGCGATGCTGGCGCTGTCGCGGGGCCCGCGAAACTGGTCGACCGATCCGGCACGGCGAATGGAGAAGATCGGGATCGGCATGAGCTTCCCGTTCTTCGATCCGACGAAATCCGGCGTGTACTCTCCGCCGATGCCGACCATGACGGTCCAGTTGCCGGAAGGTGACGGCAGCATCGGCACGTCGAACGGCGGGGCTGGCAGTGTGAACGCCGTCTGCGCCGATGCCGACTGCGGGATTGCCAGGATCGCGCCGAACGCGGCGAGGAAGGCGGTCAGCAAGGTTTGCTGCGCTCTCGCCGCAGGATCGAGAGCGGCTTCGTCAAAATGCTTCATTTACGGGGCCCCGGACCGGCCTTGCTGGCCTGGTCGACTCGTGTGGTTAGGAGCCACAGCATGTGGTCCGGCAAAATTGCCCCAAGATTGCAAGGGGCAAGCAGCGCCCCGATCCATTCGCGGCGCATGCCGGGCGCGCCGCCGGATCAATATTGCCCGAACATTGCCGGGCCGCGCTCACGCTCCCAAACTTTGCGCGCTAGGGCCGGTCGGCGCCCGCGTTCCTGCCTTTTATTCGCCAAGCTCGCTGCCTTAATGGGAACCCTGCGCACGAGCCGGAACGCCAGACTTCGGCCAGGGAGCGTCACGCTCAGGGTCTTGTTGCCCCAGCAGAGTCAAGGACGTCCCGTGCGCTCCCTCGTAATCGAAGACGAACCGCAGATCGGCGCCTATGTCAGCCGCCTGCTCGGACAATTGCACGGCATTGTCGACGTCGTCGGCTCGATTGCCGATGCCCGTCAGGCGCTGGACAATTTCAAATATGATCTCGCGATCATCGACCGGATGCTGCCCGATGGAGATGCGCTCCAGGTGGTGACGGCGCTGAGCCGATCGGCGGACCGTCCCGCGATCATCATGCTGACCTCCAAGGACGCCAAGGAGGATGTCGTCGACGGTCTCAATGGCGGCGCCGACGACTATCTCGGCAAGCCGTTCGAGCCGCAGGAGCTCATTGCGCGGGTGCGCGCTGTGTTGCGGCGCCCCCGGCAGCTCGCGCCCTCGGTGCTGTCGCTCGGCAATGTCGAGCTGCATCTCGGCAGCAACGAGGCGGTGGTCGCCGACACGAAAATCCTGCTGCGCCGGCGCGAGGCGCTGATCCTCGGAGCGCTCCTGATGCGCCGCGACCGCGTCATCACCCGCGCCGCCCTGATCGAGGAGATCTACGGCTTCGACGACGAGATCGAATCCAACACGCTCGAAGCGCAGGTCTCGCGCTTGCGGAAGAAACTGACCGAGCTCGGCGGCGATGTCGAGATCCGCAGCATGCGGGGCATCGGCTACATCCTGCGGCTGGCAACACCGCGATGACGTCGATTGCCCGAACGTTTGCGCTGTCGCTTGGCATCGCCGCGACGACGATCTTCCTGATCATGCTCGGTGTCTTCATCTGGCGTTACCCGATGGAGGAACGCGAGTTCAGGGCTTGCCGCATTGTGGTCGCCGTTCTCGATCGCGCCACGGTGATCGAGGGGCAAAACCTGACGGTACGCCCGACTCCCGCCCTCGAGGAGCTTAAAGCGGACAGCCCGAACCTCTGGTACGTCTTGTCCGCGGGCGATCTGGTCAGCGAATACGGGAGCGAACGCCGGCCCACCCTCCCCTTCGCGTTTCCCTATCACGGGCCGATCGGCTCGTCCGTCTTCAGCACACTCGACCAGAAGAACACCTTTTGTCTCGCCGTCGTGCAACGGGGCCCGTTGCAGCTTACGATGATGGTCGGCGAACCCAAGGTTCGCTTCGGCCGGATTGCAAGGAACTTCCTTGTCCGCAGCATTTTCGCGATCATCACGCTGGCGCTGGCCTTTGCGGCGACGGTCGCCATCGGCTCAATGCTGGCCGCACGTTTCGTCTCGCGCGGCATCGAACGGGTGGCGCGTCGCGCGCTCGCGATCGACCCATCGGCCCCGCAGGGCCTGATATCCCTGTCCGAAGTCCCCACCGAGCTGAAGCCGCTGGTCGCGGCGCTGAACCGCGCCTTCGGCGAGATCGACGCCTACATCAGGATGCAACGCCGCTTTCTCGGCAACGCCGCCCATCAGCTGCGCACGCCGCTCACGCTGCTGCGCGCGAAAATCGAGGACGTGCCCGAGCCGGCGCTGAGGGTGGAATTGGTGCGCGACGTCCGCCGCTTGACGTCGCTGGTCTCCGCCATGCTTGACCTCGCGCGATTGCAAAATCACGCGATCGAGAAGCGACCGATCGATCTTGCCGAGATCACGCTGGACGTGCTGGCCGATTTCAGCCCCTCGGCGCTGGACGCCGACATAGAGCTTGCGCTGGAGCACGCCGAAGAAGGTCCGTTCCTGGTGCAGGGCGTCGACGCCGCGGTACGCAGTGCGCTTGCCAATCTCGTCGGCAACGCACTCATCCACGCCCATGGTGCGCGGCGCATCGTTGCGACGGTTAGCCGCGGCGACATCTCGATCGACGATGACGGCGCGGGCCTGCCCGACGGTGCGGAGCACAGGCTGCTCGAGCCATTTCAGACCGGCAACAGCGCGGGCGACGGCGCCGGCCTCGGCCTGTCGATCGTCCGCGAGATCATGGCCGCGCACGGCGGCGAGTTGGTCATCTCCTCCGCGCCGGGCCGCGGCACGACGATGAGCTTGCGCTTTTCCGAGGCCACCGCGACGACCAGATCGCCGCACCTCGATCTGCAAACGGGCTGACAAGTCGTTTCGAGCCTTCCGCGAAACCGTCCGGAAACATTGGCGCGGAAAACTTCTTCCGCGTTTCACGCCTGTCGCATCATGCAATCAAATAGATCCGCCGGCGGCGGTCGAATGTTCGCACGCAAGCGAACCTGGCACGGTATCGCCGCGACCAAACCTCCGATTGCCATCTTCCACGGAGATTTTCCAATGCGCGTTCTTTCGATGATTGCCGTTGCCGGCGCCATGATTGTGAGCTCGGCCGACGCATTTGCCGGCGAGCTTCCCTCTTACGAAGTGAAGTCGTTTCCGATTTCGACGACACAAGTGCAGGTTCTCGGCGGCGCCGGGGTCGAGGAGCAGTCGATTGCGCCCGCGATGATCGTCGCCGGCATGCCCGCCTCGCCCGCGCAGATGTCGGTGCTGTCGCCGCGCGTCAAGCGGCTGGCGAGCGCCAACGCCACGAGCGCAGAACGCTGAGACAGTTTTTGACCCCGGCTGCCCTTGCCGGGGTCGTAGCTCCCGCCGTCAGCGTGAGATATAGCCTGCAGCGATCGGCTTGAACCGATAGATCAGATACGGCGTCTTGTTTTCCGCCTTGCCGCCATGGAACATGGCGGCTGCGGAGACCTGAGACGCGGACACGTACATGTACCCGTCGGGAGAGGCAGTAATCCCGTCCGGCCACACCATGTCCGGATCGCTCAGGTAAGTGCGAAACTTCCGGTCGGCTCCTATGATTCCAATCGATTTGGTCTCGACCGCAGTCAGGTAGATGTTGCCCGCATAGTCGATCGACAGGCCGCCATTGTTCGGCTTGTCCGAGTAGCGTTCCACCCGCGCGCTCAGCTCTTCGGCGGGCAGCTTCTCATTGCCGAGGTCGGTGGCCTTGATGCGGTACAGCGACCGGCCGCTGAGTGGCGCGAAATAGACCCATTCGGACCTGGCATCCATCGTGATGCCGTCGCAGCCGACCTTGATGAGCGAAGGCTTGCCGTCCTTGCCAGGCACCGTCAGATCATTGCCATCCACGGTGATCGGCACATTTTCCGGGACGGTGGATCGATCGCCATCCAGCACGCGCCGGGCGGCACCCGTATCCATGTCGATGACGATGATCGCAGCGTGAGAGCCATCGCCACCGGGCCCGATGTTTTCGTCGGCGATGTAGAATTTCCGGTTCTTCTGGTCGATCACGATGTCCTGCGGCTGCGAGCCTTTCACGGTCACGGGCTCCGGCATGTAGTAGATGCGCTCCAGCCTGTTCGCGCGCGTGTTCCAGCCGACCAGCTTCGGCGTGATCTGCGTCCGGAATCCCATGTCGATGATCCACACGACACCGCTTTCGTCGGAACGAAGACCCAGGACGTTATCCAGGTACTGATCGGTGCCCTTTCGTGGCGTATTCCATTCCGCATTTGGAAACGGCTCGAACGTCGTCGGCGATGTCAGCCGCGCCACACGAACGTCGGGACTGAAGAATGGATGGTGACTGAAGATCAGCTGATTGTCCGGCGTAAACGCAATGTTGCCGACCGACTGAGGGAGCTTCGCGAAGATTTCCGCGTTGCCGCCTCCGCTCTCCGCACAGGCTGCGCCCGTGACGATTGCCGCCGACAGAAAAATGACAAGTCGAATTCCTCTCCTCACGCCTTCGCACCGGTCCCTCGCTTTGTTTTCAACGGTTATTCCGGCGCGCATGCGCCCGGCCCGCGCCGGCAACCGCCACAGGATTTCAATGCAGAGACCCAATGCGAGCCGAAGCGGTCGCTCGTTCATCACCGCCTCGCCAATATCGATCTTTGCGAGAGCCACGATGCGCGCTAATTTGGGGACTGACAATTACGCACAGGCCAGTCCTCTAGTATCACGGAGTGAACCATGCAGAAGCTCGGCAGCAAGACGTATGATTGTGCCGTGGGATGCCCCGTGGAGGCCACCCTCGATCTGATCGACGGCAAGTGGAAGGGCGTGATTCTCTATCACCTGCTCGACGATACGATTCGCTTCAACGAGCTCAAGCGGCGCCTGTCCCGGATCACGCAGCGCATGCTGACGCGCCAGCTCCGCGAACTCGAGGCGGACGGCCTCATTCACCGCGAGATCTATGCGGAGGTCCCGCCGCGGGTCGAGTATTCCCTGACGGCGCTTGGGCGCTCGCTCGAACCGGTCGTTCGCATGCTCTGGACATGGGGCAATCAGTATCTCGCGACGGAAGCGGCCCGTGCCGGCGCGGTCGACGGCGCCGTTTCGCTCTCGCCGCGGGTCAGACGGAGCCTGCCGGCAGGCCGCGCGTAGGCGGGCTCCTGCGTATCCACGATGCCTTGCAGCGACTGCAAGTAAATCGCACACGTCGATCAAGACGGCGTCGGCCTACGCCGCGACGAGACACGATTCTCCATCCTCACATGAGGCCATCCGCGCGCCGCCATCAAGCGGCGCGCGCTCTACTTATATAAATACTAATTCCAAATCTGATGATTGAGGGACCATTGCGCCCCTCCCGCACTTCAAGCCATCGACTGCGCTTGTTAGTCGTCCGCCCCGCAAATGATGGGGTCGCGAATGACTACATATCTCAGAACGACGGCAGGATTGATCGGCGGCGCGCTGCCGCTGTTGGCAGGCCTGATGGATGCGGTGCCGGCCGAGGCGCAATCATCGTCGCAGGAATTGCCCGCCGTCGTGGTCGAGCAATCGTCGCGGCCGGCAGCGCGCACACGTCCGTCTCCCTCCCGTCAGGCCGCACAGGCGGCAAGCCGCCGTCGTCAGGCCGAGCGCGCATCGTCGAACGTCGATACACAGGCGGCCGGCGCGAGCACGGGCGCAGAGACCGCGACAGGCCCCGTCCGCGGCTACGTCGCGACCCGCAGCGGCACCGGCACGAAGACCGATACGCCGCTGCGCGAGACGCCGCAGTCGATCACCGTGGTCACCGCCGACCGCATCATCGACCAGGGCGCGACCACAGTGCAGGATGCGCTGCGCTACGTGCCGGGCGTGTTCGCGGACGCCTACGGCGCGGACTCGCGCGGCGACTATCCGCGCATCCGCGGCCAGGACCCGAACATCTATCTCGACGGCACCCGTGTGGTGAACACCTGGAACTTCAATGAGTGGCGGCCGGAGCCATATACGCTGGAGCGCATCGAGGTGCTGCGCGGTCCCTCCTCGGTGCTTTACGGCGACACCTCGACCGCAGGCCTGTTGAACCTGGTCTCGAAGCGCCCCCAGGCCGAATCCGCCAATGAGATCGGCGTCCAATACGGTAGCTTCAACCGCAAGCAGGTGCAGCTCGACTCGACGGGTAAGCTGACCAAGGACGGCGAGTGGCTCTATCGCTTCATCGGCGTGTTTCGCGACAGCAACATGCAGACCGACTACGTCAAGGACGACCGCATCGTGCTCGCACCGTCGCTGACCTGGCGGCCGACCAACAACACCAGTTGGACCGTGCTCGGCACCTATCAGAAGGACACCACGGGGTCCTCCACGGCGTTTCTGCCGCATGAGGGCACGCTCTATCCCGGCCCCAACGGCTTCATTCCGGTGCAGCGTTTTGCCAGCGAGCCTGGCTTTGACAAATACCAGACCGAGACCGGCGCGATCAGCAGCCTGTTCGAGCACAGTTTCAGCGATGGCCTGAAGATCCGGCAGAATCTGCGTTACGCCCATGTCGAAGGTATTTATCGGTCGATGTGGCCGGATCTGAATTTTGTCGATCCGAGCGATCCGAACTATCCGTTTCTCGATTCCAGCAGGCGCACCGTGGCACGCAGCGTATGGAGCCGCGAGACGGTCAAGGATAGCCTGACCTCGGACAGCAATGCCGAGCTGAAATTGCAGACCGGGGCGGTCGCACACAAGGTGTTGCTCGGGGCCGACTACCGCGAGGCCAGGGAGCGCGCGCAATCCGGCTTCGCTACTGACCCGACACCTTTCGATCTCTACACGCCGGTCTACAACGGCGTGACCGCCCCGGCGATGTCACCCGAACCGAACCTCCGTCAGAGCCAGTTCGGCCTCTACGCTCAGGACCAGTTGCGGCTCGGACCGTGGCTCGCGGTCCTCGGCCTGCGCCACGACTACGTCACGAGTGACACGCAGGGATCTCCGGTCGAGAACTATCAGGCGACAACCGGCCGTGCCGCGCTGATGTACGAACTGCCGTTCGGCGTCACGCCCTACGTCACCTACGCGCAATCGTTCAACCCGATCTTCGGCGCTGGAATCTGTGCCACCGTATGCGCGCCTCAGCGTGGCGAAATGGTCGAGCTCGGCTTCAAGTACAATCCGACACCGCGCAATGCGATCAACGGCGCGATCTACGACATCACCGAGAAGAACCGGCTGGCAAGCGATCCTGACAATCCCCTGCTCTCGATTCAGACCGGCAAGGTCCGTATCCGTGGCGCCGAGCTCGAGGTGCTCACGAGTCTGACTCCGGATCTCGACCTGATCGCCGCCTACACCTATATTGATGCCCGCGTGGAGAGCGGCGACAATGCCGGCAAGCATGTCGAGACCGTACCGGATCACCAGGCCTCGCTATGGACGAAATATCGCCTCGCCTGGTTTGGCCTGCCGGGCGTCACCGTTGGCGGCGGCGTGCGTTACATCGGCCAATCCTGGGACGGCACCGACACCATCCGCACGCCGGACTACACTTTGTTCGACGCCATGGTCCGCTATGACAACGGCCCCTGGCGACTTCAGGTCAATGCCAGCAACCTCTTCGACAAGCGTCACCTCACCACCTGCCGGATCGGCGGCGACTGCTTTCTCGGTATCGGCCGCACGCTGCTCGGCAGCGTGACGTACAAATTCTAGAGCATGATCCGGAAAAGTGTGTAGCGGTTTTCCGCAAAGATCATGCTCAAACAATAATCTAAAGCGCGATGACGATTCATCCCAATCTCATCGCGCTTTAGCCACGACCGCTAGGTCATGCTGCCGGGCATGAAGCAGCGCACGCGGGGATGGCCGTCGACATAGTGCTTCCACACCATGGTTCGACCGATCTTGTTCGGCTCGGTGATCACCGCGCCGTCGGGCACGACGACCCATTCGTCGTCGATGCGCACGCGGTAGTGGCCGCTATCGGATTCCCAGTCGACGTCGGCTATGACGTAGCCGTCGGCATCCGAGCAGCATTGCCCGTATTTGCTGTGCAGGCTCTCGAACCAGGGTTTTAGCGGCGAGTTGGCATAGCGGCCGTCGTCGCGCGCCAGCGCCGAGGTCGCAAGCAGCGCCATCGGCCCCAGCAGCGCCGCCGCACATAGTCTGGCAAGTCGCATATCGTCTCCGCGGATCGCAATCAGCGCCGCGAGGGACAGACACCGCCGTCCGCCTTCCGCACGGTGGCGGCAGGCGTGGAGACGGCGACTCGCTCCCCAGCGGCTTTGCGACAGCTATGCAAATCCGGCGCCAGCGCGCATTCCGGAGAACTACGGCCGCACGGTTTTGCCCCGGCCGGCGCGCACGTGCTGCATGTCCAATGCGCCGGCAATTTGCCGCAGCCGTTTTGGAGGCTTTCCTTGTTCCGCGAGGACGTGTACGAAACGGCCGCGGACGCGGGCCGCATCGTTTAATCAACTGTTTCAATTAGAGAAATCAGGTGTTGGCGTGACTGGCATTGGACCGTCAGCGCTATGAGTTCGAGAGAGTTGCTTCCTGGCCAGCAGGATCCGACCGACTTGCCCGCAAGCGAAGTGCAGTTTGCACTCGTGATTTCGCGCATGCTCGAGACGGTGAAGGACGACGCGGATGCCAGGCGGCAGATGGTCTACGACCTCGCCCGCTACAAGCTCCAGGAGCAGTTCACCTACGCCGACGCCAGGAACATCGACCAGATGAAGCGGGCGCTCGAGGTCGCGATCGAGGAGGTCGAAAAATTCTCGCGCGACCAGGCGCCGCTGGAGCGCCTGCCGTCACAACAGCTCACGTCGTCAAAGGCGACCGAGACAGGCGGTCTCCTGGTGTCCGGCGACGCGACCGTCTTGCGATCGAGGATCGAGATATCCCGCAGCAAGCTGCCTGCGATCTCGGGCCCGCTTCTACCGGTGATCAAGCGTACGGCGGCCATCCTGCTTGCCGTTGGCGCAGTCATCCTGATCGTCTCGCAGCGAGACAACATCGCCGCGCTGCGCCGGCAGATTTCGTCCCAGGCCCCGGAGATCGCGCAGGTATCGCCCAAGCCGGAGACGACGATCACGGTCGCCAAACCGGAGATGGTCACCCCTGCCCCGCCTCCCCCGACGCGCGTATTGCCAACCGACTACGGCATCTACGCATTGATCGACGACAAATCGCTGGCGGAATTGAATGCGACCGGCGTGATGGCGCCGGACATGCGCATCGCGATTTCACCGGAGTTCAAGAAGCCTGATCGCCCGCATCTGCCGAACGGCCGCGTCAAATTCATCGTGTTTCGGCGGGACGCCGCGAACGTGATCCCGGAGCGCGTCGAGGTTCGGGTCGTCGCGAAGATCGCCAGGGAGTTTTCGACCGACGCCGCAGGCAAAAATCTGGGCGGCGGAGAAGATGTCGGGGTGATCCGAAACTTCGCCTATCCGTTCCGGGTGTCGCCGATCCCGGGGAAGCCCGAGATGTACGAGCTTCACACCGGCGATTCAGGGCTCGAGCTTGCGCCGGGACATTACGTCCTGAGCCTGGGATCGCAGGCCTATTATTTCCAGGTCGACGGCGAGATCACCGATCCCCGGCAATGCCTCGAGCGGGTCGTCGCCGGCAACGGCACGTTCTACGCGCCCTGCAAGAAGGCACGGACGTATTGACGGTCGTCGAGACCGTCGTTGCTGAGGCACGCCCGGGCCACGCACTCAACTGTCATCGCCCGACTTGATCGGGCGATCCAGTATTCCAGAGACAGCGCGAGGATACGGAGGAGCCCTACTGCTTCGGCGCGGGCGCCATCATCGCGCCGCCCTTCTTCGCTGCGGGCGCAGGCGCCGGCTTCGTCGTCGCGGCGGTCGCCTGTGCCGGAAGATATTTGGCGACGATGGCAGGATCGACCTGGGCGATGTAGGCGTCGGGAAGACGCGTCCAGGTCTCGTCCTTGCCGAACAGGGAGATGCCGAGGAAGCCGCGCATGGTCAGCGTCTGCCCGTCCGCGCTGACCGACATCTTGGCCTTCCAGATGTTGCCGTCGCGCGGATTGACCACGTTGCCGCCATCATACTTCAAGCCGTCGCGCTTCATGTCGCGGATGAAGGAGAGCCCGAGCACCGGCGCGTTCTTGCGATCATCGGTGCATTTCGCACAGACCTCGTTCGGGTCGTCGCCGGGGCGCGGAAAGGTTTTTGCGATCACGCCTTCGAAGATGCCGTTGTGGTCGACGAAGAGAAACCATCCCACCGTCTTGCCGTCCTCGATCTTCTGCCAAAGACCCGCGGCGGTTGGCTGCTGCGCCTGTGCGGCTACCGGCCCAACCGCGCCAAGCGTCAGCGCAACAGCGAGCGCGAGGAGCGAGAGCAGCCGAAAGCTGGAAAAGAGAGTCCGCATTATGATCACCTTGCTAAGCCGCCACTGCAATGGCCGCAGACTACGGCGATTTCGCGAACGGTTCCAGCACCAGAAACATGGGGCATTGCCTGCCGAACCCGGTGCCGTCAGTTGACACCGAGCTTCTTTTGCAGACTGGAGGACGAGGTCGTGTATTGGAACACGAGCCGCTTCTCCGGATAGACGTAGCGATGGGCTTTTTGCGACATCAGCGCGCCCTCGTGGAAGCCGCACAGGATCAGCTTGATCTTGCCGGGGTAGGTGTTGATGTCGCCGATGGCGAAGATGCCTGATACGTTGGTCTCGAACGCGGACGTCTCGACCGGCACCAGATTGTTCTCGAGCGCGATACCCCAGTTCGCAACCGGACCGAGCTTCATGGTCAGCCCGAAGAACGGCAGCATGGTATCGCAGGAAATTTCGCTCACGCTGTTGTCGTTGCCCTTGACGGTGGCGCCGGTCAGCTTGCCCTCGGCGCCGGACAGCGCAGTGACCTGCCCGAGCCGCAGATCCATCTTTCCGTCGGCCACCAGCGCGCGCATCTGCTCGACGCTGTGGGGCGCGGCGCGAAAATCGTCGCGTCGGTGCAGCAGCGTGATGCGCTTGGCGAGCGGATGCAGATTGAGCGTCCAGTCGAGCGCGGAATCGCCGCCGCCGACGATCAGAACGCTCTTGTCGCGGAACGTCTCCATCTTGCGCACGGCGTAGTGCACCGAAGTGCCTTCATAGGCCTCGATGCCCGGCACCGGCGGGCGCTTGGGCTGGAACGAGCCGCCGCCGGCCGCGATCACCACCACCTTGCATTCGAACACCTTGCCCGCGTCGGTGGTGCAGCGAAACAAGGGATCGCCGATCTTCTCCACCGTCTCCACCATCTCGCCGAGATGGAAGGTCGGATGGAACGGCTTGATCTGCTCCATCAGCGCGTCGGTGAGGCCCTGCCCCGAAACGTGCGGAATGCCGGGAATGTCGTAGATCGGCTTTTCCGGATAGAGCTCGGCGCACTGGCCGCCGATCTTGTCGAGGATGTCGATGAAATGCGCCTTCATGTCGAGAAGGCCAAGCTCGAAGGCGGCGAACAGACCACAGGGGCCGGCGCCAATAATCAGCACATCGGTTTTGATCACGTCGCTCATGTCGTCTCTTTATCGATCGTTATCGGTTGGACGCCGCCCGGGGGCAGAAGTGACCCTGCCTGTCTAGCCAACGGGGATGGATCAGGGAAGGCATAAAAGCGGGAGCACCCCGCAGCCGCACCCACTTGCCGGGTCAGGATAACTGGGCTGTAACGGGATGCGACATGACGGAGATCAATCGGTGAACGCACCAAGCCGCCTCGATACGACGCCGCGCCTGGAGGACTATCCCTATCGTCTCGGCGACAATGTCCGCTTCGGCGATCTCGATCCGAACCAGCACGTCAACAACGCAGTCTACGCCACTTATTTCGAGACCGGCCGTGTCACGCTGATGAAGAGCCCGGAATACGGGCTGACGCCGCCGGGCCTCGCCTGGATCATGGTGCGGCTCGACATCCATTTCCGTGCCGAGCTGCACTGGCCGAACAAGATCGAGCTCGGCCTCGGCGTGGTCAAGCTGGGACGGACGTCGGTGACCTTCGAACAGGTGGTGTTTTCGGAAGGAAAGTGCATCGCCTCGGCGATGTCGGTCGGCGTCATGCTCGACGAGGCGACGCGGCGGCCCGCACCACTCACCGCTGAAATCATCGAGAAGCTCAGACCCTGGCACAAGCGCGGTATCGAGGTCGCGCCGCCGAGCGTCTAGTATAGTGAGGGACGATCAGGCCTGCCGTTCCGGCGTCGCCACGACGAGCCCGTCGAGTTCGTCGGAGACCTTGATCTGGCAGGACAGCCGCGAGTTCGGGCGCACGTCGAAACCGAAATCGAGCATATCCTCTTCCATCGGCGTCGGGCTGCCGACCTTCTCGCGCCAGGCTTCGTCGACATAGACGTGACAGGTTGCGCAGGCACAGGCACCGCCGCATTCGGCCTCGATGCCGGGAATGCTGTTGCGGATGGCGGCTTCCATCACGGTCGCGCCGTTCTCGACTTCCACCGTACGGGTTTCGCCCTTGTGGTCGACAAAGTTAATCTTGGCCATGTGTGCTCGTGCTGCCGCGATGTTGCGAATGAAGGAGGGTCCGGGCTGTCCTATAACGGGTCGATCCGCCCGGCGCCATAGGGTTTTGAAGCGACGTGAATCCCGCTTCGCGGGAAGAAAACGCGTCAAAACAAAAGACTAGAGCGCGGTTTCTCGCCTTGTCGCCCTAGGGCTTCAGGATCGCCTCGATGGCGGCGCGAGCCTCGGTCACCGCCTCTTTCAACGCGGCGAAGGCGTGGGGCTGGCCATGGCCGGTCCGGACCGCGGTCTCCAGGCTGGCTGCGGCATCAGCCACCGCAAAGGCGCCGATTCCGCGCGC
Organism: Bradyrhizobium sp. 61; assembly: GCF_023073075.1. NCBI lineage: Bacteria > Pseudomonadati > Pseudomonadota > Alphaproteobacteria > Hyphomicrobiales > Nitrobacteraceae > Bradyrhizobium > Bradyrhizobium sp. 61. The sequence continues at coordinate 25,929 of NZ_JADPIU010000014.1, read as the reverse complement.
GGAGCCCTTGAGCTTGTGGGCGAGTGCGCCGGCCTCGGCCGGCAGTGCTGCCATCGCCGCGACCAGGCGGACCGCCTGCTCGGCGAACATCGCGAGCACTTCCTGTTCCAGCTCAGTGTCCCCGAGCGTCATGCGCGCGAGGTGATCGAGGTCGAGCGGGCTGTCGATGGGTGCAAGCGGGGGCGAAGGCATCCAGTCCATCCGTTGCAGTTCAGGCGTCATGGCGCAGGCCCCGGCATCGCGCGATGTCCGCCGATCCGGCGGTCAAGTTCCCCCCACCGAAGCATGGAAATGGTTAACGAAGTGTTTGGGCCGTTTTACGCAAATCCGCCTGTTTATTGACGAAAAGTTGCCGCAATCCGGCGAGTCCGGTGGAGAATTCCATTTATTGCTAAGGCGTTACGGCGCTATCCTGTTAACGATGATTAAGATTGTCTTAATCCCGGGCATTTCATTCGCGACGCTCTGCCAATAGGATGTTGCGGAAATTGGCGGACAAGCCGTCCGGGTGGGGACGGCTGGGAATCCGCGTAAGCGGCATGATCCGGTCTGTGGGCTTGCGTAGCGCGCTGGGCTCGCGGGGGGACGCGTACAAGTAACGAGGGCTCGGACTGAACATGGCGAACACTCCGAAAAAGGTCAAAGACCCGACAGAAGTTGCGCTTTCTGCGATCCAGGAAGCCCTGAACATCAGCGACACGGCCGCGGACACCAGCCGCAACGCCTCGATGCGCAACGAAACGTCGTCTCCGGTGGGGCCGCCGGCTCCCCCGATCTTCGACGAGCCGACCTTCGAGCCGCGTCCTGCCGCCAACGAGCGCACCACCGTGTTCGATACGATCGAGGAGCCGCGCAGCTCGCGCCGTGCCGCCAACGACGACCGCGAGACCATCGGCCAGTTGCTCCAGGCGCTTCAGAAGGGCCGCCCTGCCCGCAGCGTCTACACCTTCGCCACCATCTTCGCCGGCGTCTGGCTCGCAGCCTGCGCCGCGCTCACCGTCGGCTTCCTGCCCTCGATCCAGGCTGCCATGGGCCAGAGCGGCGGCGTGCTCGTCATCGCCGGCCTGATCGCGATGTTCTTCGCGCCGATCATGCTGTTCTACTTCCTGGCGAGCCTGGTCTGGCGCGGCCAGGAAATGCGCATGATCGCGCAGGCGATGGCGCAGGTCGCGATCCGCTTCTCCGAGCCCGAGGGCTCGGCGTCCGATTCCATGGTCACCGTCGGCCAGGCCATCCGCCGCGAGGTCGCGGCGATGGGCGACGGCATCGAGCGCGCCATCGCGCGCGCCGGCGAGCTCGAGACGCTGGTCGCCAACGAGGTTGCGGCGCTCGAGCGCGCCTATTCCGACAACGAAGTGCGCATCCGCTCGCTGCTCCAGGACATCGCGCACCAGCGCGACAATCTGGTCGGCCAGGCCGAGCAGGTCCGCAGCGCCATCTCCGGCGTGCAGATCGATCTGCGCCACGACATCGCGCTGATCTCGGACGCGATCGCCTCGCGCGTCGACGAGGTCGCCAAGAGCATCACCGGCGCGCTGGAAGAGCGCGGCGCCCACATCACGGGCGCACTGAGCAACGCCGGCGACAACATGATCCTCGCGCTCGGCGAGCGCGGCGGCGACCTGCTCGACCGCCTCGAGGAGGCCAGCAACGAGACCACGCGCGCCGTGCTCGACGCCAGCGAGCGGCTGACCACCAGCCTCAACTTCAAGACCGGCCACGTCCACGACGAGTTCGTCGACCTCGCCGACCGCGTCCACGAGATGCTGAACGAGCGTATCGACCGCATCACCGGCGAGTTCGAGCAGCGCTCCGCCGCGATCGTCGATGGCATCTCCGAGCGCACCGAGCAGGTGCACGACAGCCTGAAGAATTCGTCGGACTCGCTGCTGCTCGAGCTCGAGCTACGCTCCAACGACCTCTCCGCCAAGATCGACGATGCCGGCAACCGGCTCGCCGGCCACATCATGACCTCCGGCGACAAGGCGAGCGAGGCGCTCGACGCCACCGTCAACACGCTCGTCGCCAAGGTGGTCAGCCAGACCGAGACCGCGCACGACTCGCTGTCGCTGCAGATGAGCGCGTTCGACGAGCTGGTGAAGAACCAGGGCACCGAGCTGGTCGAGAGGTTCGCCCGCGACTCCGGCACGCTCGGCGCGCTGATCACCCGCCACATCTCCGAGTTCGACCGCACCGTGAAGACGTTCGGCGGTGATATCGTCGATCGCATGGGCCAGCGCACCCAGGACATCGCCGAGAGCCTGAAGACCTATGTCGACAATTTCGATACCCGCTTCACCTCGAACGGCGGGGCGATCACGGCCGTGCTCGACCAGCGCCTGGTGCAGTTCGAGACCACGGTCGGCGAACGTGTCACCAACCTCGACGCCTCGCTGAACGACAAGATCGTCAGCCTCGACGGCACGATCGAAGGCCACATCAAGACCTTCGACGACCAGCTCGTCGGCCGCGTCGCCGCGCTCGAACAGTCGTTCGACACCCGCGCCAAGTCGGTGACCGAAACCATCGACGGACGCCTCAACACCCTCGCCTCGTCGCTGACCGACGGTGCCGCGCAGGCGATCCAGTCGATCGACTCCCGCCTCACCCACCTCACGACGTCACTCACTGACGGCGCATCGCAGGCCATCGAGACGATCGATACGCGCCTCAACTATCTCGCGACCTCGCTCACCGATAGCGCATCGCAGACCATCCAGTCGATCGATACGCGGCTGACGCACCTCACGACGACGCTCTCGGGCGGCGCCTCGCAGGCGCTCGAATCCATCGACACGCGCCTCACCTACCTGACGACTGCGGTGACGAATGGCGCCTCGCAGGCCGTGCAGTCGATCGACACGCGCCTCACCCTCCTGACCTCGACGCTCACGGACGGCACCGCGCAGGCGATCGAGGCGGTCGACCGCCGCATCACCGGCGTCGCCGAGATGATCGACGGCCGCAGCACGCACCTGACCGACACGGTCACGGCGCGCTTCCAGGACATCCACCAGGCTATCGAGACCAAGGTCGGCTCGGTCGCCAACGACATCGACGTGCGCGTAGCGCAGTTCGAGGACCTGCTCGGCTCGCGTGTCGAAGCCGTCGCCGGCCGCATCGAGAGCAGCGGCCGTCAGGCCAGCGAGGACATGATGTCCCGCGCCGAGATGATCTCGACCGCGATCCGCTCGCATGTCGAGGACGCCGAACGCTCGCTCACCAACCTCGTCGTCAACACCAGCGAAACGATCCAGACCGGTGCGCGCACCGCCCAGCAGTCGCTGATGACGGTCTCCTCCGACGTCAACGCCCAGCTCAAGATGACCTCCACCGAGGTCGAGCGCGCGCTGACCGCGGTCGGCACCGGTGCTGCGAACTCGATCCTGAGCAGCGCCCGCGAGGCGCAGTCGACCCTGGTCGCGGCCTCGGGCGATGCCTCCAACCAGATCAAGGGGCTCGCGGTCGACGTCGAACGCACGCTGTCGGCGGCCGGTTCTGCCACCGCGGCCTCGATCCTGGCCGGCGCCCGCGAGGTGCAGACCACGCTCGTCACGGCGTCTTCGGACGCGGCCAACCACGTCAAGACCCTCACCGCCGACGTGCAGCGTTCGCTGTCGCTGGCCGGCGCCACCACGGCGGAATCGATCACCGCCGGCGCCCGCGATGCGCAGAGCGCGCTGATCGCGGCCTCGACCGAGACCGCCAACCAGATCAAGGCGCTGTCCTCGGACGTGCAGCGCTCGCTCTCGATGGCCGGCACCTCGACGGCCGAGACCATCATGACCGGCGCCCGCGAAGCCCAGACCACGCTCGTCAACGCGTCCTCGGATGCGGCGACCCAGGTCAAGTCGCTCGCGGTCGAAGTGCATCGGTCGCTCTCGCAGGTCGGCCAGTCGACCGCCGAGACGATCACGACCAGCGCCCGCGACGCCCAGAGCACCCTGCTCTCCGTCTCGGCCGAACAGACCAGCCAGGTCCGTTCGCTGGCGGCCGAGATGCAGCGCGCGCTGGCGACCGCCGGCGGCGCCACCATCGAGGCGCTCACCAGCGGCGTGCGCGAGGCCCAGGGCACGCTGATCACCGCCTCGACGGACGCGGCAAGCCAGATCAAGTCGCTGACCACGGACATCGAGCGCACGCTGACCTCGGTCGGCGCCGACACCGCCTCGACCATCCTCAACAGCGCGCGTGAGGCGCAGACCTCGCTGACGTCGACGTCGGCGGATGCCGCAAGCCAGATCCGCACGATCTCGACCGAGATCGAGCGCGTATTGAGCACGGCGACGACCAACGCCACCAACGACATCCAGACCAGCGCGCTCAACGCCCAGAACGCGCTGATCAACGCCTCCAACGAGGCAAGCTCGCGCGTCAAGTCGAGCTCGGCCGACGTCGAGCGTTCGGTGCTCGCCGCCAGCAGCAGCTTCGGCCAGGCCATGACCGGCAAGACCGACGAGATCGTCACCTACGTGCAGCAGCAGGCCGACCGTCTGTCGAACATGATCGACTCCAAGCGCGGCGCGCTGGTCGATGCGATCGGCTCGAAGACCAGCCAGCTCACGCTCGACATCGACCGCGTCAACTCGGATGCGTTGAAGTCGATCGAGACACGCGGTCATGCGTTCTCGCAGACGATGATGGGCAACGGCTCCGAAGTCGCCCGCACCATCAACGCGGCGAGCGAGATGGCCACGGGCGCGGTCGGCAAGTCGCTCAAGGACCTCGAGCAGGCCTCCCGCTCGGCGATCGACCAGTCGCGCCAGGTCTCGATTGCGGCCGTCACCGAGATGCAGGAGACCAGCAAGATCCTGCGTACCGACACGGTGGCCCTGTTCGAGCGTCTGCGCGAAGGCAACATCCTGCTCCAGGAGGTGCTGACCGGTGCGCACGACAACCTCAACTCGCTCGAGCGGGCGCTGGTGACGCGCGTCGCCGACTTCGTCTCGGCGATGAACGACGTCACCTCGCGCAACGGCGCTGCGACGCAGAACCTGGAAGACCAGCTCAACGTCTTCAATACGAAGACCACGCGGGCGCTGCAGGACCTCGGCGAGCTGTCGACCCAGTTCGACGCGCACGGCAAGGCGCTGGTCGAGGCCGCGCAGGTCGTCGAGGTGAGCAACAAGAACACCACCGCTTCCCTCGCCGAACGCAAGCAGGCGCTGGAATCGCTCGTCACGACCATCGACCTGCGCACGGCCGATCTCGACCAGCGTCTGTCGCGCTTCACCGGCCTGCTCGATGAATCGCTGGCAGCCGCCGAAGAGCGTGCCCGCGACATCGCCCGCGTCGTCGCGGAGACCGCCGGCGCAGGTTCCGCCGCGATCACCCGCCAGTTCGAGGCGGTGCGCGTGGCGTCCGAGGAGGAGCACCGCCAGACCATCGAGGCCATGCACGACATCTACCGCCAGACCACGGACGAGGCGGATACGATGTTCAAGCAGTCGACCGAGAAGTTCACCAACCTCGTCTCCAGCATGAAGCAGATGGCGTTCGAGATGCACAACGAGCTCGAAGCCACCCGCAACGAGCTGCGCCGCGGCGTGCTCGAGATGCCGCAGGAGGCCGCCGAGAGCACTGCGCAGATGCGCAAGGTGATCGTCGACCAGATCGAGGCCCTCGCCGAGCTCAACCGCATCGTGGCCCAGCATGGCCGTGGCCTCGACGTCTCCACGACGGGCCGCGCCAGCGCGCAGCGCCAGGAAGAGCCGTTGCTGGCAGCCGTCGGCACGCGCAACACCGAGACGCGCGGCCGCGACACCGGCAGCGCCTCGACGCTGCCGCCGCCGGACCTCGGCATGCCCGCCTCCTCGCGCCGCACCGAAGCGCCGCCGGTCGCGCCCGCGGGCAACGACCAGGGCCGCGACGGCTGGCTGTCGGACCTCCTGAACCGCACGGACGCCAACCAGGGTGCTCCGACCGGACGTGAGGCCCCACGTGGCCGCGCGGCACCCGCGCCGCAGCCGCAGGCTCCGCAGGGTGGCAGCAATCCGCTGGAGTCGCTGTCGCTCGACATCGGCCGCCTGATGGACCGCAACCTCGCCGCCGAGATGTGGGACCGCTACCAGCGCGGCGAGAACAAGGCCTTCACCAAGCGCCTCTACACGCCCGCCGGCCAGAAGGCCTTTGACGAGGTCGCCCGCAAGTACCGCGCCGACCGCAACTTCAAGGGCACGGTCGACCGCTACGTCGCCGAGTTCGAGCGTCTGCTCGACGAAGTCGCCCGCGACGGCCGTGGTCCGCAGGAGTTGCGCAGCCACCTGACCTCGGAGACGGGTCTGGTCTACACCCTGCTCGCACACGCCGCGGGTCGGCTCGGGTGATCAGCCCGTAGCGACAACGAATAGCGAATGAGAACGGAGGCCTCACGGCCTCCGTTTTTATTTGAGCCCGTCATTGCGAGGAGTCCTTGCGACGAAGCAATCCAGACTGCTTCCGCGGAGACGATCTGGATTGCTTCGCTACGCTCGCAATGACGAGGTGACGTCCGTGTACTAAACGCCTACTGCCGCCTGCCGCTCGCGGCGGGCGCCGGCCTCGGCGGTTCGGCCGGCGGCGGCGCGGCCGCTGGCGCGCTGTTGCTGGCGCCGAACAGCACGCGGGTCGGGTTGCGATCGAAATTGTTCACGGCGCGGCTGATGTCGCCGAGCGTGCGGCGGCCGTCGGTCATCAATGCGCCGGAGCGCTTGTCGAAATCCTCGGCCAGCTCGCGGATCGACTTCACCGCCTGGAACAGCTCGCCGCCGTCCTTGCCGCCGGCGAGCGTGTTGAGGCCGAACATGAGGCTGTCGGCCTTGTGCATGACGCCGTCGACCTTGGCCATCACGCCGTCGATCTTCTCGGAGTTGCGCGCGAGCGAGTTGGTGAAGGTCTCGAGGTTCTTCAGCGAGTTCTTCACCGACTCCTGGTTGTCCGCGACGATCTTGTTGATGTTCTGGAGCGTGCCGCGGATCGCCTCGGTGACGTCCTGGAGCTTGTTGGGATCGGCCGTCAGCGACGGGATGCCGTCCTCATCGAGCGGCGGCGGAGGCGCCGCCTCCTCGCCGCCCTTGAGCGAGATCGCGGCGACGCCGGTCAGGCCCTGGAATTCGAGGCCGACCAGGGTGTCCTTGCGGAGCGGGGTGTTGTTCTCGACCATGGCGAGTGCGACAACCCGCCGCGGGTTGTCGAGCTTCACTGAGACCACCTCACCTACCCGGATACCGTTAAAGTTGACGCTGCCGCCGTTGCGCAGGCCCGCCGCCGGGCCCTCGAACACGACGCGCAGGGGGCTGCGCTGCTTGGTGGTGTGCAGCGACTGGAACCACAGCACGAAGCCGATCGCCGCGGCGATCACCGCCAGCGTGAACGATCCGATCAGTACGTAATTGGCCCGCGTTTCCATCAGCTACTCCGGCACCTCAGCCCATCACCGCACGGGCGCGCTTGCCGTGGAAATATTGTCTCAGCCAGGGATGCTGCGAGGCCTGCATGTCGGCGATCGACCCTGCCGCAATGATCTTACCGTTCCCTAAAACGGCGATGCGGTCGCAGGCTGTGTAAAGGCTGTCGAGGTCGTGCGTTACCATGAAAACGGTCAGGCCCAAAGTACGCTGGAGCGTCCTGACCAGCTCGTCGAAATCGCCGGCGCCGATCGGATCGAGGCCCGAGGTCGGCTCGTCGAGGAACACGAGATCCGGATCGAGCGACAGCGCGCGCGCCAGCGCCACGCGCTTGATCATGCCGCCCGACAGTTCCGAGGGAAAGCGATCCGCGACTTCCGGCTTGAGCCCGACCATGGTGAGCTTGGCCAGTGTGATCTCGTCCATCAGCCGCTGCGAGACCCGGAGATATTCGCGCATCGGAAACTGGATGTTCTGCCGCACGGTCAACGAGGAGAACAACGCGCCCTGCTGAAACAGCACGCCCCAGCGGCGCTCGACGCTGCGGCGCTGCGAGGTGCTGGAGGAATCGAGGTCGACGCCGAACACCTCGATGGAGCCCGCGACCTTCGGCACGAGGCCGATGATGGTGCGCGTCAGCACCGACTTGCCGGCACCGGATGGGCCGACGAAGCCGAGGATTTCGCCGCGCTTGACGTCGAGGTTGAGGCCGTCGAGCACGCGCGTCGCGCCGAACTGCACGGTGATGTCGCGAACGCGGATGATCGGATCTTGAATCGCGTTTTGAGTTTCTTGCGCCATCGTCACATCCCGATCGAGGCGAAGAAGATGGCGAACACGCCGTCCATGACGATGACGAAGAAGATGCCCTTCACCACGGAGGCCGTGGTGTGCTGTCCGAGAGATTCCGCGCTGCCCTGCACGGCGAGCCCCTCGACGCAGGCGACGATGCCGATCACGGCCGCCATCACCGGTGCTTTGACGATGCCGACGATGAAATGGTCGATCGAGATGGCGTCGCGCAGGCGCAGCAGGAAGGCTTCGGGATCGACGCCGCCATAGAGCCAGGCGACGAGGCCGCCGCCATAAAGCGCGGCCATGGCACCGAGGAAGGCGAGGATCGGCAGCGCCAGCACCAGCGCCAGCATGCGCGGCAGCACCAGGACCTCGATCGGGTCGAAACCCATCGTGCGCAGCGCGTCGATCTCCTCGCGCATCTTCATCGAGCCGAGCTCGGCCGTGTAGGCGCTGCCCGAGCGCCCCGCGACCATGATCGCGACCAGGAGGACGCCGATCTCGCGCAGCACCAGCACGCCGAGCATGTCGACGACGAAGATGTCGGCGCCGAACCTGCGGAAATGAAAAATGCCCTGCTGGGCGATGATGCAGCCGATCAGGAACGTGATCAGCACGATGATCGGCACCGCGCGCCAGCAGACCTGCTCCATGTGGTGCACGGTCGAGGTCAGGCGGAACGAGCGCGGGTGGATCAACACGCGAAACCCCGCCGCGAGCACCGCGCCGAGCATGTCGACGAGGCCCGCAACCGTGCCGGCGACCCCGGCCATGGCCCGGCCGATCTGCTCCAGCATGCCGGTGATGGTGACCGCGCTGCTGTCGACGACCGGCGTCGCCCTGACCCGCCGCACCTCGTCCACGAGGCTCGAATAATTGGCGGAGAGCCCCGCGATCTGCGCCTCGACGGCGCCCTGGGTCAGGCTGCGGCGCAGCCGCTCGATCAGCCAGGCGCCGAAGGTGTCGAGCTTGGCGACCTCGGAGACGTCGATGAAGATGCTTTGCGAACTGCCGGCGAGCTTCTCGGCGTCAGCCACCATCCGCTCCAGGACCGGCGCGAAGCTCGCGGTCCAGGTTCCGGTGGCGCAGAGTGCCAGCGCGTTGCCCTTGGCAATCCGTTCCAGCTTCGGATCGCCGCTCAAGGTCTCCGCTCCCGTGCTGGGGCGCGAGAAACGGATAGAATCAGATGGTTGTGCACACGCCCTTACCCGGAGAAGGTATCCCCAACTGGTTAATGTTAGTTGCTAGAGGTAACTAGCAGGTTCAGATTTCGCCAGAGTTCAAAATGACTTCCAGCAAAGTTCCGGCCCTCGCGGCGCGAATCGAGCGATTTCCCATCGCCGGCAGTTTCACCATCAGCCGGGGCGCCAAGACCGAGGCCGTGACCGTCGTGGCCGAAGTGAGCCGGAACGGCCTCACCGGCCGCGGCGAATGCGTCCCCTATCCGCGCTATGGCGAGACCCCCGAGGCGACCCTTGCGGCCATCCAGGCCATGCAGGCGGCCGTCGCGGGCGGCCTCTCGCGAGAGGCCCTGCAAGCCGCCATGCCGCCGGGAGCGGCCCGTAACGCGCTGGATTGCGCCCTGATCGACCTCGAGGCCAAGGCGACCGGCCTGCGGGCCTGGAACCTGCTGGACCGCCCGGTGCCGGGCGAGCGCACCACCGCCTTCACGATTTCGTTGGGCACCCCCGAGGCGATGGCGGCGGCGACGGCCAGGGCCGCGCACCGGCCATTGCTCAAGATCAAGCTCGGCGGCGACGGCGATCCGCTGCGGATCGCGGCGGTTCGCAAGGCCGCCCCCGAATCCGAACTGATCGTGGATGCCAACGAGGCCTGGACCGAGGCCAATCTGGAGCAGAATCTCGCCGCCTGCGACGCCGTCGGCGTCACCTTGGTCGAGCAGCCGCTGCCGGCCGGGAAGGATGGCGCGCTGGCGCGGATCAAGCGGCCGCTCGCGGTCTGCGCCGACGAGAGCGTGCATGACCGCCCTTCGCTCGCGCCGCTCCGCGAGCGCTACGACGCCGTGAACATCAAGCTCGACAAGACCGGCGGCCTCACCGAGGCGCTCGCGATGGCCGACGCGGCGCAGGCGCTCGGCTTCGAGATCATGATCGGCTGCATGGTCGCGACCTCGCTGTCGATGGCACCCGCAATGCTGGTGACGCCGCAGGCGCGCTTCGTCGATCTCGACGGCCCACTGCTGCTGGCGCGCGATCGCGATCACGGGCTGCGCTACGACGACAGTCTGGTCTATCCGCCTGATACCTCGCTCTGGGGATGAGCCTTGAGCCGATGCCGCGCCGACCAGATCACGAGCGCGCCGGCCGCGGCCATCGCTGCCATGACGTAGTACAAGCTGTCGCCGATGCGGGCGTAGATCGCACCTGACGCGATCGACGTCGCTGCACCCAGCAACCCGTTGCACGCGGCATAATAGCCCTGCCCCCGCGCGATCTGATGCGATGGCACGCGCTGCACCAGAAGGTTCATTGTGCCGACGATGGTCATGCCGAAGGTAAGGCCGTGGCCGAGCTGCACGATCACGAGCAGCGCCAGCGGCGGCTCCTGCGCGGTGACGATCCAGCGCACCACGGCGCTCACGCCGCCGATTGCGATCAGCGTGGACGGATGCAGCGAGAACCGCGGCGACAGCGCGAAGACGACGATCTCGGCGATCACACCCAGCGTCCAGAGGCCCGCGATCGTCAGCCCGCCGAAGCCATGGAGCTGCCAGTTGATGGCCGAGAACGTGTAATAGGCGACGTGGCTGCCCTGGATCAGCGCGGCCGACGCGATGACGGCCCAGAAGCCGCCATCGCGCAGCAAGGCCTTGCCGGCATGCGTCTCCGTCGTCCTTCGCCTGACATCGTCGAGCGGCTGGAGCAGCAGGCTGGCGGCGACCGCAACGACGGCCCACGCGACGATGATCCAGATCAGATCGCGCGCCGCGATGTGGTCGACGAGAAAGCCGCAGGCGAGCGAGCCCGCGGCGAAGGCCGCCGAGCCCCACAGCCGCAACGGTCCGTAGTCGAGCCCGTAGCGGGCGACGCCGCGCAGCGCATAGGCATCGGTCAGCGGGGTCGTCGGCGTCCACATCATACAGGTCAGCGCATAGATCAGGAACAGCGCCAGCGGCTGCTGCTGCAAGCCGACCGCTGTGAACCCGATCGCGGTTGCCAGCACCGACACCATCATGCCGGCGCGAATGGCATGTCGTCTTTCGGCAAGGGCGGTGATCTGCGGCAGCGTGGTGAAGCGCGTGATCGCCGGCAGCGCATTGATGAGGCCGATCCAGCTTGCGTCGATGCCGATCGCCTTCAGCCAGAGCGGAAAGAACGGCAGATGCGTGCCGGACACCGCGAAGACCGCCGAATAGAACAGCGCCAGACTCACGGCGAATCGCCGCTTCACGGCGGCTTGCGTGGGGATTTGTGATTCGCCTGCCATCAAACCAATTGCGATTCGGTCGATATCGTGGTGATCGTTACAGTAACGCGTAGTGATTTGCGCGACGAGATTGTCATGGCCAACGAAGCATTCGCCCTCTCGCCTATGTCTGCCCGTGCGGCCGAGCCGAACGAGCAGGATTACGACGCGATCCGCGAAGCCTTCATGGAGACCGCGCGCGGCCGCTGGTTCCTCGGCGAATATGCCAAGCGCAACCGCAATGCGGATACCCGCATGGTGCTCGATGCGGTCGCGAAAATCGAAGAAACCCTTGCGGCACAGCGACTACCGGTCGTCGAGGATCGCCTGCCCGAGGCGCTGGTCGAGATCCGCCGCGCCATCCGCGAAGCCGAGACCATCGCGATCGCCGCCTTCGATCCTGCGGCGATCGAGGCCAGCCTCGCGCCGATTCCGCGCGGCGTGCGCATCATCAAGGAGATCTCCTGGCGCTGGCGCGAGATCGGCGCCGACGGGCGAATCTGCGATCTCATTGATTCGCAGCTCGCCTCCATCGAGGCCGCTTGCGGCCAGCTATCGACCATCGACCCCCGCGCCGAGCTCAAGGCCGCATTCGATTTGCTCAGGGATCGGGTCGAGCAGCTTGATGGTGACGGCGACACAGCGCCGCAAGCGGCGGTGCATCCCGCGCCTGCTGCGATGGCCACCGAAGCACCGGTGGCTTTTACGGAGGCGCCGCAGGACATCGCAGCGACTCCCGCGCCCGAAGCAGCGGTCGAGGCCAGCGTCGCCGAAGCACGCGCCGTTGGCGAGGAGGCAATCGACGTCGCCACCGAGCCGGAGCTCATCGCCGGCAATCACGTCGGCCCCGAAGAGGAGGTCGCAGAGGCCGCCGCCTTCACAGAGGTGACTGACGGGGTCTCGCTCGACGCGGCCGCGGAAGCCGAGGACGAAGCCATACTCGATGCCATCGCGCTGGAAATGGCCGCGCCCGATCCGGAGTTCGACGAGATCACCGAACCGGTCGAGCTGGAAGCGGCCATTCCGGAGCCGATGGCCGCGGAGGTCGCAGCCCCGATTGCAGCAGAGCTTCCGGAGCCGGTCGCAGCCGAGCCGGCCGTCACCGCAGTCGCGGAGGAGCCCGCCGAAGACGCACCGATCGCGATGGACTCGCTCGCGCGCCTCACCGACGCCATTGCGGAGGCCGCCGCCGAAGTGATGGAGCAGCCGGCCCCGGCCATGGCGGCCGCCGCGACATTCGGTGCTGCCCCGACCGCGACGCTTCCGATGCCCTCGCCCTTGTCCGCCTCCTTGCCCGAGCCCTCGCTCGGCGCCACCATCCTCGCCAGCGGCATCCTGCAAAAGCCCCGCGCGGCGGCCAACGACCCCATGGCGCCAATCCGCCGCATGACCCAGGCCGAGAAGATCGCGTTCTTCTCGTAAGGGGGCGCGCGCTCTCCACATCGTCATTGCGAGCGCAGCGAAGCAATCCAGAGTCTTTCCGCGGAGAGATTCTGGATTGCTTCGCTGCGCTCGCAATGACGGAGCAAGGTGAATCACCGCACCCTCTCTCGTGTCCCGGACAAGCTGCAACGCGCACGCGTTGCGGCGCAGAGCCGGGACCCAGGCTGTTGCACGGGTGCTCTCGCAAACCTAACCGCGCTACGCGAAGGGGGCCTGCCCGGTCGATGCGTCGACGCCGCCGTCGACCGGCAGGTTCACCCCATTCACGAAGCTGGCGTCGTCGCTTGCGAGAAATGCGATGACGCTCGCAACTTCCTCGGACCGGGCTCCGCGCCCCAGGGGGATACGTTCCACCAGCTTCGCGAACAATTCCGGATATTGCTCCATGATCGGCGTCGTCAAGTCGGTGAGGGTCAATGATGGGCACACCGCATTGATGCGCACGCCTCTCGGGCCAAAGTCGAGCGCCAGGCTGCGTGTCAGATTGCTGACGGCCCCCTTCGTGGCGTTGTAGAAGCTCAAGCCCCGATCGCCGCCAAGCCCGCTGAGAGACGACACGTTGACGATCGAGCCGCCGCTTTCGATCAGGTGCGGAAGCGCGGCGCGCGTCATGTAGAGGACACCGTCGACATTGACCGCGAAGAGATCTCGCCACAGCTGGACCGGCGAGCCCAGGAAATCGATCAGTGCGCCCGTCCCGGCATTGTTGACGAGAATGTCGATCCTGCCGAATTGAAGGACCACGTCGGCGACCAGGCGCTCGACATCTGCGACGATCGAAACGTCGGCGGATCGGATCATGCAGCGATCGGTGCCGAGTTCGGCAGCGACTTCAGCCAGCTTGACCTCCCGGCGCCCGTTCAGCACGACAATGGCGCCTTCGCCGTGAAAGCGCCTTGCGGCTGCGGCGCCGATGCCGCTGCCGGCGCCGGTAACGATGACGACTTTATCCCTGAACCGATCATTCATGCCAATAACTCCATCCGAAACCGCAAGGTCCGGACAAGAGCTAGGACACCGGAAAGACAGCCCGGTTTCAGCCGAACCGGATTCGGTTACGATTGAAATCTGTCGCACGAAGCGATGCGAGGCCGATCAGCCGCAGTTCCAGACCGCGCCGATCGGGGTCCGCGTCCAGCACGGACCGAAGCTGCCGCCATTGTAGCGGCCGCCGCCGAAGCCGGGCCGGCCGAAATAGCGCCATTCGCCATCCCAGCCGTAATACTGCGGGACCGGATCGATGTACCAATGACGGCGATCGCTGCGCGACAGGCGCCGCATCGCTTCCTTCTGCTTGTAGAGCGGAATGCTGTTGCTCAGCGGCTGGCGATAGCCCGGCAGGAAGCCGTAGCCATGCCAGGCCTGTTTGGGGCGTTTTTGAACTGATGCAGCCGGCGCGACGGCGGGCAGCAGGGACAGGATGACAGCAATAGATAGACACATAAGGCGCGACATGAACCGACCATAGACAGGCGCTTGCGAGAAGGCCATTCAAATCCGAGTGCGAGACTTTTCGCCGCTTCGACTCATTGGCTTCTCCCGATAAGCTCGCTTAGCGCAGCATGAGGGCTGCGCGTGAAATTTGCATATTCCGGAGTGAGCGGATGTCTGAAACCCCGCCCGTCGGCGCATTCGCCATCGTTCCCAGCAACGACCTTGCCGCAGCGATTCCGTTCTGGGAACGCCTCGGCTTTGCGCGCGCGGGCGGTGACGCCGACTACGTGATCATGACCGGTTGGGGCTGCGAGGTGCATCTCACGCAAGCCGGCGATGGCCCGTGGCGCGTGCCCGAGCACAATCCCTTCGGCGTCTTCATTCGCACGCCCCACGTCGAGGCCATCGCCGCGCGCGTGGACGATCTGATCATCCGCCCCGGTGGCGTGCTGCGTCACCGCGAATGGGGGATGTATGAGGTGGGCATCAACGGACCTGACGGTCTTCTCGTCAGGATCGGCTGGCCGTCAGAGCTGATGCATCGCCCTAGCTGATCACGCCCTTCCGGATCAGGAAGCATCCATACCCCCTGCTGTCGCCGACCTGCACGACACCAAACCCCGCCGCCGCCGCGCGATAGATTTCCGGGCGCGAGAGCTTGCCGGGACTGACGGCGCGGCCAACCGCGCGCTCGATTTCCGCCAGCACCGCGCGCTGCACGTCGGGAACGCGATCGGGATCGTCGACCGGCGCCATCACGCGCACCGGATCGGGATCGGTTCCGAAGCGTGATTCAGATCACGCAGCTTACCACGGTGATTGCGATCACGGACCACGGGCTCGAACGCGGCCAGGCTTCCTCGCAACCAATCTCGCATCGAGATGAGTGCCAGAGGAGCACGCCATGTTCCGCCTAAAGCCTTTCCTGATGACGGCTAGCCTCGTGGGAAGCCTGTTCGGCTTCGCCTGCGGCCCTGCTTCCGCGCAAGTCGCCCCGGCCCAGCCTGCCCCGACCGCGCTGCAAGGGCCGGAGCAGCGGCTCGCGCTGGTGATCGGCAATTCCAACTACAAGAACGCGCCGCAGCTCCAAAATCCCGACAATGACGCGGAGTCGATGGCGCAGTTTCTGAACTCCGCCGGCTTCGAGGTGGTCGCCGCGACCGACCTGACCCAGAACGACATGCTCCGCGTCGTCCAGGACTTTTCCGCCAAGGTTTCCGCGCGGGGTCCGAACACTGTCGCCATGGTCTACTACGCCGGTCACGGCGTGCAGCTCGCCGGCGAGAACTATCTCGTTCCTGTCGATGCCAAGGTTTCGAACCCCACCGAGCTCGTGAGCAACTCAGTGCGCCTGGTCGACGTGATGTCGACGCTGGAGACGATCCCAAGCCGCATGCGCATCGTCATCCTCGATGCCTGCCGCAACAATCCGTTCCCTGATGTCAACGACGCCGGCCGCGGCTTGGCCATCGTCGATGCGCCGAACGGCTCGATCGTCGGCTACTCGACCGCGCCGGGTGCGGAAGCACAGGACGGCACCAACGGCCACAGCCCCTACACCCAGGCCTTCCTCAACGTCGCGCGCGAACCCAACGTGCCGATCGAGCAGCTGTTCAAGCGCGTGCGCCTCGAAGTGAACCAGACCACCAGCGGCGCGCAGATCCCGTGGGAAAGCTCGTCGCTGACCTCGGACTTCACCTTCTTCGGCGACACCGCCGTCGCCGCCACCCGCGCGCCGGTGAATGCGTCGGTCGTGCAGGTGGCCTCCAACCTGCCGAGCCGTTCGACGCGCCAGGCCTATGACTACGTCGTGTCCGAGGGACGTCCGGAGTACTATCAGGAGTTCATCCAGATGTACCCGCACGACCCGCTGTGCGACCACATCCGCTGGCTGCTCTCGAACCTGCTGATCACGCAGGCCTGGCACAAGGCGGTGCTCGCGAACTCCCCGCTCGGCTACAAGAGCTTCTATGACAGCTACGGCAACAGCTCCTATGCGCAATCCGCGCTGAAGCTCCAGGTGCAGCCAAAGCTGATCCCCCTGATGCAGGCGACCAAGTTCCTGGCGCCGCAGAACATTGCTCCGACGTTCAAGGTCGGCAATCTCGGCCAGCCCAAATACATGCCGCTGATGCAGCAGGGCAATGGCGGTGGGCAGATGAATGGCAATCTGCCGGTCGTGCAGAAGCCGGTGGACAGCAACGTCATCGGCAAGCTCGGCAATGGCGGTCAGGTCGTCAACCTGCCGGCGGGCAACAACCAGCCGAACGGCACGCCGTCGCAGACCCCGGGCAAGATCGTCACCCTGCCTGCGCCGACCAACACCAATGGCGGCACGGGCAAGATCGTGACGCTGCCCGCGACCAACAATACGCAGAGCGGCGGCAGCAATAATAACGGTACGACCAAAGGCACGCCTGGCAAGATCGTCAGCATGCCGGTGAATGTCGGCAAGGGTGGCACGACTGTCGATACGAAGCCGGTCGTTCAGACGCAGAACAACCCGATCCGCGTCAACAACGGCGTGAAGCTCAACAACAACCCGGTGAACAAGGTGCAGGTCCAGAACAACCAGCAGAACAACCGCCCGCAATTCAATGCGACCAACCGTGTGGTCAACAACGGCGGCAACAACTTCCGGCAGTCGATGAACCAGGCGCCCTCCATGGGCAGCGGCAACAATCACCGCGGCTTCATGCGCTGATCGCCACAAGCGAAACGACAAAGGGGCGGAGCGGTGACGCTCTGCCCCTTCTTCATGCCGAGGAATAGACACGATCAGCTCGACTGCAGCCAGTCCTTACCTCGTGGCGCGGCCCGAGCGCGCGCCTCGTCCTTCGAGACGACCGCTTCGCGGTCTCCTCAGGATGAGGCTCATCAGCATCGGTGCCGGTTGAAACTTCTGCCGCGCATTCCGACCTCATCCTGAGGAGCCCGCGAAGCGGGCGTCTCGAAGGATGGGCTACGGGGAAACCGCTCTCAGGCCACCAGTTCGGCAAACAGATCCGCATCGACATTGCCGCCGGAGAGCACGATGACGACGTTCTTCCCGGCGACGTCGAGACGTCCCGCAAGCAGCGCGGCAAGACCGACAGCACCGCCTGGCTCGACCACGAGCTTCAACTCGCGATAGGCAAACGCCACGGCAGCGCCGACTTCCTTGTCGGATGCCGTCACGCCGCGCGCCAAGAGCTTGCTGTTGATCGCAAAGGTCATCTCGCCGGGGATCAGGGCCATCAGCGCATCGCAGATGGTGCGGCCCGCAGGCCCATGCGGCTCGCGGTGGCCGGCGGTCAGCGAAATGCCGTGATCGTCGAACGCCTCGGGCTCGGCCACCACGATCTCGGCGAGCGGATAGCGCGCCTTCACGGCCGTGGCGACACCCGCGATCAGGCCGCCGCCGGAGGCCGGCGCCACCACGATGTCGGGACTGAGGCCGAGCGCAGCCATGTCCTCCGCGATTTCGCGACCTGCGGTGCCCTGCCCCGCGATCACGAACGGATCGTCATAGGGCCTGACCAGCGTCGCGCCGCGCTTCTCGGCGATGCCGCGCGAGATCGCCTCGCGGTCGTCGCGATCGCGATCGTACAGCACCACCTCGGCGCCATAGGATTTGGTGCGCTCGCGCTTCGACAGCGGCGCATCCGCGGGCATCACGATGGTCGCGTGCATGTCGAGGATCTTGGCAGCCGCCGCCACGCCCTGGGCGTGGTTGCCGGACGAGAACGCGACGACGCCGCCGGCGCGCTTATCCTGCGGGATCGAGGCGACCTTGTTGAAGGCGCCGCGGAACTTGAAGGAGCCGGTGCGCTGGAGCATCTCCGGCTTCAGGAAGACCTTTGCGCCGACGCGCTCGTTGAGCACGGGAAAGGACAACAGCGGGGTGCGGATGGCGAAGGGCGCGATCACGCGTGCTGCTGCATCGATATCGGCAGGGCCGATCGGGAGGAGCTGTTCGGTCATGCCTAATGTTATCGCGCCGGACGAGGCGCGGGGCAAGACACCTGCGCGCGATGAACCTTGGTTTTCAGGCTACGAAACTAACCGGCTCCGCCCCATTCCTGCCTGGAAGCACCGCTCCGACCGCCCTGATGCTATCGACGAAAGCCCTCGCCGAGGCCTCCCAGGTGTAATTGGCGGCAAATTCGACGCAGTCCTGCCGGGACACGTCGAGCGCAGCGAAGCAGGCGTTGCGCAGATCGTGGTCGAGGGCGCCGACCGGTGCATCGCCGATCACGTCGCGGGGGCCCTTCACCGGGAACGCCGCAACCGGCAGGCCGCTGGCGAGCGCTTCCAGCAGGACCAGGCCGAACGTGTCGGTCTTGCTGGGGAACACGAACACGTCGGCCGCCGCATAGATTGCCGCCAGCGCCTCGCCGTGCTTCTCGCCCAGGAAGATCGCATCCGGATAGGCTTCTTCCAGTGCGACCCGCGCCGGGCCGTCGCCGACGATCACCTTGGTGCCGGGCAGATCGAGATCGAGAAACGCCTCGAGATTCTTCTCCACCGCAACCCGGCCGACCGAGAGAAACACCGGCGCCGGCAGGCAGAGGTCGATCCCACGGGGGTGGAACAGGCTGGTGTCGACGCCGCGCGGCCACAGCACGACGTTGTCGAAGCCGCGTTCGCCAAGCTCGCGGGCGAGCGCCGGCGTTGCCGCCATCACGGCGCGGCTGGGCGCGTGAAATCGGCGCAGCGCCCGCCAGATCAGGGATTCCGGAACCGGCACGCGGGCGCGGACATATTCGGGAAAGCGGGTGTGGAAGCTGGTCGTGAACGGCAGCTTGCGCTGGCGGCAGTAGCGGCGGACCATCAGGCCGATCGGCCCCTCCGTCGCAATGTGGATGCTGTCGGGGCGCGCCTCTTCGATCAGCTTCGCGATTCGCGCCGGGCGCGGCATGGCGAGCCGCACGTCGCGGTAGCTCGGCATCGCGAAGGTGCGGAACGATTGCGGCGTCAGGAACGTGAACTCGACGTCGAGCCCCTTGGCGGCGTCAGCGAGCTTGGTCAGCGTCCGAACCACACCGTTGACTTGCGGGTGCCAGGCGTCGGTCGCGACCAGGATGCGCATCAAGGGGCCCTTGTTATGCAGCTCTGGCTGCGACCTGCGGGACCTGTGCCGGCTTCCGCGCCTGATCCGCCCAGGTGATGATCTCGAAATGACCGTCGTCATGCTCGACCAGCGCCGTGCAGCTCTCGACCCAATCGCCGCAATTCATGTAGCGGATGCCGCCCTCGTCGCGGATCACGGCGTAGTGGATGTGGCCGCAGATCACGCCGTCGGCGTCGTGGCGCCGCGCCTCGGCGGCGAGCGCCTGCTCGAACGCGCCGATATAGTTGACGGCGTTCTTGACCTTCTGCTTGGCCCATTGCGACAGCGACCAATAGGGCACCTTGAACATGCGCCGGAAGAAGTTGACGAAGCGATTCATCTGGATCGCGAAGTCATAGGCCTTGTCGCCGAGATGGGCGAGCCAGCGCGCGTTCTGCACCACGAGGTCGAAGATGTCGCCGTGGATAACGAGATAGCGCTTGCCGTCCACGCCGGTGTGGACGGTGTTCTCGACCACGTCGATGCCGCCGAAATGCGTGCCGTAATAGTTGCGCAGGAACTCGTCGTGATTGCCGGGAATGTAGATGACCTTGGCGCCCTTGCGCGCCTTGCGCAGCAGCTTCTGGACCAGGTCGTTATGCGATTGCGGCCAGTGCCAGCTCGATTTCAGCGCCCAGCCGTCGACGATGTCTCCGACGAGATAGATCGTGTCGGCATCGTGGTATCGCAGGAAGTCGAGCAGCAGGTCGGCTTGAGAACCGCGGGCTCCGAGATGAACGTCGGAGATGAACAACGTGCGAAAGCGCCTTTCAGGGCTCTCGTCACTCACATCGTAACTTCCCATGCGACAGCCTGTAACAATATCCCGTGACAGGGGGATGACCAATGAACCTTTGAGGCACCCTCGGATACGAATCAAACCTCGCCTCGCCCGTCCCGCGAATATCAGTCGCATGCGACAATCAGGCGACATGACGCCGCAACGGCCTCCGCAAGACCCCGGAACCGATGGCTGATCAGGTTAACGGCAGCGGTCCCGCGCGCCGCTGGCGGCCCGGATCAGTAAAATTTGTGGAAATGATGGACCGGCCCGTGGCCGTGGCCGACGCTGAAGCGGTCGGCGGCCGCGATCGCTGCGCTGATCCAGGCCTTGGCGTTCCGCACGGCGCGCTCGAGATCCTCGCCCCTGGCAAGCCCCGCCGCGACGGCCGAGGACAGCGAGCACCCCGTGCCGTGGGTGTTGCGGGTGGCGACGCGCGGCGCCGCAAGCGCGATCGTGTTCTCGGCCTCGACGAGATAGTCGATGCTTTCGGCGCCCTCGCCGTGCCCGCCCTTGATCAGGACCGCGCGGCAGCCCAGCGCCAGCAGCCGGCGTCCCTGGCTCTCGATCTCGGCCTCGCGTGTCGCGACGGGCTCGTCGAGCAGAGCCGCGGCCTCGGGCAGATTAGGCGTGATCACCGACGCCAGCGGCATCAGTTTCTTGCGCAGGGCTTCCACCGCCTCCGCGGCGAGCAGGCGATCGCCGGAGGTTGCGACCATCACGGGATCGAGCACGATATGCTCGGGCTTCCAGCGCGACAGCGCCGCTGCGATCGCATCGATGCTGGCGGCCTGCGCCACCATGCCGATCTTCACCGCGCCGACCTCGAGATCGGAAAACACGGCATCGATCTGCGCGGTGACGAAGTCGGCGGGCACCGCGTGGATGCCGGTGACGCCGCGCGTGTTCTGCGCGGTCAGGGCCGTGATCGCGGAGGCGCCATAGACGCCGAGCGCGGCAAAGGTCTTCAGGTCGGCCTGGATGCCGGCGCCGCCGCTCGAATCGGAGCCGGCGATGGTGAGCGCCACGGGCGTCGTCATGGGGCGATTTTCCGCGTTTTTGAGACCATCGCCCGTCCTAGCGCGCACCCCGGTGGCCCGCAAGTTCGCTTGCTAAATCCGGCCGATTTTGGCCTATTAGCCGCCAGATAAGCTTCGGAGTGACTGCAATGGTTCCTTTTTTCGTCCAGATCAAATGCAAGCTCGGCCAGTCCTACACGGTCGCCAACGCGCTTGCCGAAGCCGAGATCGCCTCCGAGATCTACTCCACGGCCGGCCATTACGATTTGCTGGTAAAGTTCTACGTCGATAAGGACACCGACATCGGCCACTTCATCAACGAGAAGGTGCAGGTGCTGCCGGGCATCCAGGACACCCTGACCATCATCACCTTCAAGGCGTTTGGCGCGAGCTAGGGTGTGCACTCACAGAGGGCCGGATGGGAAGTACGCTTCCGAGACAGCGCAGCGGACCAATTGTACTCAAAGTGAGTTCTTCGGATTTTAACCATCGCGCACATCATCCAGCGCTCGACACCCTCTCGCACTGGCAAGGCCCAACGCGCTTCATCGATGACGGCCGCGTCGACATCGCGCCAATGTCCGGTCAAAAAACGGATAGTCTCCAAGTGGTTGGGGCCTTTGCATCGTAGCCCACGCGCTTAGGTCCGCGGAGGAACAATTCGGCGGCCCGATCGCTTGCACCTATGCCGCGCGCAAAGTGTGAAATATTTCATTGAACATACAACCCTGGAATGCTCTTTTCGCACGGATCGTGAGCGCCGGGGGCCGGCAATGCCCAAAGGACCGCTTGTTTCGATAGCAGTGGCTGTCTGGGTGCTTTGCACAGACGGCTTAGCCTGGGCGGTTCGCCCAGCAGCGATAGACCCCGCTGCCATCCTCCGTAACCAAGTCGACAAGATTGGTCCGGGTTCAGTTGTCTTTAATCCTCCGACGGAAATGACGGTCGGCTATCAGGAGCCAATAACCGTCCGGCCGCACCAACGTCATGGCGTGGCTCAAACTGAACAGATCGAGGTTGGCAGCTTCATGCGGGCTCGCCTATTCGGTGAAGGATTCACGGCAACAACGAGTAGCGATGACGCGCAAGCCGCGTGGCTTTATGCTGAGCTTCCAGCGAAGTCGGGCGACCAGACCGGTGCACCGCGCGACAAAATGTATCTCTTCGTTTCGCGAGTTCTGGGCAGCACGGAGGAGGTCTGGCAGGCAATCTTCGCATCCGATCGCCTAACTTATCGGCCACCCCGTCTCGTCCTGTACACAAGCGCCACCTACGCGGCCTGCGGATTAGCCGAGAAAATCATGGGACCATTCTATTGTCCTGATGATCAGAAAGTCTACCTCGACCTTTCGTTCTTCCAAGAGATGCAGACTGACCTTCACGCCTGCGATTCGAGCGGCGCCGACTGTCAACTTCCTCAGGCCTATGTGATAGCCCACGAAATCGGACACCACGTTCAGAACTTGCTGGGAATTATGCCAAAAGTGCGCGAGCTTCAAGGGAGCATGGAAACGGAGGCGGAGAGAAACCGGTTACAAGTTCGTCTCGAATTGCAGGCCGATTGTCTCGCCGGCATTTGGGCGCGTAAAATTAAAGAGAAAGCGAAGGTCAACGCGAGCGACATAGCAGCGGCAATTCGAACGACAGAAGCACTAGGCAATGACACCCTGCAGAAAAGTGCCTTGGGGTACGTAGTGCCTGACTCGTTCACTCATGGCAGCGCTGCGCAGCGCCATCATTGGTTCGATGTCGGTTACGCGACTGGATTGGTGAAGAGCTGCAACACCTTTGCTGGAGCGCGGCAATGAGGCCCGACCTTCCCGACTCTCAACAGCCGATGTCCGACGACGACTGCGTACTACCGAGCGGGGCCCGCTGGGGAGCCCCCACTGGACGAAGAGAAACTCCGCGACGAACGCCTGCCCGGTCTCTTGCATTTTCATTTTGAGGGGAGTGCCGTGCCCCAGCATTGGTTGAAATACCTAGCTGTTTGGTCAATTGCTTTCGCAACGGGCTTCGGGAGCAGCTACGCGCAACCGATCGTCGCCGAGCGAGACGTCCTTCAAATTTGCGAAGCGTTTTCGCGGAAGGCCCCAGAGCGAATGCCGGCAATTGTTCAGCCGGAAGCTGCCAAAAATTTCGTTGGGAGATACGCTCGCTTTTCGGACCGGCTACGAGGCTGCCTATCGGCAGCGGAGCGCGAGCGTGAACCAAATAGCGTGACTTTTTTGATTCAGAACACACGGTATGAGAGTTACTGGAAGTTCCTCACTGACTCCAACTCAGTTCAATGGATTTCTATCGAGAGGTTTAGGCCCGTCACGCTGGCAGATGATGAGCCATGGCGCGCGCCTTTTGACGTGATAGCAGCCCCGATCAGGCCAACGATTAAACCCGGCGGCACCAAAATAGACCCGGATATCCAAGGCGGCGCGATTCAGAAAGGGAATCAAAGTACAGCGAGCGGGGCTAAAGATACGGACAAATCCGTAGAAAGCGCAGCGCAAGACTCCAGAATCGACACACGTATCGTTGAGTTTTTCTATGCAACGAACCGCAAACAGTCGGACACTCCCCCCGATGTCGAAGGCCATCCCCAGCCCGCATTCACAAGCGACGGACCTCCTGTCTACAGCTCAAACGGCTGGACCGCTGTCAGCGGCTACACAGGCGAGCGCAACCCTGATCTGAGTGTCGGGATCGTTCGCGTCCGGGTGCCTGAAGGACACCACATCGGAAACATAGAATTGCCCCCGAGCCTTAAGCTCTTCGGATTTGAGTTGAGAAGAGACACACTTGACCCAACGAAGCATTTTACTATTCGCAGCATCGAGAAAACAGACGAAGCGAAATGGATAAAAACGCTAGCGTCAACGAAGAAGAAAAAGGCTCTCGTGTTTGTCCATGGCTTCAATACCAAATTCCGCGACGCCGTCTTCCGGGCAGCGCAGATAACTTGGGATCTTCAGTTCAGAGGCACCACAATCTTATTCTCATGGCCGTCTCGCGGGGATATCGCGGACTATCTCTATGACAAAGAAAGCGCGTTGGCTTCGCGCACGGCCTTTCTTCGCGTGATCGACGATCTTTACAAAGCCGGATATGACGACATCGATGTGATAGCTCACAGTATGGGGAACTTGATCGCAGTTGAGGCCCTATCAAATAGCGCCGCGACACGATCACCCACGGCTATCGCGCAGCTGATTATGGTCGCCCCCGATGTGGACCGAGACATGTTTGTTCAAGACATTTCCGGCGTTGCAAAGGTCACTAAGGGGCTTACACTTTACGCATCCAAGAACGACAAGGCCCTGCAGCTATCGAAGCGTATTGCCGGAGGTATCCCGCGCGCAGGAGATGTACCTGATGCCGGGCCAGTTGTTTTGCCTGGACTTTGGACGATTGATGTCAGTCTAATTGGAGATGAACTGTTCGGACTAAATCATAACACGTTCGCCACAACACGAAATGTGCTTAACGATCTTGCGATACTACTTATGGAAGGCAAGCCTCCACCACGGCTAATTGAAATCCGGGGCTTCCCTGAGCCTCCCCAAAAAGCCGCGTACTTCCGCTACATACCCTAGACTAGGGCGCGTTTTCATAAATCGCGATGCGTAGATCAGTCCCCTTCGATGTCCACTATGGCTCGGCAGCGGCGCAAAGGCGGATCCACTTATGGTCCGAGTTGGGGCCATTTAGCTGACATCGGTCCGAACCGCGGCCGAGCCCGTTAGCGGCCATGAGCACTCGCTTGCTATCGTTGCAGGATGTCTCCCAAAATTCCGACAGCTACTGACGCGCGGCCGACAGCGGTGACGAATGGTGGTGCGCGATCATCCATCGACCGTCGCGCTTCACAAGCACGAAAGTAAAGCGTGATGGCCGGGGTGTATCGTTCTCTGCAGCTCGAGCAAAATTGTAAAATCCGATTCCCAAGACGGATGTCTCGCTGAGGACGAGCGTTCGTATCTCGACAATCGAGTTCTTGCGACCGCTTCCCGGCAATTCCTGAAAATATTTCCGTATCCCCTCTGTTCCTTCGGAAATTGCCGGGCTTGTCGTTCCAAGCAAAACCGCGTCGGGGGCGTATAGACCTACGAGCGCGTCGCGGTCGTTTGCACTATACGTCGCTGACCATTGATCGATCACAGCGTTGGCCTCTTCTGCAGGCCCCGCAAACGCAACCGTTCCAGAAGCGCCAAACAAGAAACAAAACGCCAGCGCCAGAAATTTCATCATAGCCTCCAGGTTTCATCGAGTTCTGTAACATACTTGAACAACGTTCGCCTTGCACCACAGGTATGGAAGGTCAGTAGCGGTCGTAAACCGTTGCCCTGTCCGACGAGTTGGCGTTTGAAATTGGTCAGCCTGTTCTCCAATAGCGGACATGAATACGGCACTCGGCGGCTGCGGCCTAATGGGGCGATATTTATCGCCTTAGGAATACACGCCCTTCTGTAATGGGCCCGATGATGTCAAGCCTCCCGAGTGAACGTCACGCCGCCGAACTCATGCTTCTGTCCGTGGTCAACGCCTGGCCGCCACATC